>CAYFGW010000257.1:0-6326 GCA_964342365.1 uncultured Candidatus Sericytochromatia bacterium | reverse complement strand
CAAGGCGAAAACTCGAGCGTTATTACCAAAAAAATTGACTTGGTGGTGTACTAGAAGGACCGTATTTCTTGCTGTTTTTTTCATTTTGATGTAACCAGTAAAAACCACCGGGAATGCCAATAAAAACAGCCAAACAAACGAGCGTAAAGAGAAACGTTGTCATGTATAATACCCCCGAAGCATTTTACTTTGAATCATACCATGGCGTTAGCAGGGCGCTAAAAAATCTATAGCAAGTGAATTAGGCTCTGCAAATTGTTTCTGACACCTTTCCTATGTAGTTTAGTATGCTGTATGTGAATCCAGCCCGTACAAAAATTTACGGATCATTCAGGAGACCTCCCATGAAAACCCTCGGATATGCCGCCCGTTCCGCCAATGCCCATATGTCGCCCTACGATTTTGAGCGGCGAGAGCTGCGCCCTAATGATGTGGCTATCGAAATTCTTTACTCCGGCGTATGCCATTCCGATTTGCATACGGTCAACGGAGACTGGGGCCCGAAGCCTTATCCTCTTGTACCGGGTCATGAAATTGTCGGACGTGTTATAGAAGTAGGCCCTGAGGTCAAGCACTACACACCGGGCGATCAGGTGGCAGTGGGCTGTATGGTAGACAGTTGTCAGGACTGTGACCAGTGCCATGAGGGTGAAGAACAATTTTGCCGTCGGGGCATGACGGGCACCTACGGCGCTCCCGACCGCATCACCGGAGAAACCACCCAGGGCGGTTATTCCAAACATATTGTGGTGCGCGAAGAGTTTGTGATGCGTGTGCCGGAAGGTCTCGACCTTGCCAGAACCGCTCCCATTTTATGTGCGGGCATTACCACCTACTCTCCGCTGCGTGCCTGGAACGTGAAAGCGGGCTCCCGTGTGGGCGTTATTGGTCTTGGCGGTCTGGGTCACATGGCCGTTAAGCTGGCCGTGGCCATGGGCGCAGAAGTCCATGTTATCAGCCGTTCTAACGCAAAAAAAGAAGAAGCCCTCGCCCTGGGCGCAAAAAGCCTGCTGGTATCCAGCGACAAGGCCGCCATGAAAAAAGCCGGCAGCACTCTGGATCTCATCATCGACACCGCCCCTGTCAAACACGATATGACCCTGTATCTCCCCTTACTCGACATCGACGGTACCCTGGTCATTGTGGGCCAAATCGGCCTGATGGAAGAGCCTCGCACCGTTCCCCTTGTCATGGGCCGTCGCCGCGTGGCCGGCTCTTTAATCGGAGGCATCAAAGAAACCCAGGAAGTCCTGGACTTTTGTGCTGAACACAACATCCACCCCGACTGCGAAATGATTCGCATGGATGAAATCAACGACGCCTACACCCGCCTCAAAGAAGGCGATCTCGCCCACCGTTTCGTGATCGACATGTCCACCCTAACTGCACACTAACCGTTTCCAAAAACCAAAAAATCCAGTCCCCTCCCCGGATACTGTCAGTGTAGGTAAAAGCCGTTCATGGACAAGGGGGATTCCCCGAAGTGCCGCGCGCAGGACGCGCATCAGCGGCACTTTGGGTCATAGCGACAGAGCCTCACGACGAGGCGCCGGAGCGTCCCCCGGTTTATGAACGGCTTGTCCCCTCACACAGCCTTCCCCAAAGCTTTAACCCCTTCGGAGATCCCCCACACCAGCGCATTGGCCCCCAGAATAAGGAAAAGGGTGGCCACATCCAGCGGCTGGGTATGAAAGAACTGCTGCAAAAAGGGCGAATAAATGACGGCCAGCTGCAATACCAGCACTCCGGCAATCATGCCCCAGAGCACCCGGTTAGAAAATACCCCCATTTCCCACAAATGCTCTTTGCTGGAGCGAATTCCCAGCGCCTGAAAAATCTGGGCAAAGGCCAGTGAAGTAAACATAACCGATTGCCAGGGGCCATCCTTGCCCGCGGTGAACCAGCTCCAGCTGCCCAGCGCCATGGCAATCAGGGTAATCAGCAAACCCATCCAGACAATTTGTCCTATCATGCCCTGACCAAAGATACTTTCTTCCGGAGGCGTGGGCTCCCGCTCCATAATGGAGCCTTCGGCCTTTTCCATACCAATGCCAAAGCCCAGTAAACCATCGGTGAGCAGGTTTAACCACAGCATTTGAATGGGAGCCAGTGCCAGAGGCATGCCCACAAAAGGGGCTGCCAGCATGACACCGATTTTTCCTAAATTGCCCGCCACAGAAAACTTAATGAATTTGCGCAAGTTATCGTAGATAATGCGGCCTTCTTCCACGGCGGCCACAATGGTGGCAAAGTTATCGTCCTGGAGCACCATATCGGCGGCCTGTTTGGATACGTCGGTCCCCGTAATACCCATGGCCACGCCAATATCCGCCTGCTTGAGGGCCGGAGCATCATTCACCCCGTCACCGGTCATCGCCACAATTTTGTTCTGGGCCTGAAAAGCTTCCACAATGCGCAGTTTATGTTCGGGAGATACCCGGGCAAATACGCGATAGGTGCTCAACTTTTCTTGGAGTTCGCTCTGAGACAAAGGCTCTAAATCCCGGCCCGTCATGACGTCCGTGGCGTTCATACCCAGCTGTTTGGCAATACTCAAAGCCGTTAGCGGATGATCGCCGGTAATCATCAGCGGTTGAATTCCCGCCTTGAGACAGGTGGCCACCGCCCGTTTGGCCTCAGGGCGCGGCGGATCAATCATAGACATGAGTCCCAGGAGCTGAAGATCTGACTCCAGGGCTTCTATACTTTTGTCGGTGGGCAATGCTTCATAAAAGCGCGCCCCAAAAGAGAGGACTCGTTCACCCTGTTCCGCACGGGATTCGTTTAAAGCCTGCCAGGTATCAGCACTTTCGCCGGGGCTCAGCTCCAGCAGCCGATCAATAGATCCTTTGGTAAAACTCAGCCACTGTCCCGCCTTAAACTCCGGGTAGTGGTCAGTAATGTCTGACAAAAATTCGGGAATGGATTCAATACGGTGGAGGGTGGTCATGCTTTTACGGTCAGAGTCGAAGGGCAATTCGTCAATGCGAGGAAAGGCCTGAGTGAGGGTTTCAAAGGACCAGTTATAGCGCGAACCGGCGTCCAGCATGGCCAGTTCGGTGGGGTCACCGGTGCGCTCTTCGCTGTTGATTTCTGCATTATTGCACAAGACGCTGCATAACAAGCCCAGCTTGAGTCGCGGGGGTAATTCTTGTTTGATATCCAGCGTGTGCTCTGGCATCAGCATTCGTGTGGCGGTCATTTTGTTCTGAGTTAGCGTGCCGGTTTTGTCGGAGCAGATAATGGACACAGACCCCAGGGTTTCAATACCGGTAAGTTTGCGCACCAGGGCGTTGCGTTTCAGCATGCGCTGGGCGCCAAAGGCCAGGGTCACTGTCAGCACAGCGGGCAGTCCTTCGGGAACGGCGGCTACCGCTACGGCAATGGCACTCAAAGCCATGGTTTTGAGGGTTTCTTCCTGCCAGAGCCCCACCAGAAAGATCAGCCCGGAAAAGGCCAGGGCTACCCCCGCAAGCACCTTGCCCACGTAATCGAGGCGTTCTTGCAAGGGGGTTTTGCGGTCTTTGACATTTTGCAGCATTTCCGCAATATGACCCAGTTCGGTGTTCATGCCCGTGGCCACCACCACACCCTGTCCGCGGCCATAGGTGACCTGGGTGCCCATATAAAGCATATTGGTGCGGTCGGCGACGGCCAGTTCTTCATCGGGTAAGGCGTCCGTCTGTTTTTCCACTGCCAGCGATTCTCCGGTGAGGGCGGCTTCTTCTACTTTTAAATGCTGGTGCTCAATGATTCTCAGATCCGCGGGCACCTGATCGCCTGTGTCCAGAAACACATAGTCGCCCGGTACCAGTTCCGTTTCAGGTACGGTGATTTTTTTGCTGTTGCGTTTGATATGTACATCGGGCACCGTCATTTTTTTCAGGGCCGCAATGGCCTGTTCTGCCTGATACTCCTGAAACACGCCCAGAGACACAAAAAACACGATAATAGCCAGAATCACCACCGCGTCCTGAATATCTCCAAGGATGGCCGAAAGCACGGCAGCAGCCACCAAAATAAGCACCATAATCGAGGTGGACTGCTCCCAGAGCAGTTTCCAGAAGCTGCGACCTCCTTTGTCAATCAGCGCATTGGGGCCGTGTTTTTCCTGAAGCGCAATGACTTGTTCAGAACTCAGGCCTTTTTGCGAGCTGTTGAGAGTGTCCAGTGTTTTAGAAGTAGATTGGGTATGCCACAACATGGAATGTCTCTTTTCTTAGAACGTATTGCCTACAATATATCCTGAAAAATACTTCTCTAAATCATTATTTGCAAACTTTAGCATATTCTAAATATGGCATTAAAAGGGCGACCATGTTCTTTTTTGAACATGGCCGCTCCCTGAGGATAAAACCGACACGTCAGATTTAGCGCGTTTGCGTCTGCTTGAGTAACTGGGCCTGACGGGCCAGATTCACAAAATTCTGACGGTAAGATTCCATATCGTCACCCTGAGAAGAGCGCGCCTGAGTAATCACATCTTCAAAGCTCCAGTTGCCCCTGTGTTTAGAATCTCTCAGCTGCATACCAAAATTTGCCACTGCTGCCGCAAAGCGGAAATCACGGGGCGCTTTTTCCCAGCGCAGCGGAGCGTCTTTCACCGTGTTGGTCATGAGCTGACTTTTATCGGCCTGGGGGGCTTTATAGCGCAGCTTCACTGTCAGTAATTCGTTGCTGAGGGCTGCAGAGGTGCGATTTTCTTGCTGTTGGTACTTTAAGGGCACTTCCGTGCTGGCATTGCCGGGAACGATCTCGTAAAGCGCGGTCACGGTGGTGCCCGCACCCAGTTCGCCTGCGTCTTTGGTGTCATCGTTGAAGTCTTCCGTGCGCAGCATGCGGTTTTCGTAGCCAATCAAACGGTATTCCTTGACGCGGGTGGGGTTAAACTCCAGCTGAAGCTTCACGTCTTTGGCCAGGGTAAGCAGCGTGCTACCCATTTCTGTCACCAGCACCTTGCGGGCTTCCGTTAAATTGTCAATGTAAGCGTAGTTGCCATTGCCCTTGTCCGCCAGCTTTTCCATTTTATTGTCTTTGTAATTGCCCATGCCAAACCCCAGGACGGTGAGAAAAATACCCGCCTTGCGCTTTTCTTCAATCATGCGGGTCAGAGCAGCATCGCTGGAAGGCCCCACGTTGAAGTCTCCGTCTGTGGCCAGAATAATGCGATTATTGCCGTTGGCTTTAAAGTGCGTTTGAGCCAGTTTATATGCCAACTGAATGCCAGCGCCCCCGGCGGTAGAGCCTCCGGCGTTGAGTTTGTCCAGTGCTTTAATAATCAGGTCCTTGTTTTCGCCGGAGGTGGGCGGTAGCACGACCCCCGCTGCCCCTGCATACACCACAATGGACACATGATCCTGTTCCCGCATGCGATCGACCAAGAGTTTGAGCGAACGCTTCAACAGCGGAAGCTTATTGGGATTACTCATGGAACCGGATACATCCAGCAAAAACACCAGATTATTGGCGGGCAGGTTTTCTGTTTTAACGGGTTTTCCCTTCAGGCCAATGCGCAAAAGCTTATGGTCCGGTTGCCAGGGGCATACGGCGAGGTCTGTGTGGATCGCAAAAGGACGGTTGCCCTCAGGGGCTGCATAGTCATAAGGGAAGTAATTGACCAGTTCTTCAATACGCACGGCGTCAGCGGGTGGCAGTTGGTTGTTTTCAATGTATCGCCGTATATTGCTATAAGAAGCGGTGTCCACATCAATAGAAAACGTGGACAGCGGGTTGGTGTGACTGTTTAAAAAAGGGTTTTCGTAAATGCGGTCATAATCTTCAGTATTATGGGGCGTCACGCGCTTTTCTTCGGTGATTATCGGAGGCTCTTCATCGCGCAAATAATTGCTTTTGAGCCCGTCAGCGGGGGCGTTTCCGGGTCGAGCTCCACCAAGGGCCTGACTCACTTTGCGGCGGCTGCGCTTGGCGAGAGTCGCCGGGACGGGCTTTGAAACCGGTCTTTTGGCTTCCGCGGGGGCATCGCCTTTATCTTTTTCAGGGGCTTGCGGTGTGGATTCGCTATTTTGTGCAACGCCCTGTAACTCACTATCAACTTTTGTAAATACTTTTTCGGTTTTGGTACTGGCACAGCCCACCATGCTCAGGGTGAGGGCGGCGGTAAGCGCCCACTTTTGAAGTTGAATCCTTTGAATACGCATCATCTAAAACTCCTTGTGATTGTGTCTTGAGTTGAGGACTCAGCTATCGCAAGGAGTGTTCAAATAAATGTTAAATTTTTCAGGAAATTTTTTCAGAAGTCGTTTCGACATCGGCGCTAATAAAGCGCTGGTGGATAATTTCCAGCGCTTTATCTGCCTGATGACTAT
>CAYFGW010000256.1:0-6349 GCA_964342365.1 uncultured Candidatus Sericytochromatia bacterium | reverse complement strand
TTCTGGTAGCAGGCGTTCAGACACTTCTAGCTCCGGTTTTTGCTCCTGATACAACATTTTGAGTTCCGCTTCCGGGTCAGGGTACCCGATGTCCAAAGCCATTAAAAAACGATCCAACTGGGCTTCCGGTAACGGATAGGTGCCCTGATACTCAATGGGGTTCTGGGTGGCAATGACCATAAAGGGCGTTGAGAGCTCGCGCTGCTGTCCTTCCACACTGATCTGGCGTTCCGCCATGGCTTCCAACAGGCTCGACTGGGTTCGGGGAGAGGCTCTGTTAATTTCATCCGCCATAAAAATTTGTGTAAAGACGGGGCCTTCCTGAAAAGAAAATTTCTGGGTGCCGGGGTGGTAAATGGATGTGCCCAGGACGTCTGAAGGCAATAGATCGGGGGTGAACTGTACCCGGCGAAATTCACATTGAAGGCTACTGGCGAAGGCTTTGGCCAGGGTGGTTTTTCCCAGTCCCGGAATATCTTCTAAGAGCACATGCCCCCGGGCCAGCAAACTGACCAGCAGATGTTGTACCACGCCGGACTTGCCCAGAATGACTTCGTTGAGATGCGATTGCAGGGCCTGTAAACGGTCTAAAGATTCACGCATGGCTGCATCATACTACAGACTCAGCCTCATTTGCCTTTTGTGGGCGTCTCTTCATGTATTGAAAAATTTTGACGAAAGCCCAGATCAGAACCCCTGCCACAAAGACAACCCCTATCAGTGGCGCAAAGAGAGCCAGTAAAGACACCACTGTGGCGAAGAGGGCCTCAAGGGTGGCTACAATCGGGTTGCCCAGTCCGCCCGTGGTGGCACTAGAGGTGGCCCGTGTGGCCACGGTGGCTCCCTGGGTCACACCTGCTAGCCCGCCTCCGGCAATAAGGGCCAGACTCCACTGGGCCACCGGAGACATCTCCGGTGCAAAGCCCAGCGTCACAAGGGTTCCTGCCAGCATGGCCGCCGGGGTCGCCACAGCGTCAAGGGCATTGTCTACCCAGGGGATATAGTAAGCGGCGATCTCAATCAGGGTCGCACTCAAAAGCACGCCCAGCGCCAGGCCGCTGCCGGCCCAGGCCAGTTCCGTGGGCAGGTTAATCCAGCCAGCGTTGGCCACCAGACTCATCAGCGTCAGCGGTAAAAAAATCCGGAAGCCGCAGGCGGCACTCAGTCCGAGACCCATGGCCAGAGCAAAGAGAGGTTCCATTAGACATTAGTATAAACTGACCGTCTTAATATTCACAAATTCACGGATACCCAGATGGCTCAGTTCTCGACCATAACCGCTTTCTTTAATGCCTCCAAAGGGCAAGCGAGGATCGGATTTGACGTAGTCATTCACAAAACAGGCGCCGGCCTCTATTTCTTCAATAGCCAGTTTCTGGGCTCGCTCACGATTTTCGCTAAAAATGCCTGAACCCAGCCCGAACACGGAATCGTTGGCCACTTGAATAGCTTCAGCTTCATTGGCTACTTTAATGACGCTGGCCACGGGGCCAAATAACTCGTCTTCATAAGCGGGCATGCCGGGCTTTACGTCTACCAGAATGGTGGGCGGGTACATGGCCCCTTCGTGATCGGGAATTTCTCCGCCGGTAATGCAGCGAGCGCCTTTTTTAATACTTTCCTGGACCTGTTCGTGTAATTCGTCTCTGAGGTCATGGCGCGCCATGGGCCCTAAAGTGGTGTCTTTATCCAGGGGATCACCGATCACCTGGTCTTCCATTTCTTTTTGAAAGGCTGAAATAAAGTCATTGTACACTGCTTCTAACACCACAAAACGCTTGGCACCAATGCAACTCTGGCCCGAGTTGAGCATACGGCTTTCCGCACATTTTTTTGCCGCATGAGCAATATCCGCATCTTCCAGAATCAGGTAGGCATCACTGCCGCCGAGTTCTAACACGGTTTTTTTGAGCTGGTCTCCGGCAATGGCCGCTACCGAGCGTCCCGCCGGGCCACTTCCGGTCAGGGTAGCTGCTTTGACTTTGGGGTTTTTGAGAATGCTTTCCACAGTGTCGCTGTGTATCAGAAGCGTTTTAAACAGGCCCTCAGGACAGCCTGCCTGCACAAACAGTTCTTCAATGGCCAGCGCACAACCGCTCACATTAGAAGCATGTTTCAATAATCCCGCATTGCCCGCCATAATCGCCGGTGCCGCAAAGCGCATGACCTGCCAGAAGGGGAAGTTCCAGGGCATCACTGCCAGGACCACCCCCATGGGTTGGTAAGCAATGAGGCTTTTTTCAGCATCGCTTTTAACGGGCTCCGGACGCAAAAAATCCTCTGCGTGCTCCGCATAGTACCGGCACACCCAGGCACATTTTTCAATTTCTGAATGGGCACCGCTCACTGGCTTGCCCATTTCTCGGGTCATTAGTTCAGCCAGCTCTTGTTTGCGGTTCTCAAGACCTTCAGCCACCTTGTTTAAACAAGCCGCCCGTTCTGAAAAGGAAGTGCGTCGCCAGCGAGTATGTTGCTCATGGGCTTTTTCTATAGCTGCTGATACCGCAGCGTCACTGTGGCCATCGTAGGTGGCGACCACCTCATTATTATAGGGATTCTTACTCTCAAACATAGTTTAACCTTTCTTAAATCTCAAACCTTAAGCCTTAAAAAACATCTGGATTCTTGGCATAATCAATGCTCACATCCAGCACGTGCACGCCGCCCTGTTCATGAGCCTGCTGGAAGTGAGTTACAAATGCTTCTGTGGTTTTTACGGTATGTCCTTTGGCTCCATAACTGTGAGCCAACGCGCAAAAGTCGGGGTTATTGTAACGCAGCCCGAAATCCTGCTTGTTTTCGTTCTCCTGTTTCCAGCGAATCATGCCCAGGGTTTTGTCGTTTAGCACAATCACCACCAGATCCAGATTTTCTCTGACCGCGGTTTCTAAGCTTTGACTGTTCATTAAAAAACCCCCGTCTCCACACACGGCCACCACGGGTACTTCAGGCCGGGTAATCTTGGCACCCATGGCAGAGGGCAAGCCTGCGCCCATGCTAGCCAGCGCATTGTCTAGCAATAGGGTATTGGGCTCAAAAGCGGGATAGTAACGGGCAAACCAGAGCTTGTACATGCCGTTGTCCAAAGCCACAATGCCCGAAGGTGGCATATGCTGGCGCAGCCCCTGAATCAGATCCAGCAGAGGGACGTGTTCTTCCGTAGCTTCCGGTACCGGATGGCCCGATACCACCTGCGTTAGACGCTCCTGGTAACGTTTTAAATAGGGAGCAAAGGCTTCGTTTTCAAAATGCACATTTTCACCCTGTTTTGTGAGGGCCTGTAAGCTCAGAGCGATGTCTCCACACAGATGATACTGTGGGAAATAAAGAGGGTCAAAGGTGGCCACCTCATGGTGAATATGCACCACTTCCGGCCCGTCAGAAGTCATGCGAAAGGGTGGTTTTTCAATCACATCATGCCCGATGTTAAGCACCAGATCCGCGTGCTCCAGGGCTTCATGGGCAATCTCATTTGAGGACAGAGCCGCTGTGCCCAGACACAGAGCATGCCGTTCATCCACCACGCCTTTGCCCATTTGGCTGGTGAAAAAAGGAATATTGAAGTGTTCAATAAAGTCCGGCAACGATTGACAAATGCGCTGCCGGTTGGCGCCTGCCCCTACCATAATAAGGGGGGCTTTGGCTGATTTTATACGCTTTAGAATCGCACTCGCAGCCTCCGAAGTGGGGCCGTTTATGGAGGGCTCAAAAGGCTTAAAAGGGTGGCCTTCGGCGGTGGTTTTGGCCACATCCTCAGGAAATTCAAGATGCACCGCCCCCGGACGGGGTTGCATGGCTGTGGCAAAAGCATTGTGAATTTGAGAGGGAATCCAGGCGGCATCGGTAATGCGTTCTGCCGATTGTGTGACGGGCTGCATCATATCCACCACGTCCAGAATCTGGAATCCTCCCTGTTTGCTGGAGTGAATGGGTTTTTGCCCGGTAATCATGACCAGCGGCATGGCACCCAGTTGTGCATAGGCCGCTGCGGTCATCAAATTGGTGGCTCCCGGTCCCAGGGTGGAAAAACAAACCCCCGCCTTTCCCGTGAGTCGTCCCTGCGTGGCGGCCATGAAGCCTCCCGCCTGCTCGTGACGCACCAGTACGAAGCGAATGGTGCTGTCTGCAAGAGCTTCTAAAAAGTCCAGATTTTCTTCGCCGGGCACCCCATAAATATGGGTGACCCCTTCATTTTCAAGAGATTTTACGAGTAGTTGTGCTGCATTCATGTTGTTTAGCGTAAGGGGAGACTGACTTTAATCCGGGAGGCTGGAACGGGCTTTTTACGCTATTTTGATACCTTTGTGAACATGTACTGCCGGGGCTTGTAACGCTCTCATTTAGATGATATATTAGAGTATCCTAATACGAAAGTAAATTACCTTATGCTTCGCCGCACTGCGCTTGTTTTCTGTGTTTCTCTTTTTTTGACCGGCTGCCCTGAATCCCTTGTTCAGCCTGTGGACTCGCCCACAGCCGAACCTTCAGCTTCCGCTGAACCTACCCCGGAAGCCACAACTGATCCCACTCCCATGCCGGTGGCTTCCGCCACGCCGGTTCCAGACAGTACTTCTATTCCCATCACGCCGGCCCCCACCTCTAACCCCGGTGCGCAGGGTGAAGCCAGCGTGCAGTTGCCCGACGGTTCGCAGCTGCGCGTGACGCTGCCGAATCGTTTTCTTAGCGGCAGAGGACAATCCGTACAACTTGACATTCGTTTAATAGACGCTAACGGCAACGAAGTAGATCTCGGCAATAACCGGATTACTTTTTCTAGCAGTCGACCTCAGGACTTCTCTATCAACGAGGACGGTCTGGTTATAGCGCTGCAGGACAACGGATTCAGCCGTTTAACTGCGCGTATTGAGGGCACTGACCTGGAGGCCACCCAGCTGATTTCTGTGGCCAGTACCATTGTGGGGGGCACCAGCAGCAGTAGTAACTTTGCCACTTCGACCCCCACCCCACCGCCTGCATCCACGGTCAATGTGAACGTGGAACTTGAGGGATTAAACACCCGCCGCGACGACCGCTAAATACTCAAAGGATTTATTTATGAATATCAAACATCTTTTTGCTTTTTCCATCTCACTGACCTTTGTAGCGTGTCAGGTGACTGCTCCCGTTAATCAGACGCAAATGGCTTTGAGAGCCACCGATCCCAGAGCCACCGATGTTAGTGCTGCTGCCAGTGAGCAGGTGACGGTAAATTTTGGGCGTAATGCGTCTTTTAAAACCCAGATTGCCAGCATCGAGCAACTGGCTTTTTTCAAAATTACCCTGACCGGAGACGGTATCGACAGTAAAGTCTTCACCGCAGACGGCGACGAGTTTTTACCCGTTAACAACGGAACCGTGAACGCCACCTTGTCCGGTATTCCCATTGCCGATGGCAAACTGCGCTTTGTAGAGGCTCAGGGCTATGATGCCAATAAACAACTTCTCGGGGGACTGACCGCCAAAGGCTGGTATCGTTCTCAGTCTGGAACCACCACCATTACGCTGAATCTGACCCGCTCACAAATTCTGCTGGTGGACGTGCTCAAAGCCCTTCAGGTGAATAAGCCTGACGTGTTGTCCAGTCTGGATATTTCCCAATTGCAGGAGCGTCTTCTGGAAGCCCTGGAATACGACAAGGACGCAAAAACCTTTGGCCAACAGCCCGGGACTCTGTCGGGACCGGGTATTGCTCTGAGCATCACCAACACGAGTTTGCCCGATGTGGACGCTATCAAACAACAAACCCAGAGCACGCAAAATGTAGAATTTGATGTGACCACGCAAAATGGTCAACCCATTCCTGAAACCGTAACCATCACCCTCAGCGATCCGGTGTCTGTTCCCGTTGTTTTGAGGCCTAATGAGAGGAGGAAGGGAGGCATTCGCTTTGATGACGTCCCCGAAGGCACCTATGATATTAAGGTGCTTAACAGCAATAATACAGTCATTGCCAGTACCACCGTGGTGGTGGACGGAAATGGTGCCAATGTAGCTGACGATCCGCTGGTGTTGCCTTTTAGTCCTGCGCCCCCCTCTTTTGAGGAAAATCCCGATGTGGCTTCTGATGATGCGGGCAATTATGTGGTGGTTTATGAAAATCGGGAAGGCGTTTTCAAAGGCGCTCAATACGATATTTTTGCACAAATGTACAATAACGCAGGCGTCAAGCAAGGCGCTCCATTCCGTGTCAACGAAACCACTTCAGGTCAGCAAAGAGACCCCGCTGTGGCTATGGACAATGACGGTGACTTTGTGGTGACCTGGGAAGACGGTTCTGGCGGGGTGCGCGCCCGGGAATTTAGCAGTACGGGTCAGCCGGGTACGGACTTTAGCGTGATCACGGGCGGCA
>CAYFGW010000255.1:0-6424 GCA_964342365.1 uncultured Candidatus Sericytochromatia bacterium | reverse complement strand
AGCCTGTGAGCCAGAACTAAAGTTCTGGGTGGTGCAGTTTCCGGGGACAGGTCAATATCCTTCAGTTGTATTTCCAGAAACTTCGTCTGCCATGTTCAGTTCCAAACTGTCTCTGAAGACGTTGTCGCGTGTATTTGATGTATCAGCAGCTCCGTTGTAATCTTGTGTAGCGTATACCACTTGTGATACATCTTCGGGAAAAGCGATTTGAGAAACAATTAAAGATTTACCGGAACTATTTAAAACTTCGAGATGTATATGAGGTGCTCTTCCTCTATACCAGCCTGGGTAAATACTAATAAAATTAACTTGTCCATTAGCATCTGTAGACTGACGGCCTCTCAGAAAGTGGGCATTAGTGTAGTCAGTGCGCTGCATTCCAGTTCCACCATACTCCGAATAGTCCCCGGCTGCATCGCAATGCCATAAATCAACTACAGTATTGGCCAAAGGTCTACAACTAGCATCCACCACTTTTATATTAATCATTAAAGGAATGCCATTACGATCCGATACAATACTACTTCTTACCCACTCCGCAGGTGATTTGATCGGAAAAGGCCCCTTTGTTTCCGAAGGAGAAAGTGTACATCCATCTGCTCCACTTGTTCCAGTAGGTGTTGCCATTTGAGTGCAAGCCTGCAACAATGCGGAACTAGAAACTAAAGCTCCTAAGCTTAGTAAACCATTTTTCACAAACTGTTGACGATTCATTAATTATGCTCCTTGATATCATTACTTCGATAAGTTGGTCTAATTTATAATAAGCTAAATTTTGTTTTATATAATTAAACATTTAACTTAACCAACAGACCGCGAAGTTGTGTCAATCAGGCCTGTTGATTAGCTTGCAGGTTATCTACTACGGCGTTGTCCACCGGGGGGAGGTGGTCCGCCGCCGCCAGGTGGCTCACCTTCAGGACGTGCAGGGGGAGGAGGAACGGCCGCACGGAGAGCTTCTTCTGTTACCCCCAATTTCGTGGCAATCGCTGCATAATCAGGTCCTGTGCCAGGTTCTGTATCAGGCTCTCTACGCATGGCATCCCGTAAGTCTGTTTCTGATACCCCCAGAGTTTGAGCGGCTTCACTCAAGTTGGGTCCGCCCGGAGGAGGGCCTCCGGGTTGTCCATCGGGAAGAGGACCTCCAGTTAAGTTTTGCCCGGATTGAATGAGCGCTTCATTTAGAGACGTATCAACGTTCGGAGCGGTTTCACAGGCTACAAGTGTTGACATCACTAGCGTGAGAAATAGTAAGGTGCGAGACATAATATTCCCTTTCTAAGGGCTGAAAATTCTGCTTGACTAGCAGATATACACTTATACTAATAATTTAGTAAAGAAAAAGTATCACTGCGATGTAATAGTTTGTAAATACTTTGTAAACGCACTTAAAAAATGCTTGAGAGGCGTGGTGTTCGTGTCCTAAAATTGGCCTTTCCGCAATAAAATGTTGCTTTTAAGAAAATGGCTTATTAAAAGAACAAGTCGACATGTGAAACCGAGCAATAGCAAGGAAAAAGGTCAGGTAAAGGCTGAAAGCATTTTCTGGTAAAGGTTTTCGGACTTTACTCACCAAAGCTTGCCCTAAATGACAAAAGAGAGTATCCGTTTAATGAGTTGGCAAACGCTACCAAAGTCAGTGGATTTAGAAAATCCAACCCCTTGATGATGTTGCTCTTTGACCCATGTGAGCACTACATAGTCCCGGCCCTGACTCACCCTTTTGTGAGAGGTGCTGTAAACTGCTTTGGCATCCATAGAAGTAGTGTTCTCTTTGGGGAAAACCACTGCGTCCATCAGAAGTTCACCGACCTCAGGCAATCCTTCATAAAGCTATCAAATACGAATGAGGTTTGCCAACCCAGCCCGTCCTCCTGCAAGAAACGGGTGAGTTTTTTTTCAAAATGTTTTTTGAAAAAAGGGAAAAGTGCAGTACAATTCATGTTGAGGGTGCTTTCTTTTTTTGTAACGACATTTTATGTCATGAGTACGCTCAACCCCAAGACCGGCAAGACTTTTAGCTATTTCTCACACAAGCAATACCGTTATGACTCAACTTGCGAAAACAGCGAGCGTGGGTGATCCTATTATGGCCATGATTTACGGCTGGCTTTTTTTGCTGGGCAGAGACGCGTTTGACGCCATTGTTTTACGGTTAGATGTAATGATGGCTCTGCCAAAAGTGAAGAGCAAAGCTCTGGTGCAATTCACTGGCACCACGGAGGCCAATTTCAGTAAGCTCAAAACCGGTCAAATTAAGGCAGTACGCCTTTCTGGAATAAATGAGTGAGCCGTTTCAGTGTCAGTCGGGCGACATTCTGGAATATGTCCCCGCTTCAGAAAACTGACGCAATTGCTTGATATCCTTTAGCGGAGGCATCCCAAATAGGCGTTTGTATTCGCGGTTAAACTGAGAAGGACTTTCATAGCCCACCATAAAAGAAGCGCTGGCAGCGTCCTGATCCTGTGTTAACATCAAACGCCGTGCTTCTTCTAGCCTTAATTTTTTTTGAAATTGTAAGGGTGTCATGGTGGTTAACTCACGAAAATGTGCATAAAAAGCAGAATCACTCATTCCCACTCGATGGGCTAAATCAGAAACCTTAAAGGATTCCCGGTAGGATTGTTTTAGCCACTGCACAGCACGTGCTATGGAATGGCTCTGACTTCCGTGGGTTACCATCTGTCGCAGCCGGGGGCCTTGCACTCCTCTGAGCAAGCGATAACATATTTCTTTTTCAATCAGCGGGGCCATAATGGGTAAGTCCTCGGGGGTCTCCAGTAAGTCCATCAAACGATAAATCGCCCCTAAAAGGTCGGGCTCCAGAGGACTTACGGATACGCCCTGACAAGCTAGTTTTCTCTCTGGCGCCGGTAGGTTACTGTCCATCATCAGCTGGGATAACAGGTTCAAATTCAAATTTAACGTCAGTCCCAGATAAGGCTTTTCTTCACTGGCCTCCATAATTTCTGCAGTAACGGGCAAATCCAGAGAAGACAATAGAAAATGTTGTGCGTCGTAAATATATATTTCATCTCCCAGCATGACCCGTTTAACGCCCTGCCCGATTAAACAAATATTGGGGGATAACATATAGCTGATAGGATCCGTGGGATGTGTCCAGCGATGGAGCGTCAGAGGTTGATACGCGGTGGTGGTGTTGTGTTCTGACAGAGCCCGGCGTTCAATTCTTTGTACCAGCTCAGGGTTTGTTGACATTTCGGGCTCCTCAAAATAGAATCAGACAATTATTCAATACTATTATGTTACAGGACGTTGGATTCTTGGTGCTGTGGTGGCTAGTGTGGGCTATGCCAACCCCTCCCCGAACGCTCCTGTTCATAATGAAAATCCCTGGTAAAATCATGAATACACCCTTTTTTAAGGCAGTAATGCTTGGCCTGAACTTTATTTTTTGCGCCCACTTTTGAAATTCGAAATCTGTGCAACGTGAATACTATCTCGGCGCATACTTTGTTTTCTGTTTTTTCAGTTGGTTTATTGCTGTACTCCTTCTTCATTTGCGATTTAAAGCCTTTGGAGAATCAGGCAAAAATTCACCTTAATCGTTCTACCAGTCTTTTTTCGTCCCGACTTACCTTAGTGAATGAAAGGAGTAAATTTTATGAAACCTACTTTAAAACCATTGATTCTCATTGTAACGGGGTGTCTGCTTGTGGCTTGCAAAGCACAGTATATGGAACAACAGAAAACGCGCTTTGAGAAAGGAGAAAGAGCACCTGCTGAGAACTTTACCGGCGCGGTATGGGTTAACTCTTTGGTGCAACCTGACGATACCTTTACCACCGCTTCCGGGAGCGTTTACTTTGCAAAGCATGCGCGCAGCAACTGGCATAGCCATCCCGCCGGACAAATTCTCATTGTAACCGCAGGCGAAGGTTATCACCAGATCAAAGGACAGCCCAAAGAACGCATACAAAAGGGTGATGTAATTAAGTGCCCTCCCAATGTGGAGCACTGGCACGGCGCTACAGAAGAAACCGCCATGACCCACTTATACATTGTGCCCAATACCGAAAAGGGAATCGTGAACTGGAAAACACCGGTCACAGACATTCAATTTAAAAATTAAAGGAAAACAAAATGCTAAACGAATACTATACCCTCTCAAATGATGTGAAAATCCCCAAACTGGGCCTGGGAACCTGGTTTATTGAAGACGAAAAAGCAGATGAGGCCGTTCAATCGGCCATTGATCTGGGTTATCGTCACATTGATACGGCCCAGGCTTATGAAAACGAAAGGGGCGTAGGCGAAGGATTGAGAAACAGCGGAGTGAAACGCACAGAGCTGTTTGTCACCACCAAACTGGCCGCAGAAATCAAATCTTACGATGAAGCCGTAAGTGCGATTGATAAATCTTTAACAGTTATGAAGCTGGACACGATTGATTTAATGCTGATTCACAGTCCTCAGCCCTGGCAGCATTTTAATGGAGAAGATCGTTTTTTTGAAGGGAATCGCGAAGCCTGGCGCGCCATGGAAGATGCTTATCAGCAGGGAAAACTGAAAGCTATTGGGGTCTCTAACTTCCAAAAAGCAGATATTGACAATTTAAAAGATGCCCGTGTTAAACCCATGGTCAATCAAATTCTGGCACATATTAGCAATACCCCTGATGACTTAATTGCCTATAGCCAACAGCAGAATATGCTGGTAGAAGCCTATTCTCCAATTGGGCACGGCGAATTGTTGGGTCAAGAAGATCTGGTAGCAATGGCGAAAAAGTATGGCGTTTCGGTTCCTCAATTATGCATTCGCTACACCTTGCAACTGGGTCTATTGCCTCTGCCCAAAACGGGGAACCCTGAGCATATGAAAAGCAACGCTGAAGTCAATTTTGAGATTTCAGCAGCAGATATGGAAACCCTGAAACAACGAGAGCCCCTCCAGGATTATGGAGAGGCCAGCAAATTTCCGGTGTACGCCAAGCATTAGCGAGACAAGTTGTTATCGCGGTAAATTGGGTAAGCTAAGTAAAGCTTCGGTGTTTTTCTCACTGACCGCACCTGGAACCTGAAAAGAAACATTTCGAGTAGAAAAAAGGGTAAACAGTTTCTCTGGATAAACTGTAGCTCTCGTACAAAAAGTATCTCTTGATTGCTGCGACGGCGCAAAACGGCTTTGTTGCATGAATGAATCCCCGAATTTACAGCTTGCTGTAGGTTCGGGGTATGAAAAAATAACGTACAAAGTACGAAACTGGCCTGAGTATAACAAATCACTTACCCAAAGAGGAATGCTAGATGTGTGGATACCCGAAACTCTCATTGAGGATTGGATTAACGAGGAAAAACACGGAGGAAGAGGAGCCTCTTATGTCTACACAAATGCCGCTATTGAGTTTTGCTATCTCATACGAAACCTTTACCAATTGGCTTTTAGACAGGTTTGCGGCTTCGTTCGCTCCCTATTTGAAATAGCAAAAATACCCCTCCAGGTCCCGTGCTATTCAACGCTGAGTAGGCGAGGCAAAGTGCTAGAAACTTGTATCAGAGAGGAAGCCGGAGACGAAAAGCTCAACGTAGCTTTTGACGCTAAACTTATCTTAAGTCACTGCTCTAATTTCGGGGATCTCTAAACTCTGGTACTTCAGCAGGCGGAAGTGCTCAACCAGCGCTGGAGTGTGTAGTTTTGTGACCGCTTTGTAAGCAGCATCTGCTAAAGTACAGATTATGAAGAAACGAATTAATCTGGCCCTGCAGGGCGGCGGCGCTCACGGCGCGTTTACCTGGGGCGTTCTGGAAAAGCTTTTAGAAGATGAGCGCATTGATGTGGAAGCCATTTCGGCTACCTCCGCTGGCACCATGAACGCGCTCTGTTATGCCTATGGCCTCACCGAAGGTGGACGAGAAAAAGCCATTGAAGTCTTAGAAACCTTCTGGAAACGGGTGTCGCAGGTGGGCCAACGTTATAACCCGCTGCGCTACTTCCCCGGTCAACAGTGGCCTTATGCTGAAGGTCTGATGGCCCAGATGGCCTATGCGGCTTTTGACGGCTGGAGCCGGGTGTTCTCGCCTTATCAATTTAACCCTTTTGACGTGAATCCACTGCGGGATTTACTCTCAGAAACCATTGATTTTGAAGTGTTGCGCCACTGCGATAAAACCCAGCTGTATATTTCCACCACCCATGTGCGCACGGGCAATGTGAAGGTGTTCACCACCGAAGAAGTGTCTCTGGATGTGGCCATGGCCTCCGCCTGTTTGCCCTTTGTGTTCAAGTCCGTCAAGGTCAAAGACGATTACTTCTGGGACGGCGGCTATATGGGCAACCCCGCTTTGTTTCCTTTTAATAGCCAGATGGTGAGTAAGGACGTGCTCATTGTGCATATTAATCCCATTATTCGTGAAGAAATTCCCACCACGGCCCACGGGATTATGAACCGCATCAACGAAATCA
>CAYFGW010000254.1:0-6512 GCA_964342365.1 uncultured Candidatus Sericytochromatia bacterium | reverse complement strand
ATATGCCTTGTATATTCTGGGTCGTATAGCGGGGTTTTACGGTGTATCCAATCACGTGAATCAGCATAATCAGGCCCTATTAAATAGACTTGATCTGGACGCGTCTCAGATTCCTGTGTCCCCTTATCCAGGTAACTGGACCGAATCTCTTTTTTCTTATTCTACGCGTTTTTAACTCACGTTTTTATCATGTCGGCTTTTTTGAAAAATGAGAAAAAGCGGGCGCTTAGCATCACTCCCGCACTCATGAGCCCCAGAACCAGGCCCATCCACAGTCCCGTTGCGCCCTGCTGCAAACCAAACCCCAGCCACAAACCGCTACCTAACCCTATTAGCCAGTAGCAACAAAAACCAATAACCATGGGAATAAACGTATCTTTTAACCCTCTCAATCCTCCCTGAGAAGTGACCTGCAAAGCGTCAAAGAGTTGAAACAGCGCCGCCAATCTGAGCAATTGTGCACCCAGCGTGAGTACCGCCTGATTTTCGGGCGCTCTTAAATCCAGATACAACCCCATGATCCATTCCGGCACGCTCCAGAAGACAACTCCCGCACATCCCATTAAGGCCATCCCCAAACCCATGCCAATAAAACCGGCGCGTCGGGCCCCCATCGGGTCTTTTTCCCCCATGGCTTTGCCCACTCGCACGGTGGTGGCATAAGCCACCCCAAGAGCGCACATAAAGGTGAGTGAGGCCACGTTCAGCGCAATCTGATGTGCTGCCAGTGCCGCTTCACCCAGGTATCCCATAAACAGGGTCATTCCCGCAAAGAGTCCCACCTCCGATAAAATCGCCACGCCCACGGGCCAGCCGGTGCCCAAAAGCAAACGCAGGGTACCGGGTGCAAAGCCTGCGGATTTAAAAAAACCGTAGCGGCGCAACACCTGACTCCTCTGAAAATAAAAGGCCAGTATCAGCAACATCCAGAGATTGGTGAGGGTGGTGGCCCAGCCCGTCCCCGTGACTCCGAAGCCTTCAAACCATTGGAAAGAACCGATGCCTCCAAACATGAGAATCTGATTGGCCAGAATATTAAAACCAATGCCACTCAGGGCGACCCAGAATCCTGCCTGAGGACGCGACACACTGTCCAGACAGGTTTTAAGGGCCCCCAGCAATAGAGCGGGCACCAGACACCAGCGCACACTGCCCAGATAAGCACTGGCCAGCGACACCAGCTCCGCTTTTTGCCCCATGGCCAGGAGCGCGCGCGGTGCCAGCGATAACAGCAGGGTGGCAGGGAGTCCCAGGAGTACAGCCAGCAAAAGTCCGTGTTGAAAATACCTACGGGGAGCCTCTGGTGCTTCATGGGCAGAGGTCTGACCTTCACTTTCGGAAATAAAGGCTGAAATAATGCCCACAATACCCAGCAGCGGAAGCAACAATGCGGCCAGCACCGCTGAACCCAGCCCCACACCGGCCAGAGCCTCAGCCCCCAGCCGACCACACATCATATTATCTACCACCTGTAGCGCAATCTGAGCCAGTTGCGCACCCGCAATGGGCAGGGCCAGTACCAACGTGCGCCAGATATCGTGGCGAAGTGAAAAGGTTAGACTGTTTGTCAATGCAGTACCTGAGCCTGCCCTGCCACATACACCTGCTGAATGGCTTCCTGAGGCACCATGGAAAAAATCATCTGGTTCAGCATCGCTTCGCCGAAGGCTTCAAGATCTTCAGCCTCCGCGGTCACGGGCCACAGACTGGGGCTCTGCAAATCAAGAGCAAGAAAGTCAGCGGCATAGCCCACCTCTAAAAGTCCCGTCTGCAGTCCCAGCGCATGGGCACCGTGCTGATTGAGCATGGCAAAAAGCTGTCGGGCCGTCACATGTCCCATAGAGAGCTTTTGACTGCGTTGCAGGTACTCGGCCATGCGGGCTTCTAAAAACAGCGAGCTGTCCGTATTGGCATCGGTTCCCAGGGCCACAGGCACACCGTGGTTGAGTAATTCTGGCAGGCGAGCCATGCCGTCTCCCAGGGCCATATTGGTCAGGGGGTTATACACCTGACGACAGCGGCGTTGCTGCATACGTTCAAGGTCTTCGTCATCGAACCAGATGCCGTGCACAATACAGGTATTTTGATCCAGTATGCCCCAGTGCTCCAGACACGCCAGCGGACGATGACCATACTTTTGCAGCGCAAACTCCGCATCTCCCGGTTGCTCAGACAAATGCATATGCCAGGGGGTGTTGAGTTCCCGGGCCAGCTCGGCCCCGGCCATGACCAGTTCCTGACTGGCACCGTGCAGAGAGTGAGGGGCGGGCAGGACCGAAACATTGGGGTGTTCAGCATAATGCTGTGCCAATGCCCGGGTCTGGTCAATAGCTTGCGCCGTGGGTTCCTGAAAACGTTTTTGACCCAGCTTGTGACATTGGTCGTAGAGGGTGCGAATCAGGGTGATACGCACCCCCACATCACGGGCCGCCTGAATCAGCGTATGGGCATAATGCTGTTCACTACTGCTGCCATCGGGCAAATTGTTCACATAATGAAATTCTCCCACGGTGGTAATTCCCGCCCGGAGCATTTCTTTAAACACCCGTCGAGCAGAGGTGTACAACTGCTGTTGATCCAGTTGCGTCACCTGAGGGTAGAGAAAGCGATCCACCCAGTCTTTGAAGTGGGCGGGCTGTCCGGTGGTGGGCCGCAACAAAATTTGAAACGCATGGCTGTGGGCGTTCACACAGCCCGGTAGCACATAGTCAAAGCGTTCGCTGATCACGTCGTTACAGGCGTGAGCCGGACGCAGCTGCGTGATGTGACCGTTTTGAAAGCTGAGCACCTGATCGCTGAGCAGGGCCTTACCGGTTTCTACATAACGGGCGTAAACATGGGTGGTGGGAGTTGGGGTTTGAGTGCTGTTAAGTGACAGAATGAAAGCCTCCGCGAGATTTGCTAAACTGAACAGCACGTATTTTAGCCCACTTCAAAGCGCAATTCAAAGAGGAATCTAAGGAGTAAAAACCCATGTCAGAATCTGTACAGTATCAGTTTGGTTTAAAAATTGGCGATAAAGAAATTCATCTGGGAGGTGACAAAATTTTTGTGGAAACCCAGATGGAAAAATGGCTCCAGCTGTTCCAGCAACAGTTGCCTGAAGAACTCCGCGGAGAAGGCGATCATAATGACGCTCCCCAGGGCAAACTGGCGGCCCCTAAACGCCAGCTGCCGACCCTGGCAGAATTTATTAAAACCAAAGGCCCCCGCGAAATCACCGATATGATTCTGGTGATTGGCCTGTACTTAGAACGCTTTAAGCAAAAGGATTTGTTTAACCGCACCGACTTACTCAACACCCAGATTTTTGAGCGTCTCGGAAAAAGCGAAGTGGAGGTGCAACAGGCCCTCAATCGTCTGGTGGAAAATCAAATGCTGAGCGAAAGCGCGCCCATGGGCAGCAAAGAGCTCAGTTATTCGATTACCTTTACCGGAGAACAGGCCCTCAAAAACGGGTTTTAAAGGTCGGCGATTAACTGTATTAGCCGCCTACCCGTTCACGAGCAGGCCGTTGGCCACCTGTTTTTGACCTCGAATATATACGTCCCTGACCAGATTGACCCCAAAATGGTAGGGGACGTAATCCAGATTAGGTGCGTCTAAGACCACCAGATCCGCCTGACGACCGGGCGCAATGACACCCGCCTGTTCACCACGATCAATGGCATAAGCAGCGTTGCGGGTAATGCCCACAAAGGCTTCCACCGGCAGCATATGCATCTGCGTGCAGGCCAGCACCACCATCATGAGCTGAGACTCGCAATAGCAGCCTCCGGGATTCAGGTCCGTGGACAATACCAGCGGCATATCCAGCTGACGCATGAGCTCCGCATTGGCATAGGGTAAGCCCAAATAAAAAGCGGTACCGGGCAATAACACGGGCAGAGTGCCCGCTGCCTTCATGGCTTCTAAATCTTTTTGGGACGCAAATTGTAAATGATCCGCGGAGACAGCTCCCAGTTCTGCAGCCAGTGCTGCTCCCCCGGAGTGATCCAATTCATCGGCGTGAAGCTTCAATTTTAAACCGTGAAAACGAGCCAGCTCCAGAATTTGTCGGCTGTCTTCCACGGAGAAAAAGCCCGTCTCACAAAACACGTCGCAAAATTCTGCCAGCTTGCGCTCTGCCACCACCGGCACCATTTTGAGCACCCGGGCCACATAGTCGGACATGCTGACTCCCTCGGGCACCGCGTGAGCCCCCAGAAAAGTGGACACAATGTCGATAGGGTGGGTGGCCTGAAGATGCTGTACGGTTTCCAGCAGCTTAATTTCCTGTTCCAGACTCAGACCGTAACCACTTTTGGCTTCCAGGGTGGTGGTGCCCTGCTTGAGGGCGTGATTCAACCGCTGTGTAGCATCCCGGGCCAGCGTATCTAAGGAAGCCTCGCGGGTGCGCTGCACGGTATAGTTAATGCCCGTGGCCATGCGTTGGCCTTTGGCATCAGGGGTCACGTCCCGGCGTTTTTGGATGCGGCCCACCAGTTCATGTTCTCGGGAACCCCCGAACACCAAGTGCGTGTGAGGATCCACAAACCCCGGCAAAACGGTTTTGCCCGCAGCCGGAACCTGAGGCACCACCGCTTTTTCAGAAGATGTGTACGCCGTCATGGGCCCCACGGACTCAATGCTTCCCCGACGCACCTTGATAAAAGCGTTTTTAAGGGGAGCCAGTGCCTCAATTTGTGAGGCACTCAGCGGGCCTTTGTCCTCATGGCTGAAGGTGTGCAATTCGCCAATATCTATCAGATCAAAATCCGTCATTTAAAACTGTGTGCTCCACGACACCAGAGGAGAAGCCAGGGGAGAAGAACGGTGAGACAAAAGTGGGGACGGGGACAACAACGGCTGTTGAGAAAAAAGGCTAGCCTTTTCCATTTCCATATTGTGCTCATAGGCCTGTTCGTAAGCGTCTCTCACGTTCCAGAGGTGAAAACCCAGTAGCACGCCCGTAATCATTAAATTACCCAGAGCCACGCTTTCTGCGGGGCGATCTGCCAGAATGCCGTACCCGACGAGACTGCCACCCAGGATCAGGGTACCACCGCCCAGAATATACAAACTGCGCTGGGGATTATTACCCACATAAAACTGCCCGGCACCGGGGTACAACAAAGACAGCAATGCCGCAGTGGCGGGATCTCTTTTTAACTCTTGCAGGGTGGTTTCACGAGGACGTGGTTCCACCCGATCTTGTATGGGCTGTGCCAGAGCAGGCAGGCACAAACTGGTCAAAGTAACGGCCGCAAGCAGCGCCGGTAAACGTCTTAACATGGTGTTTATCTTCCTGTATTAATGCCCTGAGACTTGGCAAAGTTTTGCAAGTTATTATTCATTTGTCTTGAGCTGTTCTTGATTTCCTTCAGCTCCTGGTTGGTGATTTTTTGTTCTTTCACCATCAGAGTAATTGCTCTAATGACGTTCGCTGAATCGCCACCGCCAGCGTTTTGGGCGTTAATGGGTTGCAGAAACATGGCGGAAGCACCGATAAGCCCGCCCATACAGAGTCCGGTCCAGAATTTGCGATCTTTTAACATGGGTGATTGTCCTTATGATTGTAGAGTGTCTGCTTCAGAGAATTTCGCGACCAAAATCCTTAAAGTGAAGATGACTTGCTTTAATCTTATACTTCGCGAGCACTTCCCGCAAGTTCATGGCGGTGGCATCTTTAAGGGTAAATTCCAGGAGCGCGAGCCCTTCGGCTACTTTTTCTTCACTGCTGCCTTCTACTTCCAGATAGGGGGGCAATCCGGCCCATTCATCAATTTCAAAATGCAGGTCTTTGTAAGTGTAAGTGGCCCTGAGCTTTTCGTCGCTGCGCACTTCTTCGAGACCCATTAACCCCAAAAAGCGATGCATCTGCTCAAAATCATCTACCCGGGTTTCCGTTTCATCGGCGATTTTATATTTTTCACGAGAGAGGGTTTGTTTATAGGTGAGCAAAATTTCTGAGCGCTTTTGGTCCAGAAAATGCCGCCGCCGCAGGCGCACATAGCTGCCGTCCTGCTGCTCATAAAGGCGGCGGTCGGGATAGTCAAACATATAATTTTGCTGAAACTCCCGCCCCTGATAAACGCAGCCCACGGCCCGCAGTTTTTCTTCAACAGCACTCACATCAATATCGAGCACCTTAACTTCTATTTCGTTGTCTTCAGGGGAAGTCATGGAAAACGCTATTCAGCCTGAGCAGCCAGCGCGGCTTCAGGGTTGAGCAAGCCGTGACCGTAGAGACTATCGTTACCAATAGTGCCGAGGTCAGTGGCCGTATTTTCAAGACGTTCTCTGACTTCAGAGGGTTTTAAGTAGGGGTTCTGGCTCCACATCATGGCGGCTACTGCAGAAACCATAGGGGTGGCCATGGACGTGCCGTTCAGAGTCGCGTAATTCTGAGGCAGTCCCGCTGCATTGGCGGTCACTTCGTAGGTGGGAAATGTAGAGGTAATATCAACACCGGGTGCTACAATATCCAGTTCTTCAC
This sequence comes from uncultured Candidatus Sericytochromatia bacterium, assembly GCA_964342365.1. Classification (GTDB taxonomy): domain Bacteria; phylum Cyanobacteriota; class Sericytochromatia; order UBA7694; family UBA7694; genus CAXRDE01. The sequence continues at coordinate 34 of CAYFGW010000254.1, read as the reverse complement.
CCCGGTTAGAAAAAGAAGCAATGTATTTTTCTTC
>CAYFGW010000253.1:0-6608 GCA_964342365.1 uncultured Candidatus Sericytochromatia bacterium | reverse complement strand
TTAGTTACGTCACAGGTCAGACCTTCAATATCCACGTAAGGGGTGGCGTAATTGCTCTGATCCACTTAACAGTTATCCACTTCAACTGTGAAGGTGGTTAACTTATCGCGATTTTGACGAGCACCTACAAGAATACCGTCAGGACGGAATTCCAGAGATTCCACACCGCTGGGTAAGTTGGTACAAGAGGGGGTCACCTGTTGGGTGGTGGGATCCCATTTATAGAGCTTTTTATTGTCAACACCGTAGAGGAACTCTCCGTTGTTATCCCAGGCCAGACCGTCCCAGGACTTGCCAATACCACTGGTTACCGACCATTTCTGAGTCAGGGCGCCAGAGTTCAAATCAATGGTGTGCAGGCCGGAATTCACCTGGAAGGCCCAGAGTTCGCCGTTGGGATGGAAAGACAGGGCCGCAATTTCGCCCTTGCCACGGGTGCCGGTGTCCCCACGCTGAGTCAGGGCGCCGGTGGTCTTGTCAATTTCAAACAGTTTACCGTCCTGATTTCCGCCATTGCCCGCCACGCTGTACATTTTTCCAGTGATGGGGCTGATGTCCAGTGACTCCATGTCGTGCTTTTTATACAGAGGACCAATAGGAGTGGCCTGACCGTTTTCAAAATCAAGGCTCACCAACTGACTATCAATAGAACCGGAATCGTTCATGGCGAGCATTTTTTTACAGCTCTGGTCTACAGGAGGGGTGGGTTCGGGCTCAGGCACTTTGTATTCAATGGTCAGGATTTTCACACCGCCCAGACCGGAAGCCACAATCAGGCAATCCTTTTTGTAAGCAATGTGGTTAGCAGACACTTTCTCACCAAAACTGAGTTTACCCAGCACTCTAAGATTGACATCTTCATTGGCCTGACTGGTACCAAAGGCCTGATCGCCTTTGGCCACATAAATGCCCGCTTCACCGCTAGAAATAAAGGCCAGATCATAGTCCACGGCTACGGCGTTGGTAACAGTTTTCTGATTCGGGAGTTCTGGCAGTATGGGTTGGGGCACGTTGCCTACCACCTGACCATTATCGAGGCTCACCACCTGAACACCGCCGGTGCCCGCAGCCACAAAGGCTTTTCCACCGTCAATGTCAATGGTGGATTTGGATTCGGGAATATCTAATCCGGGAATAGCAAAGGTATTGGTGACGTCCAGAGAATCTTCGTCTAAAACCGTAATTTTGCCGGGAGTTCCCTGTACCACTGCCACTTTGCCGTCTTCAGCATCCACCCAGCGGGCGTCGTGAAGTTCAATATACTTTTTCATGCTGAAGTTCACACGATCCAGAACCGTCAGGCCCGCATTGTCGCCGGAACTGACAAACACATTGTCGGAGGTGGGGAATACCTGCGTGGCCACAAAACCGGGCACGCCCACTTTACGAGAGTTGGTAGGTACGTCCAGCGCACCGTCAGCCAACAGCGCAATATTGCGGAAGTAGGCGGTACGGGGAGCAATATCTTGTTCGTTTCCGCCCTGGGCCATAAACACTTCGCCATTTTCAAAACTCACGGCGTTGGTGTCTGCCTGATGGAAGAAACACTGAGAGGTGAGCTGGGGATTTTGCTTGTCGCTAATGTCAATGACGTCCAGTGCGCCTTTGTACACTTCGCCCTGGGTGTTGTAACTCACCATAATGTAATCACCGTTCAGAGCGATAGAGGTGGCCTGAACCTTTTGATTGCCCACAGTAGGAGGTTCTACTTCTGCTACCAGAGTCAGCTTCACTTCGTCTGAAATGGGGATATCCGCCTGGGTGCTAAAACCATCCGCCTGAATGTCTACGGGTTGATTCTTTTTGGTCAGGCGCTTTGCCAGTTCTCGACGATTGTTGTTAATGGTCAATTCGCTGTTCGAAATACCCTGGGGCGCAGCGGCGTTCTGGTCAACACCAGAGGTAGGCGCCTGAGACTGAGGCGAACAGGCCACCGCCAATGTGGCGCTGGCAAGAAGAGCACTAACAAGGTAGTGAGCACGTGTTTTCATGGGGGAAATCCTTCAATACTGTGATTATGGGTCTAATTATATCAGAGCGTTTCGTGGATTTTTAGCGGATCCGGGGCCCTGAACCTTAAAATTCATTAATCTACGGGTTAATTTAATAAATCATTAATGCGTTGCTGGAGGCCGGGCGGCAATTGTGACCAGGTGCCTGCCGCCTGCATTTGCGTACGAAGTTGAGTAAAAGGACCTTCGCGGTCCCAGACTCGATCGTATTCGCTTACGGTTTTATCCATGAGGTTGGCCGCATCGGTACTGCCTTCAATGGCCGCGTTGCTGAGCGTATTTAAAATCAAGAAGGCTTCATTGTCCTTGAGATCGTCCATAAAGTTTTCCAGAGGAAAACCGGGATTTTTCATGACGTTAATCACGTCCGCAGAGGTGGTTTCCTGGTGGGTCATAATACGGCCCACCACATCGCTATAACCGTTATCAATCAGGCGCTGCGACAACATCACCCGGTCGGCATTATCGCCTTCTAACCAGATGCCCACGCCCAACTCTCTGGCCTGAGTTTTACGCTGTTCTACAGCTTCTGGAGCCGTGAACTGCTCTAACTTTTTCATGGCATAGTTTTGTTCCACAATTTCGCTGAGCTGCTGCAGTTTTGGCATCATATCGGGTTTTTCTTTGACCAGATCGAGATTGCCTAAATTGTCAACGGTGGTAGGTGCAGGCGCCGGTTGTGCAGGTTCGGAGGGTTGAGGTGCTGGTGCAGGGGCGGCCTGAGATGCTCCCGCTTCATAGGCCTGAATTTTAGCAGCAATAGCCTCATAGCGCTGTACTTCGGCCGGTTGTGCCTGGTAACCCTGAGCCGACTTTTGCTCTAATTCACTTGCCCAGCGGAAATCTTCTGTGGACACCCCGGCTTTAAGGGCCAGATCTTCTCGCTGTGCCGTTAGACGCTGCATGATATCCGTATGTTTCGCCAACTGGGCCTCACTGACCTGCCCTCCGTTAGCCGCATGCTGTTCAAGAGCTACAGCCCATTCCAGCTCTTCCTGTGACACCGTATTGTCGTCTACCAGAGAAACACTCTGCTGAGCACTGCCCGCGGGAGGCGCAGGTTGATACTCGGTGGGAGCGGGCTGATGTTGTACGGGCTGGGGTGCGGGAGGGGCTGAAGGGGGAGCGGGTGCCGCTGGCTTTGGAGCCAGTAACTCCTCAATAGGCTTAAGGGTGGGTTGCGAAGCAGGGTTAACGTTAGGCATGAGAGAACTCCGGTTATGGTCTGATGTTGTAGTTATCGTTGGAAGTCAAAAAAACTTGTGTTTTTTACACCTATTTAACTTCTCTCACACGTCTTTTTCACAACCTTCACGTTAGTCTTGACAATAGTAAAGAAGGAGAACCTCGTCATGAAAACAATTCAAACCCTGAAACCTCTCGTTTTGACCACCTTTTTGTGTATGGGACCCTTAGGGGCCTGTGCTGAAACGAATCAAAAGGAAGAAAAGGCGACCACACAAATAGCAGCTAAACAAACGGAAGCTAACACTGAAAAAATTCTCGCCGAATTTTTCCAGCCCTATGCCACAAAAAAAACGCTGGATCTCAACGATAAAGACTACGCAGATTTGCTCAAAACTTATGTCAGGCCGGGCCCCACAGGCATTCATTTATTTGACTACAAGGGCGTAAGTGATGCTGATCGTCAAAAACTAACCCGCTACTTAAGGTATTTACAGAGCATTGATCCCGCTTTGCTCACACAGACCCAGCAGTTCGCCTTTTTTGCCAATTTATACAACGCCAAAACCCTGGATGTGATTCTGACGGCTTATCCTGTGAAAAGCATTAAAGAAGTAGAACCTCAGGGCGGTAAAAAGGGCATTGTGGGCGCATTGACCGATGACGGTCCCTGGAAAGCCAAAAATATGAAACTCAAAGGCAAAATGCTTTCTCTTGACGACGTGGAGCACAATATTCTGCGTAAAAACATGAATGACCCCCGGGTTCATTACGCGGTCAATTGCGCTTCCATCGGATGCCCCAATCTACAAACAGCGCCCTGGAAAGCAAGCACCCTGGATGCGGCACTCAATGAAGCAGCACGGGCCTACGTGAATCACCCGCGGGGTGTGCAAGTGAAAGCCAACGGCGACGTGGTTGCATCTTCTATTTACAAATGGTTTCAGGAAGACTTTGGCAAAGATGACAAGGACGTATTACTGCATTTGCAAAAATACGCCACAGGTCAAACCGCTGAAATGTTAAAAGACAAGCTCAAAATCGCCGAGTACGATTATGACTGGGGCCTGAACGAAATCAACGAAAAAAACCTGCAGCGCAGTTACGATTAAAAGATCCCCAGTTCGAACTTCACGTCTTCTGAAGCCATGGTGGCGGGATCCCAGGGGGGAGAAAAAGTCAGACTCACGTTAACTTCATCCACTTCACCCGGAAAATCGTTTTTCACCACAGAAGGGATTTGCCCCATAATCACGGGGCCATAAGGACATCCGGGAGACGTGAGGGTCATTTCCACATTCACATCGCGGGTGTCGTTGGCGTTTTCCTGAATATCCACGTTGTACACCAGACCCAACTCCATAATATTCATATGCAGTTCGGGGTCGATGACCTTTTGTAAGGCTTCCCGCACATCATCTTCGGTAAGGGGAAGTTTTTTAGCAGCATCTGCTGCGGGTGTTTCTGTTTTACACATGTTCTTTCCTTTGCTTGCGACGGTGAAGCAAACTCTGGGTTCGGGTTAGCGCTTTCACCATAATGTCCACTTCTTCGTGGGTGTTGTAAATATAAAATGAGGCCCGAGCCATGGTAGATACGCCGTAGTGACGCATCAGCGGCTGACAACAATGGTGTCCTGTGCGAATGGCGATGCCCTGCTGGTCCAGCAATTCACCCACGTCCTGTGCATGAATACCCTCCAGATTAAAGGACACAATCCCCCCGCGCTTACGCACGTCTTCAGGACCATAAAGACGAATTCCTTCGATACGCTTCATTTGTTCCAGAGCGTAGCGGGTAAGCACCTGTTCATGTTCCAGGACCGCATCAAGACCAATACGCTCCAGATAGCGAATGGCCGCACCCAGACCCACAATGCCCGCCATATTAGGCGTCCCCGCTTCAAAGCGGAAGGGCAAATCGCCCCAGGTGTGTCGGTCAGACCAGACCTCTTTGATCATGGCACCACCCCCGCGATAGGGCGGCATGTTTTCTAAGATTTCAGGCCGTGCGTACAAAATACCAATGCCCGTGGGTCCGAGCATTTTGTGAGCCGAAAACACCAGAAAATCCACGTCTAGCGCCTGTACATCTATGCTTTTGTGAGGCACAGACTGCGCTCCATCTAAAAGCACCCGCGCACCCACAGCGTGAGCTTTTTGCATGAGCGATTCCACGTCGTGAATAGTTCCCAGTACGTTAGACATATGCTGTACGGCCACCAGACGGGTATTCTCATCAATGAGCGTATCCAGCAAGGACATGTCCAATTCACCGCTGTCCAGAAGGGGCAGTGTGCGAATACTCACGCCAAGATTTTCCGCCAGCATCTGCCAGGGCACCAGATTAGAATGGTGTTCTGGCGTGGTAAGTACTACATTATCACCGGCTTTCAGCTGATGCTGAGCCCAGCTCTGCATCACCAGATTAATGCTGTCGGTGGTGCCCTGGGTAAAAATCACGGACTCGCGGGTAGGCGCGTTAATAAAACGCTGCACCTGATCTCGCACCTGCTCACAGGCATCGGTGGCCCTGTGACTCAGGGTGTGAACACCGCGATGCACATTGGCATTATCACAAGAGTAATAATGGGCAATGGCGTCAATCACCTGCTGCGGTTTTTGCGTGGTGGCCGCATTGTCAAAGTACACCAGCGGAAAACCGTTGATCTCCTGAGACAAAATGGGAAAGTCCGCGCGGATAGCTTCCAGATTCAACATTTACTCAGCGCTTTCTTTGGAGAGCAAACGCATGGCCAGGTGGTCACGAATGGTTTGCTGTAGTTCCTGCTGCGGGAAGCGCAGAATAACGGCTTCCATAAAGCCCTCCACCAACATGGCCTCAGCCGTGTCGCGATCAAAACCTCTGGACTGTAAATAGAAGAGCTGATCGGGGTCCATAGACCCCACGGCAGCACCGTGACCGGACTGCACGTCGTCTGCTAAAATCTCCAAATTGGGAATCGCATCGGAACGGGCGCTGTCGGACAGGAGCATGCTTTTGCTCACCTGATTGGATTCCGTTTGCTGTGCTTGTGGGTCCACGTAAATCATGCCGTGGTAGAAGGAATAAGCCTTGTCTCTAAGCACGGTATGGTACATCAGATCTGAGTTCGTGTGGGCATGACGGTGATTTTGCAGAGACTGCTGACGGAAGTGCTGCTTTCCGCTTCCAATGAACAGACCCTGAATATTGGTTTCCGCTCCGGCAGCTTCTAAATCAGCTCCGGTATGTACCTCATGATACTGAGCGCCCACGCCCAGATTCAACACATTGTAACGAGCATCTCTTTCCAGATGGGCCTTGGCATAATGATGAGCATGCATCTGGCGATCCCAGTTTTGCATGTAGAGCGCGTTCACCTGTGCGTTATTTTCTAACCACAGTTCCATCACGTCTGACACCAGCGAA
>CAYFGW010000252.1:0-6609 GCA_964342365.1 uncultured Candidatus Sericytochromatia bacterium | reverse complement strand
TCCTGGTGGCGATTGCGCTGGTTTTTCCAACCGTTGTTTTGCTGTACCTGCTGATGACGGAAAAAGATAAAGCCATTGACTTTGGTACCAAAGAAATTTACGGTAACGCTTATTTGGTTCCGCTCAAAAACATGATGGATGCAGGACCCAAGCATATGCTCAAGCACCATCAAAAAATGACCACCGGTGGCGTGGACGCCGCCGAGTTAAAGCAGTATATTAATGCTCTGAACGGTGGACTGAACAGTCTGCGTTCTGTAGATCAGCAGTACGGTAGCGGTTTTAAGGCCTCTGCTGAACAAATTAAAACCCTTGAGCAGGCCGTTAAACAACTGGCCAGTAAGACCGCGGGTATGAATGTTACCTCCAGTAAAACGGAGCATTACCAACTCATTGCCAAGCTGCGCGAAGCCATCACTTATTTTGGTGACCAGTCCAACCTGATTCTTGATCCGGATCTGGATTCTTACTATCTGATGGATTTAACCCTGTTAAGAACCCCCAGCATTGTGCAAAACCTTGACCGTTTGCAGTTGCTGACCCAGCAAATTCTGGCAAAAGAGTCCGCAACGGCTCAGGATAAAACAGACATTGTAGTACTTCAGGGGTTGATTCGTTCCGATCTTGAGGGCCTACGCACCGATATCAACACCACCTATGCCAATACGGCCAAACCGGAAGAAATGCGTCAGGCTCTAGAAAAAGCCACCAACCAGAGCCAGACTAACGTTAAAAAATATCTGGACTATATTGAAAAGTCTGTGCGTCAGGGCAACCCCACCAAAGGTATGATGGCTCAGACGGTGAGTCTGTCAGATCAGGCGCGTAACTCCGTATTTAATCTTTTTGATACCAGTATCACCGAAGAAGACAAACTCTTACAAACCCGTGTAGATGGTTTTGAACAGTCTAAAGTTTTCACCGTGACCTGGGTTCTGATCCTGATTGGGGCCTTCCTGGCTCTGGGAGCTTTCTTTATCTACGGTATCTTACAGGCCATTCGTAAACTAAATGAAGCTGCTAAATTTGTTTCTGAAGGCATGATGGATGTAGAAGTCAACGTTAATTCTGGTGATGAATTAGAAGTTCTGGCCCAGTCTTTTAACAACATGATTTCTGAAAACACCCGTACATTGATGGAAATTGAAATGGCGCGGGCAGATGCTGAAAACGAGCAGGCGAACTTGAGAACCCTGGTAGAAGGCACCACGCAGGCGGTAACGGAAATTCAGACCAAGTCTGAAATCGTGTCAGACAACGCCCGTATCGTGGCAGAAGCTGCCGCCGAAGCAACCTCCGTATCCTCTGAAGGGGAACAGGCGGTTACCGAGTCCATTGAGGGTGTAGGTAAAATTAAAACTCAGATTGAATCCGTGGCAGAAAAAATTCTGGAACTCAGTTCCAGAACCCAGGCCATTGGAGAGATCACCGCTACCGTGGACGATATTTCGCAGCAGTCTAAATTCCTGGCCTTTAACGCATCGATTGAGGCGTCTAAAGCGGGTGAATTTGGTAAAGGTTTTGCCATTGTTGCCAACGAAATTAAAAACCTCTCAGAAGAATCTAAAGACGCGACCGAAAAAATTGCGGCCATTCTGACCGAGATTCAGGGCTTAACCAATACCTCTGTAATGCTGGCCGAAGACGCCACCAAGCTGGCGGATATTGGTGTGGATCTGTCCAACAAAGCGGGTGAATCCATTACTCAGCTGGTTTTCTCTATTGAGAACTCCGCAGAAGCGGCGTATCAGATTTCGAGTTCGGCCATTGAGCAGCAGACTGACCTGAGTCAGCTCTCAGATCAAATGCAACAGCTTGTGAAAGGGGCATAAGCCCTTGGATAAGGCAAAACGGGAAGAGCTTCAGACGTTTTTTGCGTCTGAAGCCTACGAAGTCATAAACACCACCCGACAAAAACTAACGGCGGCCCAGGAAAATCCAGATCTTTATCTACAAGAACTGGAGTGGGTGGCCCGCCGGATGCATACCTTCCGTCAGGACAGCAATCTGATGGGGTATTTTGATCTGGGAAATATGGCTTACCAGCTGGAGGGCGAAGCCCGAAAGCTGATGGAGAACCGTTCTGCTCCTGATGCTGAAGACATTGACCGCTTTGGCATTTATCTGGAAAATTTGCAGCTGTTTCTGGACTTTTACAATCAAAAGTCCGAAGAAGCAGACAGCATCTATAAGGTCAGAAAAGGCTTTCAGGTCTCTGATGAAGTCATTGATCTGTACCTGGTAGAGGTACAGGATCACGTGGAGCTTTACCATCGAACCCTGATTGCGCTGGATACGGGCAAAATTGACAGCACCTCTGCCATTGAAGAAATCTATCGGGCGGTGCATTCGGTCAAGGGCGATTCTAATGCACTTGGTTTCTTCAAAATTGCCGATCTGGCTCATAAGCTAGAAAGCCGTATTCAGGTCTTTTTAGACGACCCTTCTAAAACCGTAGACGAAGCTGAAATTGATCATCTTTTTCAATGGGGTGAAGATCTTAAAGCCATTGTGAGTCAGGAAACCGCCGCCCGACAGGAAGGCACAGATAATGTGGCTGACACAGTGAGTGAAGAAACGCTTCCTGAAGAACCTGCGCCTGATGATGAAATTACCACTCTTTATGCTCAAGAAGCACAGGACATTCTCAAAGATGTGGCCCATTACTTTAAGCTCATTTCCGCGGAGCAGGATGTTAAAAATCAGCTGGAGTCCACCTATCGTTCCTTACATACTTTAAAGGGTAACTCCAATGCGTTAGGCTTTGCCCGTGTGGGTGAAGTGGCCGGGGTCATGGAAGATGCCCTGGCAGATTTACGTAAGAACCCCGATGCTTTTGATACCAAAGTTTTTGAGACTTTGCTGGGGCAATTCGAGGCTGTGCGGGCAGCAGTGGCCGCTCTGACCGGCGATACCGCAGATTTAGCACCCCTTGACCTGACACCCCCTGAAGTGGAAGCAGAAGAACCGGACGAAATCACTCTGCTCTATCTTGGCGAAGCCCAGGATATTCTGGAAGATGTATCCCCCCAGATTGCTGCTTTGGCTCCCGAGCAGGACCGCGATGCAGAAGCTGTACAAGAGACTGTAGAAGCGGTGTATCGCGGTATTCATACCCTGAAAGGCAATTCTAACGCTCTGGGTTTTGAAGACATTGGTGATGTGGCTCATGAGCTCGAATCTACCCTGTCTATGCTCAGAAAAGAAAAAGCGGGCGTCACTGCCGCGCAGTTCTCCACCGTGCTGGAACAGTTTGATGCGTTGCAAACCGCCGTACGTCATTTACTGGGCAGCGGAACTCAAAGCCCTGTGGACACGGTGTCTGAGGAGACAACATCTGTCGATCCAACTGAGACTGCCAATGTTGCTGAAATAACTGAAACCGCAGCGTCTGTGGAATCTGTAGAGCCTGCAGAATCTGTAGAACCGGTAGCGGAGATCGAATTGGACGAACTTTCGCAGCTTTATAAGCAAGAAGCTGAAGAAATTATTGCTACCGTCGAGTCTGACCTGTTGAAATTAGAATCTGGCGAGAATCTGGCCGAATTACTGGCCAATATTTATCGCGGAATGCACACGCTCAAAGGTAATTCTAACGCTTTAGGGTTTGATCACGTGGGCGAGTTGGCTCACGCTTCGGAGAGTCTGCTAACGCGCCTCAAGAATGAGCCGGAGCTGTTGTCACCGGAGCTGATTCAGCAATTGTTTGACGATGTGACCGGTATTAAAGCCGCTCTCCCCGGAAACGAAGCGCTGGCTGCTGCAATACCCGTGACTTCCACCGTGTCTGATTATGAGCAATTTGCCGAAGACATGCCAGAGCTGGATGAAATTGCCCTGCTCTACCGCGAAGAAGCTCAGGATATTATGCAGACGGTGCAGGCCCAGTTGCTTAAATTAGAGAGCGGTGAAATGGATGCCAAAACCGCTCTGGAGTCCATTTATAGAGGGCTTCACACCCTGAAAGGTAATTCCAACGCCCTCGGTTTTCAGCACATTGGTCAAATGGCCCACGAAACCGAAAGTTTGCTGTCTGAACTGCGGAAAACCCCTGAAAAGCTCACGCCGGAAGTGTTGGAACATATTTTTGACGACTTCAATCGTATTGAAAGCGCCCTGCCGGGCAATGCGCCGGAGACTCCTGTTGTCACAGAAGATGACCACGAAGGCCTTGATGAGATTACCGTTCTCTATCTTGAGGAAGCCGAAGAAATTGTGGCGCGCTTTAGTACCGAGCTCTTACAACTTGAAACCGGAGAGGTGGATCTCAAACCGGGCTTGGAGTCTATTTACAGAGCCCTGCATACTCTGAAAGGCAATTCCAACGCCTTAGGATTTGCTGCTGTGGGGCAATTGGCCCATGAAGCAGAATCTCAGCTACAACATCTCAAGGGCGAAAGCCGCATGCCCACTTCTGATGAATTCGAGCGCCTCTTCAAGTACCACAAAACCATGGTAGATCAGCTTAAAGAAGTGGCCGCGGGTGCCAAAGCCGAAGCCGAAGCCGCCCGGGTGCGTCAGACCCATCACGAAAAGAAGAGTATTACGCAGGAGCTGCGTATTACGCAATCAGGTCTTAAACAAGCACCGCCCATTGGTCGAACCACGGGAACCGACCCGCTGCGCGACAGTGGCGTTAAGTGGCGTAAAAACGATCTGTTAACCACCGGTTCAGGTAAGAAAAAACTGGAGCGCGTCAGTCAGGAAAAACGCAAAAAACGCGCCCAGCAGATGGATGAAACCATTCGGGTTTCTGTGAGTAAAATCGATCAGCTTATTAACCTGTCTGACGAACTGCTGATTCACAAAATTTCCTATGAGCAAAAGCTGAGTCATCTGGCGGAAGTGCAATTGCTCATGCGTGACTTCAGAGGCCGTGTTCGCGGAGATGCCCCCGATGCGGAGCGCTACACCCAGCACGATATTTTAGACGCCATTCAGCAGATCAATGAGCATCTGGGCAGTTTTGAAAAAGAGCTGAAAGAAGACATCAACCAGTTTGCACTGACCGTAGATGAAATGCAGTACCAGTCTCGCAAAACCCGTATGCTTCCCGCTTCGGTGTTGGTAGACCCTCTGCGCCTTGTGGTGCGTTCTACCAGTCAGAAACTGGGCAAAAAAGTGGATTTTATTGTCCTGGGTGATGACACCGAATTGGACCGCTTTTTGGTAGAAAAACTCAAAGACCCCCTCGGGCATTTGATCCGTAATGCCATTGACCATGGTTTGGAAACGCCCGCAGAACGCGAAAAAGCCGGTAAGTCGGAACGGGCCCAGATTCTGGTGCAAATCAGTTTGTCGGGTAACCAGATTGTTTTCCAGATTCAGGATGACGGACGCGGGATTAACTATGAAAAAATCCGTCAGAAGGCTGTCAAGGTGGGCATGTTCAGTGCTGAGCAGGCCAAAAACCTCAGCGACTCAGAACTCAACCGCCTGCTCTTCTCTTCCGGTTTTTCCACCGCTGATCAGGTGACCGACATTTCGGGCCGGGGTGTGGGGCTTGATGTGGTGCGAGCCAATATTGAAAGCCTGAACGGACAAATCGAGGTGTTTACCGAGCAAAACGAGGGCACCCAGTTCCGCATTTCCCTGCCGGTGACCCTGAGCACCTTTGATACCTTCCTGATTCGCATTAACAATCAGCGTTATGCGGTTCCCAGCTCGCTGATTCTGGCCACCCGCCTGCTCGAAGAAAGCCATCTGATCCTGCATGAAGGCCAGTACCTCATGCAGTGGGAGAACCAGCCGGTGCCGGTGGTGCCCATGCACGAATTTTTACAGCAAGAATACGTGCCGGGCAAATCTCAGGAATCTCGTGTGCTACTGCTTAATTTAAATCAGCGCTATCTCGGCCTCATCGTGGACGATATTATTGAAGCCCGCGCGCTGGTCATGAAGCAAATGGGCTCTCAGCTGCAAAATATTAAAAACGTGGCGGGGGCCACCATCCTGGGTGACGGAGAACCCATTGTGGTGCTGGACTTGCAAGATATGTACTACGGTTTCTATCAGGAGGAAACCTCTTTTACCGCACTGACCGTGGAAAATCTTGAAACAGAGGTAGATCCCGAGTCTACTACCGACAGTCAGATTCACGTGCTGGTGGTCGATGATTCCGTCACCACCCGCACCCTGGAAAAAAACATCTTAGAGGCTGCGGGCTTCAAAGTCACCATTGCCACCAACGGACAGGAAGCCAAAGACAAGGTGCCCACGGTGCAGCCAGATATTATTATCACCGATTGCGAAATGCCCATTATGGACGGCTACGGCTTTACTTCCTGGGTCAAAAAAGAGTCACCCTATAGCCATATTCCCATGATTATGGTGACCTCGTTGGCGGCAGAGGAATTTAAACAAAAGGCCTTTGCAGCAGGTGTAAATGATTTTATTATTAAAGGACAGTTCAAGCAGGATATTTTCCTGACGAAAATTCACGGACTATTAAACAAACAAAAGGTAACCCCATGACGAAAATTTTAATTGCAGAAGACTCTAACGTAATTCAGCGCGTGTTGAAAACCCTACTGGCCAAAGAAAAAGGCTTTGAAGTAGTTGGCATGGCTTCTAATGGTGAAGAAGTGGTGGCCATGAACGATTCGCTCT
>CAYFGW010000251.1:0-6638 GCA_964342365.1 uncultured Candidatus Sericytochromatia bacterium | reverse complement strand
AATACGCCTACATAAGCCAGTATGCTCATCAGGCCCATCCACGCCAGTAAGATGCCCGTGAATGTTTGAGCAAGACGGTGAAACTGCTGGCCACGTAAAAAGAAATGCACCCAGAGCACCAGTCCCAGCGATAAAAGAATACAGATTGCACCAGAAATAAAAATTAGGCTGTTCATAGATTTAAGATTAGCAAAAAGATTGCTGGCTCATTTGACGAAAATTGCGAAAAATGTCGGGGTGTTGGGTATCGTAACAAATGACCTGCTGAGGGTTGGGGGCATTCTGCAAGGCATCTTGAGATACGAATGTATGCAAATGAGATACCTTCGGTCCAATAAAAATAATCGATTGCGCAGAATGATGTTTCTTTACCGTCTGCCAGGCCCGTTTATAATCATTTCCCCACGCCGTAGGAGCTTGTCTGAGTTTAAGGCTCAATTGCCAGGGTACGTCAGATTTTATCTGATGCACGGAGGTTCCGTAGGCATAAAAAGTGGTATTACAACCAAAAGACATGGCCAGCGCCATAAAAATGGCCTGATCTAGCGTCGCAAGAGCTTTCGCTCCTGTAGCAATACACACCACGATAGAGCCAAAAGTGTGGGGTGCAGGGAGCTGTTTCATAGCATATTGTAAATGACACTGAAGTAGTGGAGAATCAGCCTGACGATGAGATTGAAGATGGTCGTAGAGAACTTGCATTTTTATATCCTTAAAAGATTTAAATAAATGCAACGCCCAACGCTTTCCCCAGTTGTCTTAAAACATGCAGAGTGGGATTATCTTTTTTGCCGTGTTCAAGCATATAGATATAGCGTTCAGCCACTCCGGATATTTCAGCCAGTTTTTTCACCGTCAGAGAACGCTGCTTGCGTAGAATGCGCAGAACTCCGGCTTCAAATACCAGCACCTCAATGCCGTCATACTGATTCACGTTGGGATCGTTGCGAGAGAAGGACAAAGGTTGTAACCTTTGCCCACGATCTCGCGATACATATTTTGAAACATAACCGTCTTCCTTATTTTAAGAAGGGCTGACGGGAATTGAACCCGCATTCCGCGTTAGAAAGACGCGTGTCCTGACCATTAGACGACAGCCCCATGTGATGAGGCTATTGAGAAAATTTAGTCGCAATGGCCTCGGAGGAATAGCAAGCGTTCTCGCTTGTTCATTTGTTCTCGTTGAGTAAGTACAGGCATTTTGATTCCTCCTTGTTTTATTTTTGGCTTTTTTCTCGACTTTTTTATTGTATAACACTTTTACAAAAACTGCAACATAGTTCATGTTTTTTTCTGCTTTTTTCAAAATAAAGATCGTGGCTAACTTTAAACAGCTCTTAGAATAAACAAAAACGAGGTACACGATGTCCAGCTTTACCCAACTTATTCAATCATCTGAGGTGCCTGTGCTTGTGGATTTCTGGGCGCCCTGGTGTGGACCCTGCCAAATGATGTCCCCGGCACTCAGCGCCATTGCTAAAGAGCACAAAGGCAAACTGAAGGTGATTAAAATCAACGTGGACGAAAATCCGGCCATTTCCCAGCATTATCAGATCAAAAGTATTCCTACTCTGATGCTTTTCAAAGACGGTAAACGGGTGGCCCGTGAAGCGGGAGCCATGAACGAACCGCAAATGCGCAGCTGGTTACAGGGCCGAATTTAGCTTTGGTTTTCTAATCGCAGCTGATAAAGGGCATATTCAGGAGCTAAATCAGCGGCTTGCTGCGCATAACCCAGTGATCCCAGCACATCAGCGTAGCCGCTAAAGTGATTCCAGGTGCCAAAGGGCTGATGCTGCTGACTTCCGGGTTCAGGATAAGCTTCAACCAGCAGCGCTCCTCGATCCCGGGCCAGTTCCGTACCCGCCTGCAGTAAAAGCTGCTCCACCCCTTTGTTTTTGTAATCGTGACGGGGCACCACGCAGTGGATAGCCCAGTGACGGGCCTGTGCTTCTCTTTTTTGAACACCGTCATGACCGGGTATATTAACGACCGGATCCAGGGCCAGCCAGCCTACCGGAACGGCATCTCCTTTTTCATAGGCCAGAACCCCAAAAATACGTTCTGACTCCACCCAGGTTTTGAGTACGGCTTTTGCAGCAGTTCCTTCAAAGTCGAGTCCTGCGGGCAAATGATGATTCACACACCAACAGCCGCTGCACCGATTGTCATATTCAAAAAAAGCTTCGAGGTCTGGCCAGAGGTCGGCCTTTAAAAATTGTGTATACATGCTTAGAACATTGTATATAATCAGAGTATGCAAAGAGAACTGCTTTTTACCCATTTATCAAACGATTTTTTGCCTCTGGCACGCACTTTTTTACAGCATAGTGAGCACATAGAGGCCATGACTTTACTGGCCACGCCCGAGGACAACACCCTCTGGAAAGAAGTGGAACTGCCCCATGAAAATCCCTTCGACGGTCTGCCTACTTTAACCAGCGCTTTTTTCTACTACGCTGAGGGCCTGATTTATGTGGAAGCCGATGCAAGGGAAAAATGCCTAAGTATCAGCCTGCCCTTTTTTGCCTGTGAGCACAGTATTTATACCCGCAAAGGCTTTGGAATCTGGCAGGATATTATGTCTTAAGAGTAGCTGTGGAGAGTCGTGTTAGAATGTAGCATTAACGCGTGAAAGGCAGCTTCAGCATGAAGATCATTTACACCAAAACCGACGAGGCCCCCGCCCTGGCCACCCAATCCTTTTTACCCATTGTGAAGGCCATTACCTCCACCGCAGGCATTGACATTGAAACCCGCGATATTTCTCTGGCGGGCCGCATTCTGGCCAATTTCCCCGATCACCTCAAGCCCGAACAGCAGGTGAGCGATGCTCTGACAGAACTGGGTGAACTGGCAAAAACCCCCGAAGCCAATATTATCAAGCTGCCCAATATTTCTGCGTCTATTCCTCAATTAAAAGCTGCCATTGCGGAGCTTCAGGCCCAGGGTCTGGCGGTGCCTGATTACCCTGAAGATGCCAAAACCGATGCCGAGGCCGACATCAAAAAGCGCTATGCCAAAGTGCTCGGTTCTGCGGTGAACCCCGTGCTCCGTGAAGGCAACTCCGATCGCCGGGTGGCAGGCCCCGTTAAAGCTTATGCCAAAGCCAATCCCCACTCCATGGGAGACTGGAGCGAAAATTCCAAAACCCGTGTGGCTCACATGAGTAACGACGACTTTTACGGCAGTGAAGTGTCCACCACGCTGGATAGTGAAGCCGACGTGCGCATTGAGTTTGTGTCTGAAGCGGGAGACGTTCAGGTGTTGAAAAATAGTACCCCTTTGCTGGCGGGTGAAGTGATTGACGCTTCACGCATGCATGTGAAGAGCCTGCGCGCCTTCTTTGAAACAGAAATCGAAAAAACAAAGGCTGAAGATGCGTTGTTGTCCTTGCATATGAAAGCCACCATGATGAAGGTGTCTGACCCCGTTATTTTTGGCCACTGCGTGCAGGTGTATTACCGCGAGGTGTTTGAAAAACACGGAGAAACCTTTAAGCAACTGGGCGTGGATCCAAGCAACGGCTTAGGAGATGTCTACAGCAAAATTACTCAATTGCCTGAAGCGGAAAAGTCGCAAATCGAAGCGGATCTTCAGGCAGTCTATGACCACCGTCCTCCGCTGGCCATGGTGGACTCAGACAAAGGCATTACCAATTTACACGTACCCAGTGATGTGATTATTGACGCTTCCATGCCCGCCGCTCTCCGTTCTGGTGGCAAAATGTGGGGGCCTGACGGTAAACTAAAAGATATGGTGGCCATGATTCCCGATCGCTGTTATGCCACCATGTATCAGGCCGTGGTGGAAGATTGTCAGACCCACGGTAAATTTGATGTGTCCACCATGGGCAATGTGTCTAACGTGGGTCTCATGGCCAAAAAGGCCGAAGAATACGGCTCTCACGATAAAACCTTTATGGCGCCGGGTAAGGGGCAAATCCTTGTACAACAGCGTTCACAGCAGGGAGACACCACCCTCTTTGCTCACGATGTGGCCGCGGGCGATATCTGGAGAATGTGCCAGACCAAAGATGTAGCCATCAAGGACTGGGTTAAGTTAGCGGTGAATCGCTCCCGCGCCACGGGTAGCCCCGCCATTTTCTGGCTGGATAAAAACCGGGCTCACGATGCTGAACTCATCAAAAAGGTAGAAGCCTACCTGCCTGAGCATGATACCAGTGGCTTAGAAATTAAAATTATGGCTCCCGTGGATGCCATGAAATACAGCTTAGCGCGCATTCGTAAGGGTGAAGACACAATTTCTGTCACCGGAAACGTACTCAGAGATTATCTCACCGACTTATTCCCCATTCTGGAACTGGGGACCTCCGCCAAAATGCTCTCCATTGTGCCCTTGCTAGCCGGTGGCGGTCTCTATGAAACGGGTGCAGGCGGCTCGGCTCCCAAACACGTGCAGCAGTTTGAAAAGGAAAACCACCTGCGCTGGGATTCTCTGGGCGAATTTTTGGCCCTGGCGGTGTCTATTGAAGACTATGCCAGCCACACGGGTAATCAAAAGGCCGCGGTGATTGCCAAAGCCCTCGACAGTGCCAATAGTCAGTATCTATCTAGTAATAAGTCGCCTTCCAGAAAGGTAAACGAACTGGATAATCGCGGCAGTCATTTTTATCTGGGGCTTTACTGGGCCCAGGCCCTTGCGCTACAAGAGGAAGATGCTGAACTTAAGGCCAAATTTGGTCCCGTGGCAGAAGCCATGAGTAGCCAGGAAGAAAAAATTGTGGCAGAACTCAACGCGGTGCAGGGCAGTCCCGTGAATATGGGCGGCTATTATTATCCCAATGATGAAAAAATAGCTAAGGCTATGCGTCCGAGTCAAACGCTTAACGAGATTCTGGCGGGTATCTAAAGTTTTTACTTCAAACATTGACCCATCGTGTTATGCTGAGGCAATAGATTTAAAGACGATTCAAAAATACACCCCTGAGGTCTGATTTTTTGTTATCGTTTTCTCGATATAAAACTTACGTCCTACTTATCTTACTGTGCGCAGGCATATTTTGCTCTGCGCCAGTATCTGCTGTCCCCATTCCTCTTCAACGCCTCTCTCTGGAACAACTCAATCAGGTGGCGGATCTCTCGGTGCCCTGGCATTTGACCGGGCCTGATGCACAGGAGTTTGTGGTGACTGCTCCGGCCCAGTGGGAGCGCTCTTACGGCCAGTTTTTACCCCGTTTTGGCGCAGGTATATATCAATTAAAATTGGTATTGCCCGATGAAGCACTCTCTGAAACGCTGAAGTTTTACGGTGAGTTTATTGCAGGAGAATACTTTCGTTTATACGTTAACGATCAGCTGGTGGGGCACAACGGCACCTATCTGGGCAGTTCGTCACGTATTACCACGTTTTCAGACTTTCGCGTGACCCAAAACGAAGTGCTGGTGCGCCTTGAAGTAAAAAATCATGTGGTGCACTGGAGCGGTATGGTCATGCCTCTACATTTGGGATTGCAAGAAAGTGTCAATCGCATGGACTACCGCAAAACCATCGATTTTAACTTCGTTTTCGGTATTTTTGCTTTTCTGGCCTTTTTTCATATTGTTTTGTTTTTCTTTTTCCGAGAAGACAAAATCGTGCTCTGGTTTGGCTTACTTTGTGTATCTGTCGCTACTTATATGGAGCTTTTTCGCGTGCATAATCTGGAGTTTCTTTTTTACGATATTCCTCTGGAGTGGAATCTGAAATTTCATCGCATCAGTTTGTATGGACTCATTCCCTGCTTTTCCTGGTACGCCTACTATATCGCTGAGGGGAAGATGCCGATCCGTTTGGCTCGCTGGATCACTATTTTTACCCTGTTATTTATTGCACCGGTGGTGTTTCCGGGGGCTGTGTACAGCTGGCTCATTTATATCTGGCTGCCGTTTTTAGCCATTAGTGCCCTTTATAATTTTTATCTGATGGTGCGTTTGTACAGGCATTATGAGTTGGCACCCTTTGTTTATGGAGGCCTTGCCTGGGCGGCCACCACCACCAACGATGTGGGAAACGTGTTTGACTTGTGGCATACGGCGTATATTTCTCGCTTTGGCTTTCTGGCGTTTTGCGTGGCGCAAAGCCTGTTTATTGCCTGGCGCTTGCAAAAAACCCACCGGGCTTCCGAACAATCAAAGGCCGAGCTGATGTCTATGAATCAGAACCTGGAGCATCTGGTCAAAACCCGCACCCGTGAAATTGCCGACAAAAACAAAGAACTGAATGAAATGGCGAACTTTAAAGAAGAGATGGTGGACAT
Organism: uncultured Candidatus Sericytochromatia bacterium; assembly: GCA_964342365.1. Lineage (GTDB taxonomy): Bacteria > Cyanobacteriota > Sericytochromatia > UBA7694 > UBA7694 > CAXRDE01. The sequence continues at coordinate 379 of CAYFGW010000251.1, read as the reverse complement.
GCTGGTGCACGATCTCAAAAAGCCCTTAAGTGTTCTGATTAATTTACCCGAATCCCCCTCCCGTTCAGAAACAGAAAAAGACTCCGTCAAAGCAGCCAGTGCGAGGGTCAGGCAATTGATTGAGCAAATGGTGCGCACCAATCACGGCGAACAAAAGCAGTTAGAACTCCAAATTCATCCGTGGCGCTTACAAGCGGTTTGTCAAAAAGTGATTCAGGTGATGGGACCGTGGGCGGTGAGCAAACATATTCTGCTTACCAATTTGTTAGATTCTGACAGTATGGCTTTGATAGACCGGCCTTTATTTGAACGGGTGATCCAAAACCTGCTGGATAACGCCATTAAAAACGCGCCTGAACACAGCGAAATCAAGATAATG
>CAYFGW010000250.1:0-6696 GCA_964342365.1 uncultured Candidatus Sericytochromatia bacterium | reverse complement strand
TTTGTGGGGCTCCGGCTCAGCATGTACTTCTATACCGACTGGCTCTGGTTCAACCACCTCGGCTACGCCTCGATCTTCCTCACCATGGCCAATCCCATTCCCGTATTGCCGGACGTGGGTTCCACGATAGTACCGCCGGGCTTTAGCTTACCTTCCCGTTCAGCGGCGTCAATCATATACACGCCAATGCGGTCTTTGACGCTGCCACCGGGGTTGAAGTATTCCACTTTGGCCAGCATGGTGGCGGGAATGTCTTCAATCACTGTTTTCAGGCGTACCAGAGGGGTATTGCCCAGAAGATCGAGAATGGAATCGGCGTATTGCATGGTTTGCTCCTATTTGCTGCTGTATTCGCTATATTTTGCTAGCCATCATTTGTAGGACCTTATTGGCATTACCTACAAAGCGGCTCATTTGCTCAGGTCCCAGGGGACGGTGAGCCATCATGGCCAGTTCATAAACGTGTTCACAAATCAGGTTCACGTCGTCTTTGGCGTCTGCACGACCGGCGAGGTTTTGCAGGTTTTGGATCAGCGGGTGATTGCTGTTGAGGACCAGCGTGTGTTCCGCCAGCATTTTTTCAGCCAGATCTTCACCTCCCTGTCCTTGCTGCATCATGCGGGTCATTTCGTACATGCGGCGGGTTTGCTCCGGCAGCACGATGAGTGCGGGCACTTCATCAGATTTTAGCGCCTGGGCTTTGACCGTGAGTTTTTCTTGTTTCAGTTCATTCTGGAACAGTTCCTGCACGGTTTCTTCGCCGGTTTTATTGGTTTTGGGATCCACCAATGAGGCTTTGTCTTCGTCCACCAGGGTGTCAGCAATATCTGAATCCACACGGGCGAATTTCACCTCGGTGTTTTTGTATTCCAGGTACTGAATAAAGTGACTATCAATCAGGGTGTTCAGATAAATCACCTCAATATCCTGTTCCTTGAACATGTCCACGTACTTTTGCTGACCGCTTTCACCGGAAGTGTAATACACCTTGTTTTCCAGCTTTTCATTGCGCTCTAAATACTCGGGCAGGGTGACATAATCTTCTTTGCTGGTTTTAAAAATCAGGATATCTTTGACTTTTTCGTGGAATTTTTCGTCTTCCATCACGCCAAACTTAATAAAGGTGTGAATGTCTTCCCAGGTGGATTCAAACTTTTCACGGTCCTTTTTGTACATCACTTTCAAACGGTCCGCTACTTTTTTCACAATAAAGTTGGACACGCGCTGCACGTAAGGATCGTTTTGCAACATGCTGCGTGACACGTTCAAAGGAATTTCGGGACAGTCAATGCCGCCCTGTAAGGTGGCCAAAAAGCGGGGCAAAAAGTCTTCGGTCTGATCAGACACAAATACGTTGTTACAGTACAGTTTGATCTGACCCTTGGAAGGATCCATTTCGTGAGTCAGACGGGGGAAGTAAAGAATGCCTTTTAGACGAAAAGGCACTTCCACGTTCAAATGAATCCAGAGATGAGGCTCCGGAGAGAAAGGGAAGAGGTACTGATAAAAGTCCAGATATTCCTTGTCTTCTACATCATTGGGGCTTTTGTTCCAGAGCGGTTCTTGCTTATTGGCCTGATCTTCTTTGAGGTAAATGGGGTAAGGCAAGAAATCGCAGTACTTGCGAATCAGGTGCTGTAAGCGGGGCTCTTCGGCAAATTCTACCTCGTCTTCGGTAAGATAGAGCTTGATGGTGGTGCCGCGCTCAGTGCGCTCGCCGTCGCTGAGTTCGAAGTTGGGGCTGCCGTCGCAGGTCCATTTTACCGGCTGGGCATCCTTCTGGTAAGACATAGTCTGAATTTCTACTTTTTCGGTCACCATGAAAGCAGAGTAAAAACCTAAACCAAAGTGACCAATAATTTGCCCTTCGGCTTTTTCTTTGGACTGATAGCGCTCTACAAACTCATGGGCGCTGGAAAAGGCCACTTCATTGATGTATTTTTTAATTTCGTCGGCGGTCATGCCAATGCCGCGATCGCTAATGGTGAGCAGGCGATTCTCTTTGTCATAGTCCACCTGGATAGCCAGTTCCGCTTCGTCTTTTTCCGCCTCGCCAATCATACTCAAATGGCGATACTTATTCATGGCGTCCACGCCGTTAGAAATCAGCTCCCGTAAAAAGATTTCTTTATCGTTATACAGGGCTTTTTTTACCAGGGGAAAGATATTTTCCATTTGCACCGAAATGGTGCCTTTTTCTTGAATTGCGTTTGACATACGTTCCTCCACATTCAATGGAGACGGTGATATGCGTCACGGCAAATCCCGTCTCAAGATTATATTTTAGTTAAATTTTAGCACATAATGGACGAAGCGCTGAAGGTTTATGGGGCTGAGCAACTTGAAAAAACCACAAAAAAAGGCCCCCTGAACGTGGGGGCGACATAAAGAATAAAAAATACTGATGATGAGGGAAGAATTTACATAAAATCAGACAGATCTAAGGTTTCTCCGCACATGTCTGACTTGATGGTGAACAGGGTTTTCTTCTTTTTGCCTTTTTCTGCCAGAGACACTTTTTTGCCCACGCGGCAGCCAATGCTGGTTTTGCTGCCCTTGTTCAGGGTGACAAAGCCGGAGCCGGTGTGTAGGCGAACCTTGGAACTGGTGTCATTGATGAGTTTGAAACTTTTGCTGGCCACTTGTTCTGCGCTGTGAGAGGGTAAAACCTGAGCCGAATGGGTGGCCAGGGCCTGGGTGCTGATGAGTGAAGTGCTGGCAATCATAAGGCCAAAAATAAATTGCTTTTTCATAATTTGAACTTTCTTTTGGATGTAATGATGGAATGAATATACCCTTTAATTGAGTACATATTTAGTGTAGGTCAGCGTTCCAGAAAGTCCTATGGGCTGTGCCACAGCCAAAGTGTGATTTTTATCAAATGTGACACCCATCATAGGTCGTGAAGATCATGTTAAAATGCAGCATTCTAACTTTACGCAAGGAAGTATTTCATGTCCGAGAAAAAAAAGGCCATTATTGGCATTATGGATCCCAACAGCTTCTCCTTTCGCGCTGCGATTGAGGGTCTGTTAGACCATATTACTCAAGAAGTTAAATACAAGGGAGAAGTGTACGAACTCGTACCTCGCCGTATTGTGTCCCGCCCTTACGATGTGTTGAGTGCTAAAACCACCTGTAACGCAATTTTGAACCGGGGAGCCCACTGGAACCCTCACCACAATTCATTTTTTCATCTGGTCATGCCTCATACCTATATGATCAACGATATGGTGTCTTTTAAGTCCATTGACAAAAACACCAGCTACGGTCACATGAGCGAACTGGGCATGCATATTCCCAAAACCTGGGCCATTCCTCAGGCGGACTATAGCGAACTTTTAGAGTCGGATCGCATTGCGCCGGATCTGATTTTTCCTGATTATGAACTCTTTGATCTCAGCGCTATTGGTGAAGAAGTGGGCTATCCCGCTTACATGAAGCCTCAGGACGGCGGCGGCTGGGTAGATGTGGAACGCGTTGAAAACGAGCAAGAACTGCACGCGGCCTACCATAAAATTAAAGATAAGCCTGTGAATCTGCAAGCGGCTGTGGACTTTAAAGAGTTTGTGCGTATTGTGGGCGTAGGCCCTCAGATGATGCCCATGCACTACAATGCCAAAGCTGAGCACAGCCACGATCGTTACCTGCGAAGCGAAGGGGTTGCCATCGAACACAACTTCCTGCCCGCTGAGCAATTTGACGAGGTTATGAAAATCACCAAGATTATTAACGCTTTCTACAACTGGGACCACAACTCCTGCGAGATTTTGATTGATCACGACGGCGTGGCTCACCCCATTGATTTTGCCAACGCTTATCCTGACAGTAACGTGACCTCTCTGCACTTCTACTTCCCTGAACTGGTGAAGTCCATGGTGCGCTGGCTGATCTTTATTGCGGTCACCGGTCGCAAGAAGCCTCTGTTTGCTCAGTACTGGGAGCAAATGTACAATATCAAGGCCGAAGGCGAGAAGAAAGGCTGGAGCTACAAGCAGCTGATTGACGCTTATGCAGATCTTGCTGACGAAGCGTTTCAGACCAAGGAGTTTAACGCTTTCTGTGCTGAACAGCTGCCCAACTTTGAAACAGAAGCGCTGGCCTATTTTGAGAGCGAAGCTTTTGCCGACATCATTAATGAGTCTGTGGAGCGTTACTTCTCTATTCCTCACGAATGGCCTGCTAAAAAGATGCATTACCAGGGCATTCACCAATTCTGGCTGCACTGCGAACGCGGTCGCTTAGGCATTGAAGAAGTGGAAGAAAAAGAAGAAGCAGCGGTAGAAGCTGAATAGGCCAAAGATGCGCTAACTTATTTTTCTATTAAAGCCTTCCGTAACAGGGAGGCTTTTTTGTTGTTTTTAAAAAGCGTAACCCAACGCGGCTTCAATATTGAAAAAACCAATCCATAAATAGGGGTCGTTGGTGTTTCCCGCTCCCATTCCCAGGGCAAAGTGGGAATAGTAGCCGGTGGCGGTGCGTTCTTCCCAGCCGTAGAGCAGATGACCGCTAAAAATGGGTCCAAAGGTGGGAGCTCCTTCTGCAAAGCGAGGGTGTCCATTGGCTCTGAGCTCCAGAAAATTGGTTTTGCGGTCATCGTTCAAATAATAACGCCCTACCGCCCCAATGTTTGACCACAGCAGGGCGTACCCCGCTGTGGCTCCGATCGCATATCTGGAGGTTATATTATGCAAACCAAAGAGTCCCAATCCCGAGGGAAAGCCAAATTCAAACGCCAAGATAGTGGGCTTTTCTTCACGAATAAGAAGGGTTCCAGGCTCGGTGGTGGTGTCTTCTGCGCAGGCGGGCATACCTGCCCACCCACAAAGCACCAATCCACAAAGCAGAAACCCTGCCATGGACTTAATCAGTGAACGTTTAACGGGCACGACGACGAGAAGATTGCTGGCGACTTCGACCGCCCCCGCTGTTTCTGCTGCGGCCTCCTCGAGATGAGGAAGAGGAAGAGTTCGAGCGACGAGAGGACTGCTGACGACCTCCGCTGCGGCCCCGACCTCCCCGTTGATAAGCACGGGTGGTGCTGGGTTCGGCTTCCTGGGGACGTTCAGAGGGCTTAAACTCTAAATAATCCAGTTCATCTTCCGGGTTGCGGTAAAACGCGTGAGATTCCGACAGGCGAGGCTCTGCCTGAATCACGGAGTGAGGCTTGCGGCTCCGCCGGCCTGAATCTTTCTTCTTGGGCTTATAACGGGGTGTAGGAAGTTCGTTAATGGTGACTTTAGCGCGCTGTTTATTGCCCATACGAGAGCGACGTGGACGGTCGGTGGTTTGAGGCTCCTGAACGGCTTCAACCCGGGGTTCTTTTGATGCACTGCGACGGGTTGTTTTGCTCCTGGCAGTGGTTTTCTTTTCTACTACTTTTTCCGCTACTTTTTCTGCTTTTTTGGCCACCGTCTTTTTGGGAGTGGCTTTCTTAGCGGCGGTTTTTTTCGCTACCGTCTTTTTTGCCGCCGATTTGGAAGTCGTTGTTTTACTCGTCGTCTTGCTCGTTATTTTAGAGGTTTCTGTTTTGGGTTCGGCAGTTTTGGTCGTTTTAACAGCTTTAGAAGGTTTCTTCTCCACTGCTTTTTCTGCTTTTTTGGCCACCGTCTTTTTGACATCAGTCTTTTTGGGGGGGGCTTTCTTAGCGGCGGTTTTTTTCGCTTTTGTGGGTGCATCAACCACGGGAATAGACTTGCCAATTAATTTTTCAATATCTTTTAAATAACGCTTTTCTGAAGGGCTGGTAAACGTAAAAGCAACGCCTTCTGCGCCCGCACGACCCGTGCGTCCCACGCGGTGTACATAGTCTTCAGCGTGGGTGGGTGTATCGTAATTCACCACGTGAGAAATGGTGGATACATCAATGCCTCTGGCGGCCACGTCTGTAGCCACGAGAACTTTATATTCTCCTTCTCGAAACGCTTTCAAAGCGCTCTGGCGCTGAGACTGGGTGCGATTAGAGTGAATACAGGTGGCATCTACGTGATTCTGAATCAGGGCTTTGGCCACCTTGTCCGCGCCGGTTTTGGTACGGGCGAAGACAATCATGGACTGCACATCCTGTTCTTCTATGATTCTGAGCAAGGCGTCGGGCTTTTTAGCCGGAGGAAGAAACATGACGGATTGTTCTACGGATTCAGAGGCTGCATTTTCTACGCCAATGCGAATCATTTCAGCGTTTTGGGTGAGTGAATAAGCCAGGCTCTTAATGGCGTCTGGCATGGTGGCCGAAAACAAAAGGGTCTGACGTTTCTTGGGCAAAAAGGTAATAATTTCTTCGATATCGGGAACGAAGCCCATATCAAGCATGCGGTCCGCCTCATCTAAGATGAGGTATTTTACCTCATACAGACGCACCACAGAGCGTTGGAGCAGATCCAGCAGACGACCCGGCGTGGCGATGACAATATCTACACCTTTGCTGAGTGCTTGCTCTTGTAAACGGGAGCTGGCTCCACCATAAATAGCGAGGCTGGTAATGGGCAGGTGTTTGGCGTAATCGTCCACCGCAATGCGAATTTGTTCTGCCAGTTCTCGGGTGGGGGCAATGACGAGAGCCTGAGGGTTTTGATTGCCCCCCTTAATTTTGTCCAGTACGGGCAGGGCAAAGGCGGCGGTTTTACCAGAACCGGTGCGGGCACAGCCAATGACATCCTGGGATTTGAGTAAGAGGGGAATGGTTTGGGCCTGAAT
>CAYFGW010000249.1:0-6707 GCA_964342365.1 uncultured Candidatus Sericytochromatia bacterium | reverse complement strand
TTCACCGAACAAATTGTGGTGGGCGGTCCCGGACCGGTAATTACCGAAGTGGAGCAAGAAACCACGATTCTGCGGAACGGCCCCTTCGCTGAGCGGGTGCTCACCCTCAGAGGCGGCGGTTTTGACCCTGATTTGTCACGGAATGTGGTGACCTTCACGTCTCCACGGGGTGCCGTCAGCGTTCAGCCTCGCTCCGTGTCTGACAATCGCAGAGAAATGGTGGTACCCGTTCCCCGGGGGCTGGTGTCTCAACTGACGGATCTGCCTACCCAGGTACGCGTGGGCGTTACGACTAACGGCATTTCCAGTAACGACAATCGTGATTTTACCCTCTTTCCTGAAATTGGTGTACTGACTCAGGCTCAGTTGGAAAGCAACGGCCAGTCTGACTTCTTCTTCACCGATAGTCAGCGTCAAAACATGTTCTTGTCGCAGCATATTGGAACCGCCTCCAGCATTCTGAATCTCGACACCAATGGCAACGTATTGAACCGTGATATAGCCGCAGATCTCACCACCGACTCTATTTTCAGAGACATGGCGGTGGCGGCAGACAATAATCTGCTGGTGAGTAATATGGACGCCGCGCTGGTGGGTCGCCCCCGACAGCTGCCCGGTGCCCGTCCCAATTACCGGGTCAGCCATTATCAGTTGCAGGGAGCGGGTGCAGAACTCAAAATGACTCGCCGGGTGAGTGAGTCTGCAGAACTGGGTGCAGTGCCCGGTGCGCTGGCCTACAGTCCGGCCACCCAACAAATTTATGTGGCTCTGCCTGAAGAAGGTCGTATTGTTAAACTCAGTTTTGTGGGGAGCGTTTTTGGCCGTCCTGAAACGCTGATTTCAGGCTTGCCCACCCCCATCAAAGATCTTGCCATCGGGCCGCTGGGACGCAACCTGCATATTTCTCTGGGTGAAAATCTGGCCATTTACAAACTGACCCTGAACAATCAGGGGGATTCTGACTTACTCAACAGCAATTTTGCCACCGACATGGGCAACGGTAACGGACGTATGGCTTTGGACGCGCAAAACAACGTCTTTTTAAGTCTGGGTACCGGCATTGAGCGTCTGAATGACCTGGGGCAGCGCCGTAGCCTGGTGCCCATTTTAGAAGGCCGACAGCCCACCGTGGGTGTAGGGCTCATCAACGGACAACTCTACGTGAACCAGCTGAACTCACCGGATCTGTTCCGGATTTCACCCTAAACGTTAACGTGTCTATTGCGCATCGTATTTTGGAGCATTTGCCAGATATGGTGATGCTTACCGATGCGCATAATCAACTGCTGTACGCCAATCGCAGTGCTTTGGACTATTTTCAGGTGCAAATCAATGCGCCTATTCGGGAGCAGCTTCCCCTGCGTCCGGTGGCCTTAGACTGGCCCACCATTTATGGCACCCTGCAAAAGGGGGAATCCCTTAAAGCCCTTTTTACCTATAAAAATGACCAGGGACAGCAGTTTCTGGACATTCACTTTGAGCCCCTGGATGGGGGTGAAATTCTGAGCAGTGCCCGGGAAATTACCCAGCAAAAAAAGCGGGAGGCGCGCTCTGTACAGGCCCGCCTGAAACAGGAGGCGCTGGACTCTCTTTTGCCAGACGCTTGTTTTCTGGTGGGCAGTAATTATTTGCTGGTAGAGTTTAATCCCACGGCCCGGGAAGCGGTCAGTCATTTTTATCATAAATCCCTGAACGTGGGTGACGACATTCGCGATCTGGGTTTTACAGAGCTGGATGGATACATCGACGCTTTTCAGCAGGCCTTGCAAGGGGAGCAGGTGCGCATGCAGCAAAACATGGTGGGCAAACGGGGCAAACGAGCGGTGGTGGATCTGGCCTTTGCCCCCGTCCTCAATGAACAACAGGAAATCTGGGCAGTGATGGTGGTGACCCGGGATGTTTCTGCCATGCACGATCTTCAGCAGAATGCCCGCAGCTTTCAGCGACGTCTGGACAATTTAAGTGCGCTTTTGCCCGGCTGCGTGTACGAATATGATGTGAACATCCAGGCCCAACGCCACTGGTTTACGTATCTGAGTGAAGGGGCGTTCTCTTTGCTGGGGTTTTCAGCGGAAAAAGTGGTGCAACAACCAGAAGCTTTATTGCAACGTGTAGAACCTGAAGAACTGAAACGGGTTCAGGACGGTATTCTTGAGGCGGCTCGCACAGAAACCATCTGGGAGGAAACCTTTTGCTATATGCACCCGGAAAAGGGCAAACGCTGGATTTTTGGACGTTCACGCCCCCGCAGTCAGGGAGAACATCTCGTGTTCACCGGCATTTTATTAGACGTCACCGCTTCCGAAAGTGCCAGGGCTCAGCTGCGTTCTCTGACACATCAATTGCAAAAAAGTGAAGAAACCCTGCTCGCCATGCTGGAAAACTCCGGAGACGACAGCATCTGGTTTGTAGATACCGACTATTGTCTGGTAAGAGCTAACCAGATGTGCTTAAGTCATACCGCCGCTTTTTACGGTGAATCCCTGGAAGTGGGGGGTAATATCATGGCGTTTTTGGAGCGTCACGACTTCTCAGAAGCCGAAATCTGGAAAAGCTTTTATGACCGTGCGCTGAAGGGAGAGCGCGTTCAGCGGGAGTATTCGGCCGCCGATCAGGCCGGTGAACTTTACTATGTAGAAGCAGACTTTAACCCTGTAATTACAGACGGGGTGGTGACCGGCTGCGTGGTGATTGCCAGCGATATTACCGCCTATCGCGCAGCGGAAAATCGTTTAAAGCATATGAACGAAGAGCTGGAGCACCGGGTGCAGGAGCGTACTGCCGAGTTACAGTCCTCCAAGGAGCAGGCTGAGGCCGCTAACATGGCAAAAACGGGTTTTCTGGCCAATATTTCCCATGAGGTGCGCACCCCTATTCACGGGATTCTGGGCTATGTGAATATGGTGGAATCAGCACTGGCACAAGCAAGTACCAAAACGGATCACACTCCCCAAAAAATTGAAAAGTACACCCAGTCCATTCGTAACAGTGCACAAACCTTATTGACCCTCATTAATGATTTACTGGATCTTTCTCAGCTGGAAAGTGGGCGTATGCCCAGCCAACCGGAGCCCCTTTCTCTGGAAGAACTCTGTCAGGATTTGCTCACGCTGTTTCGTCCCCGTACCCGAGAAAAGGGCATTGAACTCCGTCTGACTATTTCTTCTGAACTACCGGAGTTTGTTATTATTGACCCCATACGCACCCGGCAAATTCTTTTGAACCTGCTGGGCAACGCCGTTAAGTTCACTCACGAAGGATGCGTATGTTTGTCGCTAGATCGGGTGAAACATCATGAAACAGACACGTTGCGCTTTTGCGTAAAAGACACGGGAATCGGTATTTTACCTTCTTCTCTTGAGCAAATCTTTGAACCCTTTACCCAGCAAGAAGGCCAGCTTGTGCGGGAATATGGCGGAACCGGCCTCGGGCTCTCGATTACCCGCCGTCTGGTGCATATGATGGAGGGGGATATCACGGTGAATAGTGAACACGGAAAAGGCAGTACCTTCTGTGTTTTTCTGCCCTTAAAACAGGCTCCTCATGCTTCTGAGCTGGAATTGCCAGAAATCACGCTACAGGGTGGCAGCGCCTTTGAGGAGCGGCTTCGATTGGAATTGCCCACGGCCCAATTACTGTCCCTGGAGAAAACCTTTGAGGCAGACTATTTGACCACGCTCGAAAGTTATTCCTTTGATAGAACCTCAGCCTTTGCCAGACGTTTGCGGGTCTGGGCAATGACCTATAATTATGAAGAATTGCTCATTTTTAGTGAGCGCCTGGCCCATGCTGCCGAACGTTTTGATATTGAGCAAATGACCTCACTGCTGCGAGAATACGCTCACTGGATGGAAAAGATGAAGGCTTCACACCCATGAACGAAAATCCCCACCTATTGATTGTGGACGATGTATCCCAGAATATTCAGATCCTGGCCACCATGCTCAGCGTAGATCAATATCGTATTTCTTTTGCTCAGCGGGGAACCACCGCGCTGCAACTGCTGGAGCAAAATCTTTTTGATTTGATCTTGCTGGACGTACAAATGCCTGAAATGAGCGGCTTTGAAGTGTGTGAAGCTATCAAGGCAAAAAAGCAGTGGGCGGATATTCCCATCATTTTTTTAACGGCTTACGCCGGTTCTGACCAGTCGGTGCTGGGCTTTAAACTAGGGGCTGTAGACTATATTACCAAGCCCGTTGAACCCCTTGAACTGCGAGCGCGGGTGCGTACCCACCTGGCTCTGAAAAAGGCGCGGGATCAAGTTCTACAAAAAAACAGAGACCTACAAAAACTCAATCACGAGAAAAGTCAGCTTCTGCGTTTTGTGTCCCACGATTTGCGAAATCCTCTGACCATTATGTCTTCGGGACTGGATTATCTGGACGAGTACTTAGAGCAGCCCGTGGAGAAAGTGCAGCGTCGTTTGATGAATATGCGGGTGGCCATCGGTCGTATGGGTTCAATCATTGAGCATTTTCTCAACCGTGAAGTGATTAAACAGGGCCAACAGCATGTCAATCGTACGCACTTTTCGCTGGCGGATTTTTTACAGGATTTGCATTTGCATCATGAAGCCGCCGCCGAAGAAAAACAAATGCAGCTCAAAATAGAGCGCAAGGAGTGGCAGCTCTACACGGATCGGGTGGCCCTACAACAAATTCTGGATAACCTGCTGTCCAACGCCATTAAATATGCACCCTCTCAAACTGAGGTGACCTTGCGGGTAACGCGCCAAAACGGAGCCTGTCTATTCTGTGTGGTGGATCAGGGTGAGGGCTTTGCATGCCAGCTGGTGGATAATAAGCTTGTCACACCGGTCGCAGAAGGCCTGGGTCTCAAAATTGTTAATAAAATGGTGGCTCTCTTGCACGGCTGTCTTATGGTGCGTTCGGAGCCTGGCACGGGTACTGAAATAGAAGTCTCTATTCCCATGGAGCTTTCCTGAGACCGTCGTTATGTCACTGTGTTAAAATGCTTATGCTTTAGACACAATAACAGGGTGAAAAACATGACAGATATTAATTCTCTCAATGTAGAACAAATGGATCGCGACGAGGCGTTGCAGTACGTCAAGCGCTTTAAAGTGCTTATGGAAATCAACGCCAGCATCAATTCCACCATGGATTTAGAGGTGCTTCTGCGCACAATTATAGATATTGCAGCTTCTGTCATGAGTGCTGAAGCCAGTTCTTTAGCACTGCGCGAAGCCTCCACTGGAGAGCTGGTGTTCCACATTGTGTCCCAGGAATCGGACAAGGCCCTGGAAAGTTTACGCCTGCCCAAAGGACAGGGTATTGCAGGCTGGGTGGCCGAAAACGGTGAACCGGTCATTGTGCCCGATGTGAGCAAAGACGAACGTTTTTACAAGGGCGTTGATGAAAAGGGTGATTTTGTGACCCGCTCCATGATGTGTGTACCCATGCGCCGTTCCGGTGATAACGTAATTGGTGTTTTGCAGGTGCTGAATAAAAAAGAGGGCACCTTTGACGACCAGGATTTATTGCTCTTTAGCTCCCTGGCCAATATTGCTGCCATTGCCGTGGAAAACTCCCAGCTCTACCATATTTTGCAGCAAACCATGGATAAACTCAAAGAAGACAATAAGCGTTTAAACAACATTCTCGGCCAGCTCAAGCAGTCTGAAGAAGAAGTAAAACGCATGAAGACGGAAATGCAAACAGAAGATGGTTCTGTCAAAGGCAGCCTGAGTGTGTTTATTCCCCCCAATATTTTGCAAATGCTCGCCAACGATATGAAAACCGGTGTGGTGTTACTTACCACTCCCACCCGCAAAGGAAAAATGTACCTCAAACAGGGTGAGGTCTACCATGCTGAACTGCTGGAAGCCCCTCTACTCAAAGGCAATTCCGCCGTGTACGAAATGATCAATTGGAATGAAGGCGCTTTTGCCTTTACCAAAGATGAAGCGGTGGACCACAACACCATTCAGGGTTCCTGCATGCATTTGATTATTGAAGGTTTGCGTCGGGGCGATGAGCTCAAAGTGCTTCAGGAAAAATACCCGGAACATATGCAGGTGAAGGGCATTGATCTCACCCAGGAAGCTGAATACAGCGAAACCGCTACAGAATTGCTTATGAATCTTCAGCTGAATCACACGCTGAACGAGTTGTGGAAATCCTCAGAGCTGGATCGCCACACGTTTTACAGTGCCATTGATGAATTGGTGTCTCATCATTTGCTCAAGCTGGGTGCATGATGACAATTTCTATTCCTATTTTTCCTTTGAATATGGTGGTACTGCCCGGTGAACCCGTTCCTCTACACATTTTTGAGCCCCGTTATCAGCAGTTAATCAAAGACTGTAAGCCGCCAACACCTGAGGCCCCCTATCTGCCCTTTGGAATTCAGTATTCTCAAAAACAGCAAATGAATGAAATTGGCTGTACGGTGGTGGTTCAAGAAATCTTACGCCGTTACCCTGAAGGTCGCCTGGATGTGCTGGGTTATGGACAGCAGCGTTATCGCTTGCTGAATACCAGCACGCCGCAAAAAGACGCGTACTTGACCGGTGAGGTGGAGTGGCTAAAAGACGAAGAACAGGATATCAGTGAGGAGCTGCTGGAGCAGGTGCTGGCAGCTTATCGCCGCTTTTTAACGCTGGTGGACAAGGAAGATCTTTCTCTGGACTTACCCGTGCAAGAAGACCGACTTTCCTTTACTCTGGCCTTTCGCATCAATCT
>CAYFGW010000248.1:0-6786 GCA_964342365.1 uncultured Candidatus Sericytochromatia bacterium | reverse complement strand
CCAACGTACCCACCGACGCTGTGGTGCGCTTCAGAGTGCTCCGAAATGGTGTGGATCCCGCCACAGCTACAGGCGGTCAGATTCTGGACACCATTACGGCTAACAATACCGGTGGAAACAACTACACAAGCGCCAGTAACTGGACACCCCCTGCGGGCCCCGTGGACGTAGATGTGGTTATGGAAGTTATCCCTCCGGGTTCCACCACAGCCTCCGCCATTGATAACCACGACGTGGCAGTGGTTAATAACAGCGTAGACACTGCGGCTCCTACAGAAAATCAGGTGGTGTCAGCTGCGGCCGCAGGCTCTGTCACATTGACCTCTAACTCACCCGTATTGACTGCAGACCAACTGTCAGACGGAGCCACGGTTTTCTTTGAAGTCAGAAACAGTGACAACACCACGACAGTGACTGGACCCTTTGCGGGCACCAGAAACGCTGGAGACGGCACCTGGAGTTTTGATGCTGACCTGAGCACCCTGGCTGCGGGCAATTATGAAGTGCGTGCCGTACTGCGGGCGGAAAATTTGGCTACCTCTGCTCTTCTGGCCACGGACGCCACGCCAAACACCCTGATTATTAGCAATTCCTCAGCAACGATTGCTACCCCTGCAAATAATGCGTCTCAAGTGATTCGTACCGCAACAACGGCCACCAGTGGTACCGCAACCAATATCCCACCCGGTGGTAGCGTGCGTTTTGTGCTGAGAGACAGTGGCGGCAACGAGGTGAGCACTTCACCCGGCGCACCTGCGGGAGGCAATAACTACACGGGTAGTTTTAACACCCTGAATTTAAGCGTGGGTAACTATACGGCTGCCACAGAGGTGCTCAACAGCGACGGTATCGTGGTGGCCTCCAGTTCTACGAATCGTTTGACCATTACCCCCAACGCCACCACCGTACTGGCTCAACCCGCCAACGCGAGTAATCCGGGCAGCGGAACCCTTCACTTCAAAGACGAACAAAACGTGAACTTTAGCTATACCCCGCAGGATGGGGCGAGTACCACCTTGACCCCCGCGCAAATGGACAATACCCGCGTGGATTTTGTGGATACAACCAATGACGAAGTGCTCGGCAGCGGCACCCGTCAGGCAGACGGTTCTTACACAGCAAACCTTGATCTGAGCAGCCGCAATATTGGCGCGCGCGATGTGGTGGCTCGCGTGGTAGATACCGGTGGTGCAGCAGATTCTGACGTCAGCGACTCTCCCTCGCGCTCTATTTTATTGGAAGAATTTTCCAACGTGATTTATGCGGTTCACAATAACAATAGTACGCTCTATGCGGTCAACAAAGACACGGGCGTTCTGTTCTCCCTGGGCACGATGATCAGTGGCGGTAACGCGCTTGGCAAATTTCCTAAAAACATCGATAACGTGAATGCTGAAAACAAAGAGGGCTTCGCTTTTTATGTAGAAGCCAGCGGGGGCAACGACTTCAGAGATTGGAATCCTGCTACCGGCGTTATTCAGGAAGTTATGACCACCACGAGTCGCTCTTATTCTCGCTTCGGCATGACAAAAGTTGGCAATACCGCCATAGGCTATGTATCTGCTCAGACTGAAATCTACCGGGTGAATTTTGCCACCGGTGACCGTATCCGCCTCACACGCACAAGTTCACCCGCCAATGCCGTCTTAACAGATGGAAACAACTCTGGAGATCTGGCGTTTACCCCTTCGGGCACCATGTATGTAGCTCAGGCACAATTTTTAAGACGGATAAGCTTCGGACCGGGCACAGATGCCAGTAACGCCATAACCGCCGAACAAGATGCGGCTTTTAACTTAACAGGACTTATTCCCGCCAATTTCTCTGCTCTGGGTTTTGTATCAGATACCGTGGCCCTGGGGGTTTCCAATAACAATCCTCCCGGAGGACCTGTTTCAAACCAACTGGTACGCTTAACCGTCATCAACGGAGAAAACTTCAATAATCTGAGCAGTACGGCCAATCTGCAAGTGGAATTGATTGGTCAACCCTACGACTTTGTCGTGGGTGATATTACCTCGGCCCATTAGTAAAGAGCAAAAAGGTAAAGCAAACCTAAAGATCTAAGTGGAGCAACTGACAGAGCCGGAACCAGCGGGCGGTCAGTTTGCTCTTTTTGAGTTTGACCTTGTCCGGTTTCAGAGCAATGCGGTGATCTTCGGACACGAAGTACACCCGCTTTTTATCCAGTTCAAAATGGGCCTGTTCCACTTCGGGCAAGTCCAGCCATTCATAAAACAGGGGCTTGTTTTGCGTCCAGACTGCGTCTAAATCCCGCTGTGCTTGCTCTAAACAATCCCCCAGCTCAATCAAGGCACCCGCCCGCAATACATAGTTCAGGGTATTGTCGGTTTCTTCACGGGTCATGTAAGCGGACAGACTGAGATCTTCCACGGCGGCCCGGGGAGATTTAATCAAACGGTACAGCACACCTCGCAGTTGCAGTACATCTGCCAGGAAACGCAAATGTCCCACATCTTCTTTGTGCTCTTTTTTCCAGTCCATATCGTGGGGGAGATCGTTCACATCGGCCTTGACTGCTGCTAGCAATTGCGAAGCATCTTCAATGGCGGCCTCTGGCTTCTTCCAGAGAGCGTTGGCCACAGCACGCTGAGCCAGCACATAGAGTTGGTCAATCATACCCAGCGGTTCTTTTTTGAGCAAATCACTGAGTAAGCGTACCGCCTGACGGTAGCGGGCCAACTCCAGATATTCCGTGGCCTGGCTCATTTTTTGCTGTAAAGCCTCGGTGGAAACATGAATGGTAGTGCCTGAGGCAGCGTGGGTCATGATACAATTACTCCTTTTTGTTTATTTTAGCGTATTCTGATAACGGGAGGGGTTGAGATGTCGCTAAAAGAACGATTCAACGCCGCCGTGCGGGCGCAACAACAGAACAATACACCACAAGCCCTGTATCTTTATCAGGAGCTGTTACCCCTTGCAACACCTGAGCTGGCATGGAAAATTCATGCCAATCTGGCGCAACTCTTTGCGGACCAGAATAAAAGCATCTCGGCAGCCAACCACTTGCGTCAGGCGCTGGTCTATCCTGCTTTAGCAGCGGATTCACGGGCCTATCTTTACCTGCAACTGGCCCAACAGTCCCCCCGGAAAGAACCTCTCTTGCGTCAATCCTGGACGTGCTTTCCCCTGCACGCCACCGGCCGGCAACTGATTCAGCATTATCTCCACACCAATGACTTACTGCTGGCCCGGTACTATTTGAGCGAATTAGAGCAATTGCTAGAGCGGTCCTTTCACCCCGTGTACTTACACTGGTGTGCTGACCTGCGCATGGGGTTAAAAGATTTTTCACTGGCCCGTCAAAACTATCGTCGGCTTCTGGCAAAAGAAAAAAAAGCAAGAAGTCACAACCCCTATATGCTCGCCCATATCCACGCAAAGCTGGCGGCCACGTACCCACGCACCCCGGCCTTTGAATCACGTATTCAGGCCGCCTACGCAGAAGCGCTGACTCACGATAACGCTCTGGAATGGCATTTGTCAGCCCTGTGCCATTTTCCGGGCGTGTATGATAATAAGGCACATATCGAAGACCTTCGACAAACCTTTACAGAGTCCCTGCAAACATTCATAGAAAAAAAGCTATCTTTTAAGTCTCCTCTAAACCTTCAGCATTTGCCCTTTCATTTGCCTTATCAGACCCCCCACGATCGCCTTGCCTTAGAACTGTTTTCCGCCTGCGTAAGACAGGGTTTACCTCAATGGAAGCCCCCTGAGCCCCAAAAACCGTTCAAGAAGCAAGGCCCCATTCGGGTGGGTGTGATCTCCCGCTTCTTTTACAACCATTCGGTCATGCGCTGTTTTATTGACCTCATCACTGGACTGGTCCCCCCGGATTTTGAGTGGATAGCTCTGGAAATCAGCCCACTCAAGCACGATGAATTCACCGCAGAGCTCCGGGCCACGGCTACACAATGGCTGGTGTTAAAGGGCGATATACTGGAACAATGTGATCAGGTACAATCTCTGGGCCTGGATATCTTAATCTATACGGACACGCTGCTGGATCCCCACAGCTACCTGCTCTCTCATTACCGTCTGGCTCCCGTGCAAATGCTTCTGCCGGGACAGCCTGTCACCAGTGGCGTAAATACCCTGGACTATTTTATTTCTGATGCCTACAGCGAAAGTGATGCCGCACAACAGCATTACACCGAAAAATTATGCTTATTAGAGGCTCCCCCCTCCGGGCTCCGGCCCCCTTTAAAACAAGCCAAAACCCATCATCCCCTGCCCATTCCCGATCTTTCCCGTCAAAGTCTGGGGCTCCCGGAAGGCACACTGTACATATGTCCGGCACAGCTGCAAAAAATGCATCCGGACATGGATGAGGTGTTTCGTGGGGTTCTAGAACAGGACAGCACCGCTACAATCCTGTGTATCGCCTTTGAGCCAGAGCTTGCGAAAGAGTTGCAACAGCGTCTTAAACGCACCTCTGGCCTATCTCACACACGAATCTACTGGCATAAACCCTGGGAGCCAAGCCTCTTTTTAAGCGTGCTCACCCACTGCCGCGTTATGCTCGAAAGCTTCCCCTTTGGTAGTGGCAACACCCTTATTAGCGCACTTCAGGCTGAATTGCCCGTTCTGGCTCTCTCACAACCCACCCTTAAGGGTCGCTACGCGTTGGGGATTTTGCACTGGATAGGAATTCCCAAAGACTGGATTGTGGCGGACGATACCGAAGCACTGGCCCGTAAAGCGGTATATCTGGCTCACAATGAAACTTTACAACAGGATTGGAAGGTCCGTTTGCGAGCCGGTCAACACAAAATATTTGATACCCAACAATCTCGCGAACGTTTTTTAGCGATGCTGCAACAGTTACATGCAGCCCAAAGCGCAAACCCGCTATAATAGCAAAAGAGGTTAAACCATGCAGTCCAAATCCGCTTTTTTAATGTGCAAAGCCCGCTGGAGTGATGCCCCTCAGGCGCTAGCTATCCTGGACACCCTTGAAGAACGAGGCAGTTTAAACTATCTGTCCGAACAGGGATTCTCCGCACTCACCATTCCACTGGCCCGCTGGCTTCTACGGGCGGAAAGCCACGAAGGCTCTGAACTGGTCTATGTTACCGGCGAACAAAAGGTGCGGGCCCTGCCATTGAACAGCTATTTTAATTTTCCAGAACGTTACAAGGAGCAGATGCCGGCCGGGGCTTATCTGAGTGCCGAAATGCGCAACGGCAATTCTGTGGTGTTTTACCTGCCCCATTGCGCCCGGGAACAGGTGCTTGAAAAACTGGAATGGGCCAGTCAAAAATTTCCTCTGACTACCGATCGCCCCCTGCGCGAACGGATTCTGGACAAGCTTCAGTCTCAGGGACATCTGAGTTATTTGAGTAAAAAAGGACTGGAAAACCTCGACAGCAAACTGGTCAAGTATCTGGACTATGCGGCCAATACCCGACCGGGCTCAGAGATTATCTACCGTTCGGAAAACGGCTATGTGAACGGGGACGATATTGAAAAAGTGATGAAACGCCCCGAAAAGTTTGCAGATGTGCCCATGCCCGTGTATTTAGCCATTGAAGTGGATGAGCAATCGGTTATTTTTGACACATCCGAGGTCACCGCCAGCAATATCTGGCACCTTATGAAAAAAGCCCGCCAGGTGGTCAAACAGCATACTTAGGACGCAGATTAATCCCGGAGCGTATTGAACGCGCGATCTCCCGCATCGCCCAGGCCCGGCACAATGTACCCCTGCTCGTTTAAGCGCTGATCTACCGCCGTGGTGTGAATATGAACCTCAGGGTGTGCCTTTTGCAAGGCTTCAACGCCCTCTGGAGCCGCAATCAGACACAAAAAATGCAGAGCGGTAATAGACTTATCTTTCAGAAGATCGATAGCGGCAATGGCAGAACCTCCGGTGGCCAACATGGGGTCTAACACATAAACCACTGTCTCCGCAGAAAAAGTGTCAGGCAACTTATTGTAATAGGTGACGGGCTGCAGGGTTTCCTCATTGCGATAAAGCCCTACATGGTGAATTTGTGCACCGGTGAAAACCTCCAGGGCACCTTCGGTCATACAAAGTCCGGCCCGTAAAATCGGGGCCAATACCACATGACGGTCTTCGCGAACGGCTCCGTCATAAGGCTCTTCCATGGGCGTTGTCACCGTCAAGGGTCGGGTAGGATGCTGACGAGCAGCCTCGTAGGCCAGATAGCGAGTCAGGCGGTGCAGGGCCCCACGGAACTCAGCGGACGAGGTGTGTTGGTCTCTTAAGAGGGTAAGCTCACATTGTATGAGAGGATGGTTATAAGTGTGAAGTGTTGTCATCAGGGACTCCTTAAAAAGAGCTCGCCCGTTAAGACGCCGTTACGGCTTTTGAAATTAACGATATCAAAGGGCAAACGGGCGCTGCGCACCACCGGACGCACCGGCGGAACCTGAAGGTTCAAAGCAATCTGGTGCTGCGTGGCGTGCTTTTGCAATACGGCTTGCAAATCCTGTTGCAAGGCTTGCTGAGAGCGAGGGTTTTGTAATCTTTCTTCTTCCAATAACAGCTGGGGATCGAAATCTTCTTCTAATGCTTCCGCAATGCGTGTGACCTGAATCCGCGCAGGAATTTTGCTACCCTGATGTTCTGAAAGCGCCACCTGCACACGATAAGTGCCCGGCTGGATCAGTTTTCGGATTTCGGCCTGTAATTGTCCACCGCTCCAGTTCAGGTGCTGGGCTTCTACCCCAAGAAAAGCCAGGTAATTGCGGGTTAAACTCTGAACCCCATGCCCCACTCGTTGAGAATCCGAT
>CAYFGW010000247.1:0-7140 GCA_964342365.1 uncultured Candidatus Sericytochromatia bacterium | reverse complement strand
TTCGGGCTTCGGTTTCATACTTTTCAATGTGAATAGAGGTATACACATCGTCACGAACCAAACGCTCAGAGATTAAAATCGCATCCTCAAAGTTGTAACCTTCCCAGGGCATAAAGGCCACCAGAACGTTACGACCCAGCGCCAATTCGCCATTTACCGTAGAAGCGCCATCAGCCAGCAGCTGGCCTTTTTCCACCCGTTGGCCCACGGTCACAGCGGGTTTTTGGTTGATACTGGTGTCCTGGTTGGAGCGGTAGAACTTGAGAAGATCATAGGTTTTGGTGTCCCCCTTCTCGTTCTTCACATCCACGCGATTCGCGGTTACATAGGTCACTTCGCCAGCTTCTTCAGCCAGTACCAGCGCACCCGAGTCATAAGCCACGCGAGACTCCAGGCCCGTTCCTACAAAAGGACGCTCAGGAGCTACCAGAGGTACAGACTGACGTTGCATGTTAGATCCCATCAGGGCACGGTTCGCATCATCGTGCTCCAGGAAGGGAATCAAAGAGGTAGCCACCGATACGATTTGCACCGGAGACACGCCCACAAATTCTACTTCTTCAGGTTCTAATTCAAAAAAGTCGCCTTTGAAACGCACGGGAATCCGGTCGCTTTCAAAACGGCGCTCGGTGACCATTTCACCGTCACGCTCCACTTCGTAGTCTTTAAAGCCCAGATCGCCAGGGGCAATATAGTGATTGTCTTCTTTATCAGCGGTAATGTACACCAGTTCATCGGTCAGTACACCGTTTTGCACGCGCCAGTAGGGGGTTTCCAGAAAACCGTACTCGTTCACACGAGCAAAGGTAGCCATGGAGTTAATCAGACCGGCGTTGGGACCTTCAGGGGTTTCAATGGGACAAATCCGACCGTAGTGGGTGGTGTGAATATCACGCACGGCGAAACCGGCGCGCTCACGGTTTAAACCACCAGGTCCAAGGGCGCTCAGACGACGCTTGTGAGTCAGTTCTGAGAGGGGGTTGGTTTGGTCCATAAACTGAGACAGCTGTGAAGAACCAAAGAATTCTTTGATAGCAGCCACCAGCGGCTTGGAGTTAATCAGGTTTTGCGGGGTCAGGTTATCAATATCTTGAATGGTCATACGCTCGCGCACAATCCGCTCAATCCGGGTTAAGCCCACACGGAACTGGTTTTGCAGCAGTTCGCCCACAGAGCGAATGCGGCGATTGCCCAGATGATCAATATCATCAGCTTCTGACATATCAAAAGTGAAGCCTACCAGATAATCAATGATGGCAATAATATCCTGATTATCCAGGGTGCGCACATCTTCAGGGATGTCTAATTTGAGCTTGTTATTGATCTTGTAACGGCCTACACGACCCAGATCATAACGCTTGGGATCGAAGAAACGGCTCTTGATCATTTGCTGACCACCCTCAGCGGAAGGCGGATCGCCGGGACGCAGCTTTTTATAAACTTCAATTAAGGCCTGCTCAGTGGTTTCAATACCCTGAGACTGCTCTTTTTCGAGGGTCTTTTGGAGGAAATCACGGTGACGGAACAGCTCCAGCATGTCCTGTGTCTGATAACCCAGAGCTCTCAGGAAGGTAGTGGCCAGAATTTTACGGGTTTTGTCCACACGAATATGAATCAGGCTGCTGGTGTCAATTTCAAACTTCAGCCAGGCACCCCGGTTGGGAATGACGGTGGCAGAATAAAGAATTTTACCGCTGGCACCGGCTCCTTCGCGCTTGAAGTAAACGCCGGGGGAACGAACGATTTGAGAAACCACCACGCGTTCAGCACCGTTAATCACAAAGGTGCCCCGTGGGGTCATCAGCGGAAGCTCACCAATAAAAATCTTTTGCTCTTTGATTTCGCCGGTTTGCTTATTGATCAGCTGTACGGGAATTTTGAGGTGAGAAGCGTACGTCACGTCACGAGCGCGACACTCGGGCACGGAATACTGGGCCACTTCCAGCTCATAGTTGGGCATGAGATGAAGTTCCAGGCGACCGCTATAGTCTTGAATTGGAGAAAAAGATTCTAAAGCCTCAGGAAGTCCTTCCTTGAGAAACCAGTCAAATGAATCCTTCTGGATTTTGATGAGATCAGGCAATTGCTCAAAGCTTTTTGAGACCTTCTCATGAATTTTTTTACGGGTAGCGTGTTTTGCTAAAGCCATCCAGATATCAACCTACCTTAAATGTTTAGATGTAGAGGGGGAACGTCTAAAAAGACAAAGATGCCACGACCAGAGACTCTCTGACGGGCATTAAGTTATAAATTGTGTTTTGCATGCAGCTATTTTACGGACCCACTCTTAAAATTGCGAATTGCAGTTATTCAGTCTACAAGAAGAGGTTCTAAAGTGTCAAGCATTTATGTGCACCTGCCACAGACATTGTGGGGTGCCGAAATTAAATTGTGCAGGTCTTGTCATACATGTGAAATTATTCTATGACAATTACGGCTTTAAAATCAAGATGCAGCGCGTAAAAAGTGCAAAAAAAGTGGTTGAAAAGCGGGTTTTTGATCAAAATAAAGTATGTAATATATAATTCAAATCAATGAGAATAAGTGATAACGGCGTTTTATCGGATTGTTGAGCCTTGGTTAAAAGTGATGGTGGGGTGAAAAAAATTTGTGCGTGGAGGGGAAAAGGCATCCATAAAACGGGGGACGCTCCGCCGCCTCATCCTTGAGACTCTGTCGCTAAGACACAAAACGCCGCTGATGCGCTTCCTGCGCGCGGCGTTTTGCGGATCCCCCCTTATTCACGGACACATTCACCAGCTCATCAGCACGGAAAATGAGTTGTATAGCGTTTGTTGCAGGGCCCTTGTTATTGAAGAACAGATAGAGCAGAGAGATAAAGTAGAGAAATTAACCCTGGCTTCCATCGCCATGCACATGTTGCCCTTTGGGATTCATCGTTGCCGTTTTAGCTATTTTGTAGGAGGGTTTGAAGGTGCCCCTCTGGTGGCATTAGGTTCTGCCGGATACATTGCAGGCCGCGGAATCAGTATTTCAGCTTCTTCCTCTCGCATGGAAAATGCCTTTCAAGAAAATGGAGCAAAGATTCAAGCTCAACCTGTCTGTAGTAAGAACAACCGATGTCGTCCGGCCACGAAAAACGGGCCTGGACCTGAATAAGGTCGCAAACCCGAAGAAAAAGTAAAAGCGAGAATTTAGGTGGTGCTATCAGCAGCGGCCGGAGCAGTGTCAGCAGCAGCGTTATCAGCAGGAGCCGGAGCGCCTCCCGGTATTCCCGTAGAGGGACAACCCGCCAGTAAAGAAGTCAATATTAGACCTGATAATAATACGTAGGCTTTTTTCATGCCTTACCTCCCAATCAACGGTTTCTTGATACTTTTTACCCTAGCATTACCTGCCGCATTTTTTCCAGAGGGTATTAACAGTCAATATCTAAATCAGGACTTATTTTGGAGCGTGTATTCATACGTTTGATAACAGGGCGCTATATACCAGCAAAATCTTTGCGCTTAATTTTCGCTCTTCTGCCGTCTTTATGATGAAACACAATGCCTTCTGCCAGGTTATCGGGAGAGAACTGGCTTTCTAGATTTGCAATAGCCTCTTTTAACCCTGCAAAGTCTCTGGGGATTTCACGAAAGACGGGAACCTTGATGTTAAAAGGAACGCACAGGTGTTTATTCAGATTGAGGGGGTTGCCCTGTATTTTTGGCCCCAGAGCTTCACAGGAATGTTCACCATCTGGCCATTCGCGGGTATCTGTGTTATTCACGGCCTCTATAATCCATTGATCGGCAGGAGACGTAGATTCAGTATCCACGTACCATCCGTCCACAATACCCTGTTGCTTTTGTTTTTTAGAAGGATTTCTTCTCTTCTCTACACGTACCACGTGCCCGGCTCTGAGGGTTAAGCGTATATTGGTACCATCCAGTTTTTCCGTCGGCTCTCCAGCCCCTTCTAAAACCCATAAACACTCTGGCTTGACCTTGTCTATTACTTTAAAATTGTCGCCTCTTTCAAATAGTGTGGGAATTTTTTGCATCACCGCATCTCCTTTTTTTACCTGAGATAAGAGTTCTTCAGGAGTAATAACACCATGTTCGAGGCCGCTGGCCAATGAGCGAATTAACTGAGCCACAGAGGTATCGCCTTCCACAGCAATCCGCTTGAGAGCTTTTCTTTCCTCAGGCGAGACCCATGCCACAACCCTGACCCAATCTTCGGGCGGCTTCCATTGCGCCAGTTGGTTGGGGTTTTTGCGGGGCCGCCCCCTTTTGCTTTTTTTGTTGTCCATGTGAAAAGCATATTTCATATTTTTTGCTTTGTTAATTGGCAAAGTAGAAAATAAAATTTTGCTTTATTAATGAACGCACGTATGCATAATTCAACTAAATTTCATGGATTCGATTTTTATGCCTACTTTTCATCTGCCTAATTTGTCTGCCTGTAAATTAAACAATGTAAGCAAGGCAAGAAACAAAATGTCTTTTTTACGTTATCGCTCGCGCCGAGCAAAATGGTGACTAGCTAGCTTCTCTGCGCGACTACATATGAAAAACCGCCCGTGTGTAAGCAATTCATCTTCGCACCGGCGGTTTTTCTGCTCATTCTTACTGGAGGTGCCCAGTCTTAACGAAAATCAACGCACCTTCCTCCCTGGTGAAGGGGTTGTGTTGACTTTTGTGCGGGCTGCGAATCCAACTGCCTGCGGGGTAACTTCCGTGTTCATCGTTAAAAACTCCCGAAAGTACAAAAATCTCTTCACCACGGTGATGCGTATGAGGCTGAAAACGGGTTTCAGGCGCCCACCTTACGAGTGCTGCGCTTTCTGTACCAAACTGATGAAGAGGCAATACGGACAAACCGTCTACAAGACCCGGAGACCATTCTGCCGTGTCTGTATGAATCACTTTTTGCGTGGTGTCTTCCGGAGCAAACTGATGGAGCTTAACAAATAACAAAGCACCGTCCGCTCCCGCACGCGGGGTATGCTTGCTACCGATAGGATTGCGTACATAACTGCCCCGGGAGTAATCACCATGCTCGTCTCTAAAAAGACCTTCAAGTACCAGGAACTCTTCTCCTCCACCGTGGACGTGGCTGGAAAACTCACTGTTCGGAGCATAGCGGACTAAGCTGGTAGCGCGTGCTATCTCTTCTCCCACGCGATCAAGCATCATACGCTCCACGCCCGGCATCGGGGAATCTCGCCAGACATAATTGTCTGGTAGCACCACTTCTCTTTGAGAAAAATCAGCTCTTATACGCATTATTTAGCACCAGACCGAAATAACACCATACTGCTCGTTCCTTGCACAATTAAAACGAGACAGATAATAATTACAGGTGATAATTCGTAAAGCGTTTTAGCACCCAGACTTAGATGACCAAACAGGTAGAGCACGACTGAAGCCAGATACACGGTTAACAAAGTGAAAGTGCTGGCCTTGTAATGCATTTGGTATTCCCGTTCATCCCATTTGCGTTTGGGTTTGAAAAAGGCTGTCAGACTTAAGAGGCTAAACGCCGCAAACCCGGATGCACCAAAAAATAGCACACAAAGAAAGGTGAGAAGACCCGTCAGAGCCATGATAACAAAGTACATATTTTAGTTATCCTCCAGATAAAAAATGTTTTCGACTTGTGTATCGAAATAGCGAGCAATCTCAAGAGCCAGTTTCACCGAAGGATTGAATTTTCCTTTTTCGATGGCATAGACCGTCTGGCGCGAAATACCGAGCGCTTCTGCAAGCGCGCTTTGGCTCATTCCCTCATGGCTGAGGCGCAGTTGTCGCAATGTGTTTTTGAGCATGTCAAATGCGAGAATCCTTTTCTTTAAGTGTAAACTATCATTTACATAATGACAAGTATTGTTTACATTTTACAGTATGAATTTGCAGTAAAGTTCTATTAAATAGCGAGGAAAACAAGGTCCCGAATACGACAAAGAATTCAGGACGTATTAACAAAATCATCTGAGCAATATCACAGAACATGCCAAATACATCATGAGCGGTGTTTCATTCTGAAATATCTTAGTGCAACAGCTTTTCACACCCCCAACTTACAATAAGGTCACATCAAAGACGAGGAAATAATATGTCCATATATTCATGGGTTACGTTTTTTGTAGCCACCGTTACCTTTTTTAATTTATTGAGTCCTTTTTCCATGGCGCAAGAAATAGACAGCAAGCTCACGTTGTACGCACAAGAAAAAAAAGACGCTCAGTACTATACACAACTCAACTGGATTCCTTTTGGTGCTGGTTCCAGAGCCCTTGGCGATCATTCTGCGGCGTTGGTTATTTCCACAGCAGACACCGTTTCCCTTTTGTCTCTGGGAGGAGCAGCGGCAGGTACCCTGGCTTACGTCAATGGGGAAAGCACGACTGGATGGGAACTTATCGGTGCCATGACGCTGCTTTTTTTCTCTGGATCGGCTTATGTTTTTGGCCGCATGATTGGAACATCTTCCGCTTACGAATACACAGCACTGCACAATGAAAACCTGCGTAAAGAATTGGGACTAACACCTCAACAGATTCGTAAACATGAAAGTCGGACCTCCACAAGCCGAATCTCACCCCCCTTGTTTTCTTATACCGTTGATTTTTGAGCAGACTCCATCTTTAGAAATAATGCCCTTGTTCAAGATCCTCAAGCAAGGTAGGGTGCTGAGGATGCCAGTCCACCTTCTTTTGGGTCTGCTCACTGGACACCGGGCCCCTCCAATTACACAAACAGAAACAACCAAGCAAAATGAGCGTCTGCGGCATCCGCAGCAATTGAGCAGCAGGGCACTTTTAACTGTGGTGCAATGGTATGAGCAATTTCCCGGAAGGGAATCCCCAACTCGTGAATCGCGTGATAAAACGAGAGACAACGAAAGGTCTTCCGCCACCGCTTTTGCTCCCTTTAGCGAAAAAAAACTGCCATCTGCGTGGGAGCTCCATAATCTTCTGACACATCCCCGACACCAGAAATTTCCACGCGATAACCGTAAGCTTCTGCCTGCTGCTGACACCAGTCCTTAAACGTGGCACGATCCCACTCAAACCGGTGATCGTGATGGCGCAATTGCTCAGCGGGCATCTCAAATACGGCGTTGTACTCTTTATTGGGCGTACTCACCAGCACATGAGAAGGGGTCAATTCTCCAAACACCACCCGTGCC
>CAYFGW010000246.1:0-7195 GCA_964342365.1 uncultured Candidatus Sericytochromatia bacterium | reverse complement strand
CATGCCTTGAAGAGTGGCCCGCGAAACCCGCAGGCGATTTTGCTCCTGGGAGCCGTGGGCATAGGAAAAATACACGAAGTTATTTTCCGCAAAGTCAGGATGCACCGTGATGTCTAAAAGCCCGCCCTGACCACTGGCAAAAACTTCTGGCATACCGCTTATAGACTCAGTCACCAATTGACCATCCCGAATCAGACGGAGGGTCCCAAAACGTTCGGTAACGAGTATATCGCCGTTGGGAAGCCAGTCAAATCCCCAGGGAGCGTCAAGCCCCTGAGTCACTTCCTTTAAACTTGCTTCAGACTGAGGAAGATCGCGATAATCTGTCACCTCAAGGGATCCGGGAGCTTCAAGCAACGCCGGGTCCTGAGTACAGCCTAGTATCAAAAGTGAAGCGCACCATGCCGTCAAAAGTCTGGCTGCTTTTTGCATTTTTGGAAGTTTAGTGTTATTCATCCTGGCCCCGCTCTACCTGCATTTCATGTTTTGGGCATGTTTTGAGGTTATGTGTTTATTTGGATTCTAACGGGTGATGTATGGTCAATGGGTCAAATACTTCAAGGGCAAAACGACGATCCAGAGCGCTAATATCTTTGAACACGCCGTCCTGAAGGTGAAGGTCACGGCGGGTGTAACCCAGGGTGATATGGGGATAGAATTCACGGGGGTTCCAGCTGACCGCGGGCCCACCCCGTTGAACATACAGCCGATAAACGGCTTCTCGTATTTTCACTAACTGCGGAGCGCGCACAATCAAAAAATACGTGGACTCGCTCTGACCTTCTAGCAACCGAAATCCGCTGCCAATACCCAGGACCTCAAAGGGAGCCCTTTGAATCTGATGCTTCTGAGCAATGGCCTCGATATCTTCAATGGAAACAAAAGGGCGGAGAATCTGGTCAAATTCAGGGGGCGTTATCACGGTGATGTGCGCTTCGCCTTCAGAGGCCCAACCGGTATAGAAGCGCAGCGGCATCTGAAGATGCTCCTGGACCTGTTCCCGAAGCTTACGTATGGGAGCATAGGCGACATTTCTGGCCAGAGCAGTTTCAAAGGGATTGAACCCCTTATGAGAAAGAAAAGGCATCGGTTGATGAAGATCTGTCAGATCTAAGGTAACCCGTTTAACGTGATTTACCGGCAAAGTGCTTGCATCTGGACTTTTTGCCGCTACAGACAGCGGTTGAATACTGAGAGCCAGCAAGCCTGCGTAAAAAACCAAAAGCACAGGCCTGACAAAGCTTTTCCTGATCAATTCTATTATCGCCATACCGGCTCCTCCGTCACTCGACTTCTGCTTATAACAACTTCCGCTTATAATTCGAGGGGGTTCTGCTCACACGTCACCATCATACACCGTAATAAATAAAAACAGAGGGAGCGCCGCGCCATAAAAGATGTAGCTATGGCCGTTGTCATTCGCAAAGGTCGCGTACTCATACAACAGCGATTCCGAGCCCGGACGGGCATGGTTCACGAGTTTCCCGGTGGATCAATCGACACCGGAGAGAGCGCTGTTGCTGCTGCCGCACGGGAGCTGTGGGAAGAAACTGCGCTAAAAACTGTTCGGCTTTTAGGTAAGCATCAGGATCAAAACGCCCGTGGCGGCATCATTTATTATACGGTGTTTGAAGTGGCTGAAGATGCTCAACCCCGCGCCACGAATCCCCGGCGACAACAGACGTTTTATTGGTGGAAACCCTCACAAATTCCCCTTGAAGACTTTTACCCGGCGGACATCGCGTTTATCACAGATCATCTCCACACATATTTATGAAACATGAGGAAAACAGAATCATGACCAGACTTGACGCTTACCCCCCTGAAGGCTATCCGGAAGAAGGCTACCCCTTTCCCGAAGAAGCGGTCTTGCACGAAAATATTACCTTTTTCAGCACAGAAGAAACCACGCTCCATCTGGATATTCTGGCCCCGAAAGTTATTGAAGCGCCGCTCCCCACGGTTATCTGGATTCACGGTGGCGGCTGGAAGTTTGGTGACCGTCGAGCCGCCTTTGAGAGAGTATTTGAACTGATACCCCACGGGTTCTGCGCAGTGGCAGTAGATTATCGTAAATCTGACGCCGCAATTTTCCCGGCACAGATTCAGGACGTTAACGCGTCGATCCGCTGGCTTAAAGCTCACGGTAAATCTTATGGCATTGATCCCGATAAGATGGCTCTCTGGGGTGGCTCTTCCGGTGCTCATCTCGCCTGCCTGGCGGCACTGGCTACTCATGTAAAAGACTTTCACGCCCCCGGGTTTAATGAAAGGTATAGCACAGAGGTGAAGGCCGTGGTGAATATGTTTGGACCCACAGACCTTAGATTCCTCGACAACTTCCCGGAAGGGGTCACATCGAAGCTTGAGCATCACTCAGAGAAATCTTTTGAGGGGCAGCTGCTCGGCGGAAACTTGCGGAAGATCAAGGATAAAGTGAAGCTGGCCAGTCCGGTCTTCTATGCTGAAAATCCGGGGTCGGCCTTTTTACACCTACACGGTAAACAAGACGATATCGTCCCGTATACCCAGAGCGTGGCGCTGCATAAAGAACTACTCTCTCACAGCCAGGAATCAGAGCTCGTCTTATTTGAAGCGGGCAAACATAACGCACAGAACTGGCCCCCTGATTACACAGATCGCATTAAGCAGTTTTTGCTAAAACATCTGAAAGATTGACGCACCGATAGTAATATATTGCAACGGCTGGTAAACATCGAAATAAATCTCGTGGTACAACAGGGATCTAGAATCTGAGGTTATTACCATGTCATTGTTTCATCGTCTCAAACGCACCTTTTTCAAACGTGCCCCTGTGTATTCCGCCATCACCGCGC
Organism: uncultured Candidatus Sericytochromatia bacterium; assembly: GCA_964342365.1. Lineage (GTDB taxonomy): Bacteria > Cyanobacteriota > Sericytochromatia > UBA7694 > UBA7694 > CAXRDE01. The sequence goes on along the minus strand of CAYFGW010000246.1, from coordinate 4,358 downwards.
TTTGCCTGAGTGTCAGCGCTCCAGCACTGGCACAGGAAGCCGATACCCAACCTGAAGAAGTTCGTTACCCGCGCTTGTTTGCCAGTGCAGAACTGGGTTTTTTGAGTGTGATTAACCACACCATTCAGCAAAGTCAAAACAATAGTGTCATTGACTATGTAGAGGAAGGCGGTCAGGACAATTTGTTTCCGGTGTCTCGCCTGAGCGTGGACGTGGAATTTGATCCCCACCACAAGGCGGTATTTTTATACCAGCCCCTCACCCTTAGCAGCCGGGCGGTGATCGAACGAGATATCACCGTGAACAACATTGCTTTTTCAGAAGGGACGCCCATGTCCTTTTTGTACGATTTTCCCTTCTTCAGAGGCTCATACCTGTACGATTTTGACCCCGACCCCCGTACGGAACTGGCCGCAGGGGTGTCTTTGCAGTTGCGGGACGCGGTGATTGAATTTGCTTCCCTGGACGGTGAAAAACTGGTGTCCTCAAGAAATGTAGGCCCCGTGCCCATTTTGAAATTCAGATCCAAACATTATTTTGACGACAAATTCTGGTGGGGCAGTGAGGTGGACGGGTTTTATGCGCCTATTTCTGTGCTCAACGGCAGTACCAACGACGTCATTGGGGCCATTCTGGATGCCAGCGTGCGCGCGGGCTGGGATATTGACACCCGCAATGCGGCCTTTTTGAACCTGCGCTACATTGGCGGTGGCGGTGTGGGCACCTCTCAGGACACCAACGATAAAGGAGACGGCTTTACGGAAAACTGGTTACACACCCTGAATCTGACCTTAGGCGTACGCACCGGACTCTTTTAGCCTTCTCTCCACCTCACATAAACACGCTCTAAAATACCCAAAGGAAAAACCACAAAGGAAAAACAATGTTCAAATCACTCTTACTCTCTACCTCGCTTTGCCTGACCCTGACAGCACCCGTTTTGGCACAGATGCCTGCTCAAACTCCATCTAACGCTGAAGTTAACGAAATTGAAATTGAAGTTAAACGGGTAGAACCCACCGTACAAGAAGAAATTGAAATTGTCATTGAAAAAGAAAAAAAGGATGCCCCCACCACGTATCCCCGGCTTTACGCCAATGCGGAACTGGGCTTTGTGTCGGTGGTTAATCACACCATTCAGTTCAGCCAAAACAATAGCACCATTGATTACGTGGCCGAAGGCGGTCAGGATAACCTCTTCAATCTGGCCAAATTGAGCCTGGACCTGGAACTCAATCCGCAACATAAATTTGTCTTTTTATACCAGCCTCTGACTTTCGATACCCGCGCAGTTATTGAACGAGATGTCACCATTGACAATATTGACTTCCCGGCGGGGACGCCCATGTCCTTTTTGTACGACTTTCCCTTTTTCAGAGGCTCGTACCTGTACGATTTTGATCCTGATCCTCGTACGGAACTGGCCGCCGGGGTGTCTTTGCAGCTGCGGGACGCGGTGATTGAATTTGCCTCTCTCAACGGCGAAAAATTTGTGTCCAATCGCAATGTGGGCCCCGTACCCATTTTAAAGTTTCGTTCCAAACACTACTTTAATGACACCTTCTGGTGGGGCAGCGAAGTGGACGGTTTTTATGCGCCCATTTCCGTATTGAACGGTAGCACCACAGACGTGATTGGCGCCATTTTGGACGCCAATGTGCGGGCAGGCTGGGATATTGACGCGCGCAACGCGGTGTTTATGAACCTCCGCTACATTGGCGGCGGAGCGGTGGGAACCTCTGACGACCCCAAATTCCAGGGGGACGGGTTCAATGAAAACTGGTTGCACACCGTGGGCCTGACCCTCGGTGTGCGCACCGGATTGTTCTAAAACTATCGGAGCTGCTGTGCGGCTTTAACCAGTTCAAGGTAAGCCGCCCGGTAGCCTTCTTTGTCTGTGCCTTTGCCTGCTTCACCCAGGGATAGCACCTGATCAAAAGTAAGGTTTCCCTTGTGCGCTGAATCTCTGAGCAACATGCCAAATCCCGCCACGGAAGCAGCAAAGTGAAGATCCGGCGAGGCATTTTCCCAGCTACTCTTTTCAGCGGGCACCGTCTGACTCAGCAGTTCACTGGTGGTGCTCTGGGGCTTTTTATAACGCAAGTTCATGGTGAGCAAATCACTGCTTTTAAAAGCGTTGTCTTTGATTTCGGTCTGGGTGTAGGTCAAATCTCTGGTAACGCCCTCAGCAGTCGTGTTATTCTCGCTCGTGTCGGCACTTGCAGGCACAAGTTCGTACAGGGCCGTAACCGTGTGACCCGCTCCAAGTTCACCGGCGTCTTTTTCGTCGTTGTCAAAATCTTCGGCGGCCAGCAGACGATTCTCGTAACCAATCAGCCGATACGAAGCCACCTGTGCAGGGTTAAACTCCAGCTGAAACTTCACGTCTTTGGCCAATGTCACCATGGAGGCTCCCACTTCGTTCACAAGCACTTTTTTGGCTTCTGCCAGCGAGTCGATATAGGCGTAGTTTCCGTTGCCCCGATTGGCCAGAATCTCCATTTTGCTATCTTTATAATTGCCCATGCCGTAGCCCAGAACCGTTAAAAATATGCCCTGGTTGCGTTTTTCTTCAATGAGTCGGGACATGGCTCCATCACTGGAAGGTCCCACGTTAAAGTCTCCGTCCGTAGCCAGAATAATGCGATTGTTACCGCCGGGAATTAAATGCTGCTGTGCAAGATTATAGGCCAGTTCGATGCCTTCTCCACCAGCAGTAGAACCCCCTGCTTCAAGAGCGTCCAGAGCCGCCAGAATATCTTCTTTTTGATCTCCTGAAGTGGGAGACAGTACCACTCCGGCTGCTCCGGCATACACCACAATAGACACCCGATCTTCCTCACGCAGTTCGTCAATCAGCAGACGCAAAGACTTTTTCAGAAGGGGTAGTTTATTGGGAGCAGCCATGGAGCCTGAAACGTCCAGTAAAAAGACAAGGTTGCTATGAGGGGCTTTGGAAAAGTCCAGTCTTTCTGCTTGAAGCCCCACGCGCAGCAGTTGATGTTCCGGTTTCCAGGGACATTCAGAAAGCTCAGTGCTAATAGAAAAGGGGTGTTCTCCTACCGGCTCAGGATAGTCATAGCGAAAATAGTTGACCAGCTCCTCAATGCGTACGGCATCTGCTGGTGGCAGCTGATTCTGTTGTTCAATAAAGCGGCGCATATTGCTATAGGAAGCGGTATCCACATCAATAGAAAAAGTACTCAGCGGGTTATTGAGGGTGTTGAGAAAATCATTCTCCACAATGCGGTTGTAGCTTTCGGTATTAGGTTGTGAAGAGGGTTGTGAAGAGGCTTGTGCAGGCATACCGGCGCTGTGACGTCCGAAGGACACAGAAGGCGAAGTGGCCTGGAGAGAAGTGCTGTTGAGTGAAGAACCACAAGCAGTCATAAGGGAGGATAAAATCGCCAGAGAAAAGGTCATACGTCGAATGTTTTTATTGATTTTCATTTTGCTCATTTTCATGATGGACTCCTGAAGGTTGACAAGTTATTGATGAACTTCATCGTAACTTATATTTACTAAAAAGTAAAGTTTTTTAACAAAAAAAATGAAGGCCAGAATTTTTATACTTCTTTTGCGACTTATGGGGTTACAATGATTTTATGCTAAAAATCATGTTTACTTTCTGCCTGCTGGGCTTATCACTCCCCGTACACGCCACACCCAAACCCGTTCCTGTCAAGGACAGTACGATTGCAAAAGAGGCCAAAATTCCAGCTGAGTTAAAGGCCCAAATTCTCAAACAAGCCCAGCGAGACATTTGCCCTCCGGAGGGAGAGTCAGACATGTATTGCAAAGCCCACAGCGTCTATGTGCTAGATGACTACGTTATGGTGCTGGCTTCTGTGCAACCCACCGCCGGTATTTTTGTGTTGTATAAGTCTTCTGGACCCAAGACATTGCGGTGGACGCTCCTCAAAGATGAAGGAGATGCCACAACGTTTAGTCTTCTGGCCTATCGCGAGGTGCTCAAAGAGGCCGCACTGCCTGAAAAAGTAAAGACTTATTTTGTGCATAGCTTGACGGCCCGCAAAAAGCGCAGACGCTAGACAAGCGTATGACAAAATGTTAAAATAAGCTTATCTATTCGATAAAATATATTAAATTGGATTTCAGGATTGACAGATTTAAATCTTCTTTTGCTTTCCTATCGAACGCCCACGACACCCGAAGGTTGGCGTTTCGTTCCCCGCTTTTCCTCTGCGGTTCCCCTCTGGAATCCAGTTAAAGGACTTTCATGAAATTTTCAGATTTTAACTTCCAGCCTGAACTTTTACAGGCGCTAGAAGAAATGGGCTATGAAGCCCCCACGCCAATTCAGGAAAGAGCAATACCGGTAGCTTTGGCGGGTAGAG
>CAYFGW010000245.1:0-7198 GCA_964342365.1 uncultured Candidatus Sericytochromatia bacterium | reverse complement strand
ACAGTTAAATAATGCGCTTTTGAGGCGTTTTTTTTCATAATAAAAGCACAACAAGTTTAGAAGGAGACGTTATGAAAAAACGCGTATTATTTGTACTCACCAATCATGTAGAACTTGGAGACACCGGAGAATTTACCGGCTATCATCTGGCTGAAGCATCCCGGCCCTATAATTTCTTGAAAAAATACGGTATCGAAGTGGATTTTGCGAGCCCCATGGGGGGTAAACCCTTGCCTGATGCTTTTGATTTAGAAGATGAAGACAATAAAACGTTCTGGGAAGATGAAGAAGTGCAGGGTAAACTCAGCGCCACCTTTACCCCCGAAACTGCAGAAGCGCAAAACTACGCGGGCATTTACTTTCCCGGTGGACACGGCACCATGTGGGATTTTCCCGACAATCTGGCCTTACAGGAGCTGACCCGCGATATTTATGAACAGGGTGGATTTGTAGCCGCCGTCTGTCACGGTCCCGCAGCGCTGGTCAATGTCAAACTTTCCGCGGGCAATTATCTGGTGGCCGGTAAAAAGGTAAACGCATTTACCAACGAAGAAGAACGCCAGGCCGAAAAAGAAGACGTGGTGCCCTTTTTACTGGAAACAGCTCTCAAAGAGCGAGGCGCTATTTTTGAATCCAGCCCGGCTTTCGAATCCCATGTGGTAATGGATAGCCGTTTGATCACCGGACAAAATCCGGCTTCAGCCAAAGCGGTGGCCGAAAAAATGGTGGGTATTCTGGAAGGGCTAGAATATAAAGATCCTGCCGTTAGTCACAGTTAGTCAGCACGGTTAATCAGCACAAGCGTTATATAGCGCTTTTACCGTACCGCAGTCGTTTGCCCCTGCTCTCCTGATGGCTTACTGCGAGCAAGTAAGAAATCCGTTCTGCTTGCAAGCTAATCATAGTACCATTTTGCAAGAGCATTTCCCGGGGCAGGGGCTGCGGTTTTTCCTCTTCCAAAAATCGTGTCAAGTAGAGCATCAAACGGGGAAGATCAATTTTCAAACTGTTTTTCATGGGTTCCCAGTAGGTTTCCTGCCGGAAAATACCGTAGCGAATGCCAAGCATCTCTTTCAGAGCATCCCGACCCGTTTTTTTGCCAAAGCGGGCGTGCTGCAACAAACCGTTGGACATAAACAATTGCCCAGTTTCCCCGGAGAAAAAGTCGGTGGCCTCCAACAAACGAGACTGACGGAAATAAGCAAAGGTTTGAATCACGTTGAACAGGGACAGATTCAGCAACTTACCGCGAAACTGCTGGCTGAGATAGTTATAACTCACCAGTTCACCAATTTCCTTGAATTGATGGGGCTTAAGAAAAAAGCGGGTGACCTGAGGGTAGCTCAGATAGCGAGAAATGTCCGGCTCCAGTTCTGAACCCATCAAAATAATATCTACGGCCACCGCTTCCTGCTTCATTTTTTCTAGCAGTTCAAACAGATCCAAATCCGGCAAATCCAGATCCACGATCAGCAAATCGGTTTTGGTTTTGATTTGCGCAATGGCTTCTTCCGCTCGCTCCGCATAAATCAGATCCAGATCCGCATCTTCATAATGGTCCATGAAATACTGTGCGAGATTAAGATCTTCCGATAACACGGTACAGCAGGTGGTGGCCGCTTCATTTTCGTCCTGCTCAGACTGACGCTGCATTTCTTTCTGGTCCGAACGCATGGCGGAAATGGTCAATAATTTGTCCAGACTGGAGTCGATAGAGTAATAATTGCCCTGAATCATGGGTGTTTCTTCAAACATCCCCCGCTTCATTTGCATAATTTCATAAAAAGCATCTTCTCCCGCCAGTTTGCCAAAAATGGAGTGCTGCACCTTATTGTGGCTGAAGCACATAAGTCCTTCTTTAGCGCTTTCGGGGTTGGTAATGTATACGTGGCGAGCCTGTCCCGCATGGGAAGCCATGTGTACCATTTCTGACAAATTAATTTGCTCAAAGGCGTATGTAACACCGCGACCGGACTCACTCATATTCAACAAAAGCTGACGCAGCAGCATTAAATTCAAATTGGAACGCTGAAACACCGCCGCCCGCTGTTCCCGGAGCACTTTCATAAGATCTGAGTCATTGAGATCACATAGAAAAATAGGGTGGATTTCAGGATATTTGTGATTAAGCCAGAGCAATAGATCCAGACCGGAGGCTTCTTTTAAATCTAGCTCTGAAATCACCGCGTGAATTTTGAGTTGATCTAATAGAGGAACCGCCATGGCCGCCGATTCAGCGGTATAGACACTAAAATTATCTGAAGACAAATAGCGGGCAAGCATTTCTCTCATGCTGTAAGACGCAGATATGACCAGGACACCAAAAACCACAGGCAAACCTCAACACCGTAAATGTGACTTCAGCTTAGCAAAAAATTTACAGTTCCGTGCGGTAGGGCGCCAGCTTATTTGGGGTTTCATTTCGGTTGGCACCGTAAAGGGCACCACCACCGAGCACCACCGTGCCCACTGCGAGTCCGGCGCCCACCGCGTAGGCTCCTTTTTTGAGCAAGTGACGCCCTTCCTGGGCTCCCTTAACGGTGAGATCCACGCCACTCACCACCTGACGGGCCCCCTGATCCATCATGTGGGTACCGTGCACGGCCCCTTTCACCCGCGATGGAATCCCCTTAAAAATACGATTGCCAATACTGCCCAGTAAACTGCCCTGAGAAGCCTGGGTACCGCTGAGGGTTTTAAACCCGGTATTTAACAATTGACTCCCCTGTTTTACGGACTGTATACCCGGCGCAACCCGAGACATCGCTCTGGCGCCCATGATGCCCCCACCGGTGACGCCCAGACCTACGCTGGCTCCGACCACGGCCAGCACGTTTTTTGCACCTTCGGTGGCCGTGTTCACTTCATTGTCCACGGCAATGACCCGCGCAAACTCACGCCCGCCGTCTTTTTCAAATAGTTCCATGGTGGGAAACAGGCCCTTATTAATCCCCGAAAAGTCCAGACCGTCGCCCTCCGCCAGGTAGAGCCGGTCTTCAATCTGAAAATAAATTTGATCCAGGCCGTCATTTTTGCCCACGTCCACCAAATCCGCTATTTGCTGCCCGGCGGGCACCTGGAGCGCATAAATCTTTGCACCGGTATTAATATTATTAATTCTGAGCTGCGCCATAATAAGCCTCTGTAACACTTGATAAATAACTGATAGTTAATATTTCTTGCAAGTATTCATAGAAATGAATGTGTTTAATTGCCTTTTAACGTACTTTTAAATAGTTGAGAACAAAAAACCGTTACACTAGTAAAACATACCGAAAGGACGTTCCTGATTTGAAAGCGCTGGCCATTGACGACGACCCCATTTTTCGATTTTTAATCACGGAGTTGCTTGGTAAGTGCGGCATCAAGGACGTCGATACCTTTGAAGATGGCGACACCGCTTACCAGCATCTTAAGTCTCTTGAAAAGCGTGCCTTGCCCCAACTCATTTTGTTGGATCTCAATATGCCCGTCATGGATGGTTGGGACCTGCTGGATCTTATGGCCGCAGAAAACCTGCTGCAAGATATCGACATCTGGGTGCTTTCTTCCTCTGATTACCCCGAAGATTTGCAGCGCACCAAAGATTATGACGTCATCAAAAAGGTCATTACCAAACCCATTTCTCTGCAAACCCTGAAAACGGAAATGGCAAACTATCTGGAACAAAAGGCCCCGCCCCATGAGTAAAACAACGTCAAAAAAAAATCCTGCGCCTTCTTTTGTGGTGGGCATTGGCGCTTCTGCAGGGGGACTTAAAGCACTTCAAAGCTTTTTTGATGAAATTCCGCAGGATACGGATCTGGCTTTTATTGTGATTCAGCATCTGTCCTCTGATCACAAAAGCATGATGGGCGAGATCCTTCAAAAGCACACCCAGATGACTATTCAAACGGTCAAACGGGTGGTGCGCTTACAGCCTAACCATATTTACCTCATGCCCAATGACAAAAATTTGTTGATTAAAGACGACGGTCGTTTAAGTACCCAGGCCAAGCCCAAAGACAAGCTAATTAATACCCCGGTGGATCTGTTTTTTGACAGTCTGGGCGAATCCTACAACGACCGCAGTATTGGCATAGTCCTGTCAGGAACGGGAACGGACGGTTCCCGGGGTATCAAAACCGTCAAAGAGCACGGCGGACTGGTGTTGTGTCAGAGCCCGGAGTCCTCTGAGTTTGACGGCATGCCCAATGCCAGCCTGGATCTGGGGCTGGTGGACTATTCCGGATCACCGCAGGACCTGGCCAAAAAGGTGGTAGACATTGCCCAACAAAGCACCAGCACGGCCTGGGTTCAGGATAAAAAATCCCGCTCCCGTGAGAACAAATACTTTGAAAAAATCTTGAGAACTACCACCGAGCAAACGGGCGTGGATTTTGAGAAAGCCTACCGCAAGACCACCCTCCAGCGCCGCGTAGAGAAACGCATGCGGGTCAATCATCTGGACTCCATGCAAAGTTATTTGAACTATATTGAGAAAACCCCGGAAGAAATCAACTTGCTACGGCAGGAATTTTATATTGGAGTCACCCACTTTTTCAGAGATCCAGAGGCCTGGGAAAAACTGGAGGCGCTGCTTCTGAGCACCCACCTGAACGCCTCGCGCAAGCATTATCGCATCTGGGTGGCGGGCTGTTCCACGGGAGAAGAGGCTTATTCTGTGGCCATGATGCTGGAATCTATTCGTAAACGGCGCGAAAATCCTTTTCGTTACAAGATTTTTGCCACAGACTTAGACAGTACCGCCTTGCAACGGGCCAGTCAGGGTGTCTTTAACCAGAGTACGGCCTACGAAATTCCGCCCCAGTACATGACCGTAAGCTTTGATCGCGGCAAGGACAACACGCTAAAAATCAAAAAGCATTTGCGCAATAATATTGTGTTTTCTCAACACGATTTGCTCACCGATCCCCCGTTTATGCATATTGATTTGCTCATTTGCCGCAACTTACTGATTTATTTTGAACCTGAGTACCAGGATATTATTCTGAAGCATTTGAAATTTTCCTTAGACGAGCAAAGCGTACTCTTTTTAGGCCCCAGCGAAACCCTGGGCAATCAGCACGCCGAGGACTTCAAAACCCTCAACAGCCAGTGGAATATTTTTCAGCTCAAACACAAAGACGCCCGACGGGCTATATTTAAACCCCACCCCTCTCGTATTGGAAGGGTTCAGCCCCCGCGCACTTCTGAACCTGTCCCTATTTTGCAAGAGGACTACACGTCAGCGTCCTATCAAACGCGCCAGAGTCATCAGGTCTTTGAAGACGCCCTCCAGCACCACTTTACCTATGCCACGGTGTTCATTGACGATGATGGGCAAATTTTATACAGCAAGGGCGCTGTGGAAGAATATATTTACTTTCCCAAAGCGTCCATGTCTTTTTATGACTGCTTGCCCCGACAAACCGCAGTGCTTGTGCGAGGAGCGGCCCGACAGGTATTAAAAACGGGCCAGGACGTGCTCTTTTCTCCGCTAAAGTACAAAAAGGGCAAACAGCAAGTGCTGGCCCATCTCAACGTGAGCCAGGTTTTTCTGGACAATCAGGAACGCCCCCTCGTACTGCTCCAGTTCACCACCTATGAAGCAGAAGATCAACAAAAAGAAGTGTGGAATATTCAGCAGCAGGGAAATCTGGATCAGGTGCATTTATTAGAAAACGAACTGGAAGCCACCCAGCTTCGTTTACAGCGCACCGTGGAAGATCTTGAAGTCACCAACGAAGCCCTGCAAACCAGTAATGAAGAGCTGTTGTCTTCCAACGAAGAATTGCAGTCCAGTAACGAAGAACTTCAGTCCGTTAACGAAGAACTGCACACCGTCAACGAAGAATTTCAAAACAAAATTGAAGAACTGCGCGAGGCCAAAAACGACATTGACAACCTCATTAGCAGCACCAATATTGCCACGCTGTTTTTGGACAAAGATTTTTGTATTCGCAAGATTACGCCCACGGTGCAAACGCTTTTTGCCATCAAAGAGCAAGATATTGGCAGACCCTTTAGCACCTTTACCCACTCCTTCACCGTCATTTCTGAAGCGGAGCTTTTGCGTCATGCCAAGCGGGTATTTCACAGCTTAAACAGTTACGAAGCAGAAGTTACCACCAGAGACGGCATGGTGTACCTGATGAAAATCCAGCCCTTTCGTACCGATAAGCATGTGGTAAATGGCACCGTATTTACCTTTGTGGATCTGACTGAACTCAAAGAGATTCAAAAAGAAAAAGACAAAGCCCAGTCGCTGTTTAAGACGGCCTTTGAGTCTGCGACGATTGGCAACGCTCTTTTTGATAAAAACGGCATCTTTAAACGGGTCAATACATCCCTTTGTGAGCGCCTTGACTACAGCGAGGAAGTGCTCATTGACAGCAGTATTTATGAGTTCTCTCCCATTCGCAAAACCCCGGAAATGCGTAAATTGCTCTCAGGAAAAATTGACGCCTTTAAATTTGAGGCCTGCTATAAAAAGACCGACAATTCCACCTGCTGGGGCACCTTTTACCTGGCCGCCATCAAAGAAGATAGCAAGCTTCCCGCCAATTTTGTGCTTCAGTTAGAAGACATTACCGAGCGCAAGCATATCGAAAACCGGCTGCGCGAAGAGCAAAAGCGCTCCCAGAAGGCCGAAGAACTGGCTCACGTGGGCAGCTGGCAAATGAATCTGGACACTGGAGAGAACGTCTGGTCTGACGAGTTTTTCAGAATTTGCGGCTTAGAACCTGGAAGTATTACGCCCTCCACCGAAGTGCGCTTGGAACTCACCCACCCCGGAGATCGGGCGCGTTCGGAAGAAGCTATTCGGAATGCCATTGAAGACGGGAAAGAATATTCTATTGAGCAGCGCATTGTCCGACCTGACGGCAACGTACGCCACGTGATTTCCCAGGGCATTGTGTCTAAAAACGGTCAACGCCTGCTGTTGGGTTCCTATCTGGATACGACACCCCTGAGAGAACAAGAAATTCTCTTAAAAGAAACCAACGATTTGCTGGTGAGACAAAATCAGCAGCTCGAAAACTTCACGCACATTGCCTCTCACAACTTGCGGGCTCCCATCACCAATATTATTTCTATCAAAGATTTGCTCTATAAATCTGAACAGGATCCCGACAAAAGAAAAAAGCTGACGGATATGATTTTTCGCTCTGCCGGAGACGCCTTGCAGACGCTGGATGATGTAAACGAAGCCCTG
>CAYFGW010000244.1:0-7218 GCA_964342365.1 uncultured Candidatus Sericytochromatia bacterium | reverse complement strand
AACACCCTCTCTGCAGGGGTAGTGGATACCGCTGCTCTGGATCATTTTCCCAATCGCGAGGCTTTGCTAGATACCTCTGCAGAGCGCACGCCCGCCGGGCGACTCACCACTCCCGAAGACGTGGCCAACGTGGCGCTGTTTTTGTGTTCTGGCCTGTCCGATATGGTGCAAGGACAGACACTGGTGGTAGACGGCGGCTACAGCATCCTTTCGTAAACATCGTGTTATGCTGTAGCACAACGAATATCACGAGGTTTTTTCATGCGCTATTTCACCACCCTGGCTACCGCTGCCCTGTTGTCAATGAATATGGGCCTGTCCGCTTTTGCTCATCAACACGATCATGGTTATCATAAGGAAACCTTTAAAAGCCATCTGGCTCAGCATCTGGGCACCTACCGGGACGATACCCACGCGCTGATGACCGTTAAAATTGACCTGCAAACCTGGAAATCGCTATTTGATGAAGTGGTGAAAGACGCCAAAGGCAGTGCCAAGGTCACTGTCACCACCAGTGAAGAAGGTGAAACCCCCGAGGTCAAAGAAACCAAAGTGGAAGATGGCGATGATCTCATGGCCATGTTTGACAGTTTCAATAAGGAACTCAAAGAAGAAACCGGCATTGATCTCTTCTGGGACGTGCTGCTCAATCTGGGTACTCACATGACCGCCGGCTACCGGGCTTTCCCGAACCGGGCAGGAGATCTGCTGTTTCAGTTGGACGTTAAGTCCGGCCCCAAAGCCAAATCCGTGATGAACAAACTTTTCAATACCCTTGAAGCAGACGGTGAAACCACCGGATTTGTGCGGGAATCCTTTGGTCCCCAGACCCTTTATACCTTTGTCATGGATGAAGACGAGCCGGTGTATCAACGTCTGAGCGTTGCGGTACAGGACGACACTGTGATTGCTACCATCGGCCCTGACAGCCACCAGCTCAAAACCATGCTCTATCTGGGTCAGGTGCACCCTGTAGAATCAGAGTTTCGTCTGACCAGCGTACCTTACTTCAACCATGTTAAAGCGCCTTTAAAAGAGCACCCCTTCTGGATGTACACGGATCTAAACGCCCTGGTGGAACTGGCCGAAGTCATGAAAAATGAAATTGATCTGCCCCAGAGCGATATTGACTTACTGGCAGAATTGATACCCCTTTCCCGCGGCCTTGGCTTTGGCATGAACTATAAAAATAAGCAAATGGTGTTTGAAGGCGTGGCCGCTCACGATATGGCGCGACTCACCCCCTTTCAAAAGGCCTACTTAAAAAAGCTTAAATCTCCCAGTCCTGACAAAAATCGTATGAAAAAGCGTCTCTTAGGCCCATCTCCCTTTGTGTTTGTGGGCGAAAAACTGGATCTGGCTCTGGAACAGCCCTTCCCCATGGATCCCGCTCGCCTGGCCACGTCTGAGAATTTTGCGGTCCTTAACGAAATGTCTTATACCAAGCTTCTGCCGCAGTTCACGGGCCTGAGCCTGGACAAAGACCTGCTGCCCTACTTAGACGGCAACTACGGTTTTTCCGTGGTGGAACTGCCCAATCAGCAGGTGCCCCAGTCCGTGATGGTGCTGGGTCTGCAAAAGGGCACAGGTCCCGCTTTTGAGACCGTACTCAAAAACAAGTTCCGCTTTGATATGGGTGAGCTGATGTCCGATGACGAAGCCAAACCCATCAAATTTGAGGCGGCCGGAGAATATAAAGGCGCCACGCTCTATCGCATGGGTGGCTTATCGGGCATGGACGATCTTAAAGGTATGCTGAATCCCATGGCAGCACAAAAAGACGATGTGTGGATTCTGGGCCAAACTGAAGCTGCTGTGAAGGCTGCTCTCGACAACAACCGCTTTGAGCAACCGGGACTGAAAGCGCAAATGGTCAAAACCGATACTCGCCAGGCTGCCAACACCTTCTTTATGGACATCACCCGCCTGATTGGATGGGCCACCACTTATGGCCTGATTGGTGAAGATGAAGAAGAAGCCCAGATGGTGGCCAAAGCGTTCCGCAGCATTTACAGTGCCACCTACCATACTCCTGAAACCATGGAAGGCAAGCTGGTGCTGGACATTGACTTCTCTCAGCTGCCCTTTGAAGAGATTTTCGGAGAACTGGGCGAAGAATTTGCAGAAGGCTTCAGTGAAGGATTTAGTGGTGCTATGGAATCTCCCGCTGTAGAAATGGAAATAGAAGTGGATGAGCCCGCTGCGGAAACCGCTACGGAGTCAGACAGCTAGCAACTTCCTGAATCTGAACCCATGCAGCCTGCACGTCATTTTCGGTGGTAGACACCTGTCCCGCCACCAGACGCAGGCTGTATTTTTCGTTTAAGCGGGTGTGGGTTAAAAACAGCTGTCCCGTGGCGTTGAGGGTTTTCAGTAAGCGCGTGTTAAAAGCGTCTCGCTCTGGTTCTGGCACCCCCACATAGCGAAAGCACACCAGATTCAGAGGCACAGGGGCCATCACTTCAAAATCCGGATGGGCCACGATCTCTTCGGTGAGTTGCTGAATCCACTGAATGTGCTGTCGCAAAATATGCTGTAGGCCTTTCAATCCATAGCTGCGCATCACAAACCAGAGTTTAAGACTACGAAAACGTCGTCCCAGCTGGATTCCCCAGTCTCTGTAATTGTTCACCTGACGATCCTGATCGGTCTTTAAATACTCCGGCGTGAGCCCAAAGGTGCGGGTCAGCGTGTTTACATCTTTCACAAAGTAGGCCGAACAATCAAAGTGGGTCATGAGCCATTTATGAGGGTTAAACACCACGGAGTCAGCACGTTCTAGCCCAGTGGCCAACGTCCGATGTTCTGGCAGAATAAAGGCAGAACCTGCATAGGCCGCATCCACGTGAAACCAGAGTTCGTGCCGGTCAGCAATATCCGCCAGCGGCTCCAGAGGGTCCAGAGCAGTAGAGCTGGTGGTGCCCCAGGCCCCCACTACACACAGCGGAGTAAAGCCGTCGGCCTTGTCCTTTTCAATGGCGGCTTCCAGAGCCTCAGGACACATGGCAAAGTATTGATCCACGGGAATATGCACCAGATTTTCGCTGCCAAAACCCGCAATACGCACGTCTTTTTCAATGGAAGAATGAATTTCGGTAGATGCATACACCCGAAAGCGCTGACCAGAAAACCCCTTCTGATTGATGTCAAATCCCGTGGCCCGTTCTCGGGCCGACAGGAGAGCACAGAGGGTAGCGGTGGAAGCGGTATCCTGAATGACGCCTGTGAAGGTATCTGGCAGGTCAATAGCCTGCCGGAGCCAGTCCATGACCCGCTCTTCCAATTCAGCAGCGGCCGGAGAGGTAATCCAGCTCATACACTGCGCCCCCAGGGTGGACATGAGCATTTCTCCCAGAAGCGAAGGCGGACTGGCATTGGCGGGAAAATAGCCAAAAAAGCGAGGATGCTGCCAGTGCGTCATGGCGGGCAAAATCCGGGCTTCGAAGTCGGCAAAAATGCCGTCAAAAGGCTCTCCCTGCTCAGGCGCGCTGGTGGGCAGTTGCTCAAATACGTCTCCAGGCTGCGTGTCGGGGGTAACGGGATATTTTTGGACGTTTTCTAAATAGTCGGCCATCCAGTCCACGAGCTCATGGGCATGGGACCTGAAGTCTTGCGGGTTCATGGGTTCTCCTGAGGAATATGCTGTTGCGGATTGCGAGGACGGGGCAAACGATCTTTGTGGGCAAAAAGGGAAATATAGCTGAGGGTGTCGGGATCGGGCAATTTGTCAGTGCCCAGCAGTTTGTATAAATTGTCGTAGTTAATGGGTACTCGAATGCGATTGGGCAGGCTCTGCACCAGCAAATAGTCGGCGGCATTGAGCATTTTATTGAGCGAGTGCAGGGTAAAATAACGCAAAAAGCGACGGCGGGTGAGCCCGTAAATCCCTTCGCGCCACTCTCCTACAAGCAAGCGCGACAAAATGGGGTAGGAGGCCATATTGTAGTTAATGGTCAGCAGGGGTTTATTAAAGAACTGCGGCAACTGGTGATGGGGCTCCCGCTCCTGTTCAAAGGTATAGAACAGCACAAAACCGTCGATTTCTGTGTTGTCTATTTGCGGGGGCGCTTTTAAATTTTTGAGTTCACTGAGCGTATGAGGCACCACGCGCACGTCGGTTTCTGTCAGGTAATAGGTTTCCTCACGGGTTTTGGCTTTTTGGGCTTTTTTTAGAGAAACCCAACTTTCCTGCTCGGCAATAAGCGCAATATTTTTCCAACCCATTTGCGACAAAATTTGCAAAATCAGCTCGGGAATCGCCTGGCGCTCCTGCTGGGTAACGTCCGCAATCAGGGTTTGCTCCTGGTAATAGCGGTCGTTCAGGTAATTTTCGTGGCGCTTAAAACGGGGAAAGGCGCCGGCATAAAACCCTTCATCGTAGTGGGTATTTAAAAATACCGAGGTGCCCTGTTCATACTCCAGATTCAGCACGCGGTAGTCCAGGGTCTCCGGGTCAAAGCGCCCGGCTTTTAGACCGTCTTCCCACACCTTTGTGCCCGGAAAGGGCGTCATGTGACTAAAGTAAACCGAAGCCAGCCGATCGTGATTATTGCGCACGAATTGCCAGGTTTCCTGTAGTTCCTGCACACTCTCATCCTGAGCTCCCACAATAAAATTGCCATGAGCATAAATACCGTAATGATCGCACATGTCCAGGACCCGCTCATAATCGCCCTGGCTTGTGCCCACGCCTTTCAGATCACGAATCACGCGATCTGCAGCGGACTCCAACCCGAAGCTCACCATCACCATGTTCATATCTCGCAGCAGACGGGCCATATCGTGGGTCATAGTATTGGAGCGAGAAGAACAGAAAAACGCAAAGCGCTTGTGCAAATCCGCCGCACGGATTTGTTTCACCAGCGTTTCTAAGCGACTTTTTTTGAGGGTAAACAAATCGTCAGAAATGGTGATTTCACGAAATTGAGGAAACTGACGGGCAATGAGTTCCAGTTCTTCCACGACCCACTCCGGACTGTGAAAGCGCCAGCGGGGGTTCACCAGAGGGGCTGAGCAAAAGGTACAGCGATACGGACAGCCCCGGGCGGTGTGAATATGAATCGTGGGTTCAAAATGAGGAATATTTTTGTACATGGAACGAAACATCAGCAGCCGATTGGGGTGAGCCAGCGAATCCATGTCCATAATATCGGGGGCTCTGCCGGTGTTGCGCAACGCACCATCCTCGTAAAAGGTCACACCCTGAATCGCTCCCAGACGTTTCGGGGTCAGACCGTTTTCGCCACAGAGCTTCACCAGCTGTAAGAACACCTCTTCTCCTTCTCCGGGCACGCCCAGATCGAAGGGTTCTGGCAAATCCAGTGGATTGGTGGCAATATGGGGCCCGCCCAGCACAAGAGGAATATCGCTGTGTTGTTTCAGGGTTTTAGCATGGGCCACCGCCATGGGCAAAGTTTCAGAATAAGCCGACACCCCGATAATATCGCATTCAAAAGCAATCAACTCTTCGGGAGTCATGGCAATGTCCACGGCAATTCCCGGCAGGTGTTTGTTTAAATACGCCGCAATATATCCCAGGCCCAGGGACCCGATTTTTTGGCTGCGCTCCTGCTCAAAATTGTCAACGTAGAGAAGTCCGACCCGCACGGTCTACCACCAGTCCATAAGCAAAATCATGCAGGTATTCTACCCCGTGCTGTACGGGCAAATGTTGCTGAACCAGAGAAATGAGCGCTTCTCGCTGAGCATTTGCCCCATCACCACTCTCCGGCAGTCCGTAGCGAAACACTCTTGATACCGTCAAGTCCTGGGCTTCAAGGGCCTTTTTCAGGGTCTGGAGTGTATAGCGGTAATTACGCTGATACATGTCCGTATAGTCCAACCAATCGGGAAAACGCCCGGCGAGTAGCCCCAGCACCTGTTTCCAGTGCCCCGCATTTTCCACCAGCAAAAAACAGGGCGCATCCAGTGCCTTCAGGTTGTGCCAGAGGGAACTGTCTAAGCCCACTTTTTCAAGGGTGTGGGTCATTACAGTCCAGTCAGAAGGCGTCTCAGAGGAGGAATCTGCAGAGGTTTTCAACGGTTGTGTCCACAGCTGTTCTTGCCACTGACAGTGGTCCTCCATGGCAAAAGCCAGTTCCCGGTCGCCTCGCTCAATCTCAAGAACGCTGGCCCCTGCGGGAATCAAGGTTTTAAGATCCCGGGCCACCGCCTCAAAATAGGGACGGGCCTGAGCGTGGCGTTTTAAAACCTTTGGAAAGCTCAGATTGGGCAGGGTGTGCAGGGGCATAAAGCGCTCGTGATAAGCGTCTTTCAAAAAAGCCTTGTCATAGTGCTCGTTGAGGTGCAGATAATGGTCGTCCAGGTGCAAAAAGCCCATGTGCTCCCATTGTTCAAAAGAATCGTCAATCAGACCCCGCTGCGCGGTTTCTGTCCAGAGGGTAGTGCCGGGCAAAGGGATCACCGGATAAATACCCATGGCGGGCATACGAGAAAGGTTGTGCCGAATAAACCAGTAGGTTTTGCTCAAATGGGCGCGGGTTTCCGGAGGGGCTCCAATAATAAAATAACCACCGGACATAATACCGTGATCGTGGGCAATATCCACGGAGCGCTGGTGTTTTTCCACGGTGGAGTGACGATCTTTAAGATATTGCAATACCGGATCCGCACCGCTTTCAAAACCCCAGGAAATCATGCGCACGTTCATGTCTTTGAGAATCTGGGCATATTCTTTGTCAAAAAAGCTGGTTTTGGCCATACAAGAAAAACTCAGACGCTGGTGCAGCTTTTCTGAGCGAATGGCCTCGGCCAGGGCCTTCAAACGGGATTTTTTGGTAACAAATAAATCGTCGTAAAACACCACCTGATCCTGCTCAGGGTGCTTCCGCACAATGTCTAAAAGGTCTTCCATGACTTTATCAATGGAAATATAGCGAATCAGATTGGCCCGTTCGCTGTACATACAAAAATGGCAGCGAAAGGAGCAGCCGCGGGAGGTGTATACGCCCCGCTGGAAGGTAATATTTTCGTTAGTTTCGGGCCACCAGGCCTGCATAATGTCTCGCCGGGGCAAAGGTAGGGCGTCTAAGTCCTTGATGCGATCTTCAAAAAGAGTGCGCTCCAGAGCGGGTAATGCTGAGGGATCTTCAGAACGATTCCAGTACACCAGATTTTTGGTGTTTTTTAAGCCCTGGGGCGTAAATTCTCCGTGCTGGAGTAAATCTTGCACTAGCGACAGCAGGGGCTTTTCGCCTT
>CAYFGW010000243.1:0-7358 GCA_964342365.1 uncultured Candidatus Sericytochromatia bacterium | reverse complement strand
CAGGGGGTGGTAGATATTACCAACGCAGAGCGTCAAAAAGAAAGCCTGCCTGCTCTTACGCTGAATGCCAAATTGAGTGCCGCAGCTTACGCTCACGCTCTGGATATGGCGCAAAACGATTATTTCAGCCATACGGGTCTTGATGGAAGCAGTGCCGGAGACCGTGTGACGGCAGCTGGCTACCGCTGGAGAACCTACGGGGAGAATATTGCTTATGGTTACAGCACTGCTGAAAGTGTGATGAACGGTTGGATGAATTCTTCGGGGCATCGGGCCAATATTTTACGGAATTCTTTCAGGGAAATCGGCGTAGGCTATGCAAGCGATGCCAGAGGTCGTATATACTCAGTACAGGTTTTTGGCACCGCCCGTTGATGACAGCACTAGAAAGGCATCATCATGCAAAAAACGACCCTGATTTTATTAAGCAGCCTATTTCTCTACAGTTGTAACGCTGGACCTCCTGCCCCTGCGGTGGTCGAGAATTCCACACCCACCGTGGGCGGCACCGCTACGGAAGCCGCAAACGCTTCAGCACCGACTGCTACCGATTCTCCTCAAACGGGCCGACTCCAGCGCATTGTGGAAGATATTCTGGAGCGTACCAATGCTGAGCGGGTCAATCGCAACCTGCCTGCTCTCAATTTGAATACTCAGCTGGCTCTGGCGGCACAAACCCATGCCGATGATATGGCCCGAAACAAGTTTTTGTCCCATACCGGTTCCGACGATTCTAAACTAAGAGACCGTATTGAGCGCGTGGGCTACGACTGGTCAGCCATTGCTGAAAACGTGGCCTATAATCAGGCTTCTGCTGAAGCGGTTGTGACCAGCTGGATGGAATCTCCCGGCCACCGTGAAAATATCCTGAAAACGGAAGTGGCGGAGATTGGTATTGGCTACGCCACCACAGCAAATGGGGAACCCTACTATGTACAGGTATTTGGCAAAAGCTTTGAGTAAGAGCTTCTAGTAAAACTCAGGCTGCGTAAAGTTCCTGAAAGCGGGTGTGCAGTTGAATGGCTTCGCCCGTGTTTTCCGTGAGCACCTGGCCATTTTCTAAGAGCACCACCCGATCCGCCTGCTGTAAGGTGTTTCTGCGATGGGTCACCAGTAGCACCAGCGTTTCGGGACTATAATCGGCCAGCGCGTTCCAGAAGTGTGCTTCTGTGTCGGCGTCTAAGGCCGAGGTGCAGTCATCGAGAATCAAAATGCGGGGCTTGCCAATGAGCGCCCGGGCAATGGCGATACGCTGCTTCTGGCCTCCGGAAAGCCTGACCCCGCGCTGCCCCACGCGGGTGTCCAATCCCGCTTCCAGTCGGTGGAGTTCCTCGCTGAACTGAGCCACTTCCAGAGCTTCTGCAAGCCGTTCTCCGGTTTCTTCACCAAAGTCGCGGCCAAAGAGCACGTTTTCTCTGAGCGTGGCGGAAAACAGGCTGGGCGTCTGGCTGACCACGCCAATTTCTTCTCTCAAGGCCCGCAAGTCGTAAGCCTGTAGAGGCTTTCCGTTAAGCAGCACCTCACCGGACTGGGGCTCAATCATGCGGGGCACCATATCCAATAACAAGCTTTTTCCGCTGCCGATGGGGCCAGCCAGTGCCGTCATTTCTCCAGAGCGGGCCAGTAGATTGACCTGCTGCAAAGCGGGTTGGTCGAAGGTGTAGTCTATATCTTTAAATTCCAATTTCAGAGGGCCATTGGGCAATGCCAGTGGGTGGTTGGCGTTTTGAATTTCGGGGGGGTAATCTTCCAGTTCTCGCACCCGTTCCACCGATACCGAGGCCTGACGACCTTTGATAAAAAACTGTCCCACATCCACCATGGGCCAGATCAGTTTAAAGATATACGAGTTGAAGGCCACCAGAGTTCCCAGGCTGAGCTGTCCGCGAATCACCAGCCAGCCGCCCACAAAGAAGACGCTGAGCATGCCCAGTTCTGAAAAGCGGCTGTAGGCAATCTCTAAAAAGGACCGGACTTTGGTAAGCTCCAGCTCGCGGGCAATTTGTTCGTCTACCACTTCATCAAAGGAGGTACTGGCCTGGTTTTCCTGACCATAGGCTTTGAGCACGCGAATGCCGTCGAGGGTGGAGGTGAGATAGGCATTGAGCTCGGAAATACTTTTTTGACTGGATTTGGCATAGCGAATCGTACGCTGAGAAGAGATGATATAGTAAGCCACCACAAACAGAAGAGGTATCAGGGTGACCAGGGTCAGCGTCCCGTTAAGTCGGGCCATAAAGAACAGACTGCCCACGACGGTGAGCAACGCCTGATAAAAGCGGAAGGTGCCGCTACAGGCAAACCATCCCAGTTTTTTTTCGCTAATATCGTCAATCAGGCGGGTGGTCACATCACCCGTGCGAAAGCGATAGAAAAAGCCGCGGCCCAGCTGTAAAATCACGCGGGATAAGCGCAGGCGAAAGGCGTTCTCAAAGTCAAAGTTGGTAACGCCCCGCAGGCTCTGCATGGTCATATTCAATAAAAAGTAGCCAATCCCCAGCGCCAGAATAATGCCCACCTGCTGAAACAGAAAGTCGCGGGTAATGCTGCCCGCTTGCAGGGCGTCGAAAATACGTTTAATAAACACCGGACTCCAGATGTTGAAGAGTACGGTAACGGGCGTAAGCACCACCAGAAACACCATGCGCAAGCGAAAAGGTTTCCAGAAGGGCCAGAGCCAGCGGAAGAGATCAAACATGTTGGGCCTGCAATTCATGAAGGCGGGCGTAATGGCCTTCTCGCGCGATAAGTTCCCGGTGCGAGCCGGTTTCAATGACTTTGCCCTGGTCCAGCACCAGAATCTGATCCGTGGCCTCAATGGTGCTCAGGCGGTGAGCAATAATCAGAGCGGTACGTCCCCGCAGGACGCTATGCATGGCGCTCTGAATTTTGCCTTCGGTTTCGGGATCCACGTGACTGGTGGCCTCGTCCAGGATCAGCAGTTGCGGATCTCGCAACAGCGCCCGGCCAAAGCTGAGCAATTGCTGTTCGCCTTCGGAGAGGTTATGGGCCCCTTCTTCCAGGCGGGTATCGTAGCCCGTGGGCAGGCGTTCAATAAGCTGGTCTAAGCCAATGGTGCTCAGTGTGGATTTGACCTGTGTGCGTTCGAGCTGTTGATTGTCTAGTACCAGATTTTGCCAGAGCGTGCCCGGGAAAAAAATCACGTCCTGCAGTACCAATCCCACACCCGCCCGCAGATCTTTGAGCAGAAGGGTTTGAATATCTATGCCGTTCACCAGAATTTGCCCCCGTTGCGGATCATAAAAGCGCAGCAGCAGTGAAATAATCGTGGTTTTGCCACTGCCGGTGGAGCCCACTAAAGCCCAGTGTTCTCCTGCCTTGCAGTGAAAGCTTACGTTTTCTAAGGTCCAGCCTTCGGCACCGGGATAGCGAAAGTAGACGTTTTTAAACTCAATGTCCCAGAGCCCCGTGGGAGCTGTAACCGGTGCGGTCGGGTTTTGAACCTGGGCGCGCTGTTGCAATAAATCAAAAATACGGTGTCCCCCGGCCACGGCTTTTTGGAATTCGTTAAACTGAGAGGACAAAAACATAATCGGGCCAAAAAAGGTGCGAATAAACACCATAAATAACACCAGAGAACCCACCGACAGCCCGCCGTCCATCACCAGATTTCCGCCAAACCACAGCACCAGAGCTAGCGCCAGATTTTGTACAAAAAAGAGCACGTTAAAAAAGCTGTTAAACCCGATGGTCATCCAGGATTCAAGACGGTTTTTGGCCACGCTGCTTTCTTTAATGCGCTGCATAAAGCGATCCTGCTGCTCAAACATTTGAATGGTGCCAATGCCCTGAATGACTTCGGTAAGCAGGCCGTTGACTTCCGCTACTTTTTCACGAATCCGGATTAATAGCGGTCGCATCAATCGCTGAAAAAGTACGCCTGCGGCCAGGATGAGCGGGCAAATGCCCACCACATACACTGCCAGTTTGAGATCGTACTGCCACGCCATGATGCCAAACATACCTATCATGACCAGTAAATTGCTCACCACGTTAGACATCACGCTGCTGAACAAAATTTTCATGGCATTGGCATCATTTTCAATACGCGACACCAGTTTTCCCGTGGTGTGCTGATCAAAAAAGGGCAAATCCAGATTCACCAGATGGCGAAAGGCGGCCTTTTTGAGGGTTCCAATAATTTGTAAGCCCGCGGTTTCTAGCTGAATCAATTGCCAGTAATGGGCGGCAAAGCCCGCAATCACCAGTAAAACATAGCCCCCTAGCAATACACTCAACCCCTGAAAGTTACCGGGCAAAATATACGTGTCAATGGCCTGCTGTAAAATAATCGGCCCCAGCATCTTGGCCCCTGAAGAAAAAAGCAATAGCAAAACCGCCACCACAAAAGTGCTTGCATAAGGGCGCATCCAGGGCAGCATGGTATGAAACAGGGTTTCTCGCGGTGTAGTGCTCGGCGTAGTGTTTGACGGCATAAGGTTACGTATTATATCCCCTGTGCCCCTTTTTAAAAAAGGGGTTGTTGTGAAAAGGGGGTATGAGCTTGTGGTCAGTGTGTGAAGTGTGTGCTAAACTAACCGCCATGTGTACGCCTTTTAACCCTGTGCAACTCGTCACCACACCCGCTGAGCAAGAGACGGCCTTTCAGATTCGGCGCGTGGTGTTTATGCAAGAACAAAACGTGTCTGAAGCCGAGGAAATGGACGGTTTGGACGATCAGGCCCATCATATTTTGTACTGGACCGGCTCCGAAGCCGTGGGCACAGCCCGCTTACGCATCGTCGAGACGGAGGGCGTTGAATGGGGCAAACTGGAGCGCATTGCCGTACTTAAACCCTGGCGAGGAAAGGGAATCGGTCAGGCCCTGGTGAAGGGCCTCATTGAGTTGGGTCGCGATGATGATTTGACCCATTTTAAGCTAGGGGCTCAGTGTGAAGCCATTGGCTTTTATGAAAAGTTGGGCTTTACCGCCTATGGTGAAGTTTTTATGGATGCCCGGATTCCCCACCGCATGATGAAGCGAATCTTTTGACCTTTGCTTTTAGTCTTCGCTTTCAAAATCTTCTAACATAAACACTTCGCCCTGCTGATTCAGCTGTTGCACTTTTTTTTCGGCTTCGGTGAGGTTTTTTTGCGCTTCAGCAATCAGCGTCTGGCTTTCTTCGTAAGCTTCCAGAGCGTTTTTGAGGGTCACCTCTTCGGATTCAAGGGTGTCTACGAGTTCTTCTAAGCGTTTTAACTTGGCTTCAAAAGTCATAATTTCTTCTTTCTGGTGCTAATTTCTTATTGCTAAAACATGCGGTGTTGCATATCTTGCAAATTCACTTCCACGGCCCCGTCTGCAAAGTACAGGGTGGTTTTTCCCGTGGTGAGCTGATCACGGGATTTTACGGTTTTGCCCTTTTGCTCCAGTTGCACAAATCCTCTTGAAAAGGTGTTGTGAGGAGTCAGTGCTTCAATCCGCTGAGCAAGGGCTGTTAAGCGTTGTTGCGAACGCTCCAGATTATGGGTCATGGCCCGCTGCAGCTGACGCTGCTGCTGTGCCAAACGATCCTGTTGTAAGGCAATACGGGCATGAGGCGGCTGGAGCTGGTGATGCTGCTGCAATCCGCTGAGTTTTAAGCGGGCCTCTCTCAGGTACTGTTGCATCAGTTGCGTGCTGCGCTCCTGATAGTACAGAAGCTGCCCCAGCATTTCGTTGCGGGGCGGTACCGCCAGTTCTGCAGCTGCCGAAGGGGTGGCAGCCCGTTGATCTGCTACCAGATCGCTCAGCGCAATATCTACTTCATGGCCCACTGCAGAAATCACCGGAATCTTTGAGGTAAACACCGCTTCGGCTACCGTTTCTTCGTTAAAGGCCCACAGATCTTCTAAAGAGCCGCCGCCCCGCCCCATAATAATCACGTCCACGCCCTGCCACTGGTTCATTTCATGTAATGCCTTTACCAGATCGGGAGCGGCTTTTTCGCCCTGCACTTGACAGGGGCGCACCACCACTTCTACAGACGGATTCCGACGGCGAATAATCGACAAAATATCGCGGATGGCAGCGCCCGTGGGGGACGTAATGACTCCTACTCGTTTTGGGTAAGGGGGAATGGGGCGTTTGTGGCTCTCGTCAAAATAACCCAGTTCCCAGAGCTTTTGTTTTAAGGCTTCGTAACGGGCCTGTAAATCCCCTTCTCCCGCTGGCTTGGCGTGCACCACATTCAGCTGGTAGCGTCCGCTTTTTTCGTAAACGGTGATTTGCCCGGTGCACACAAACTTTTGCCCGTTTTCCAGAGGGGCGGCCAGACGATGCACTCTGGATTTCCACATGACGGCCGAAAGCTGGGCGTGAGCGTCCTTGAGTGTAAAGTAAGCGTGCCCTGAAAAGTGAGGGCGATAATTAGACACCTCGCCCTCAATCTGAACAGCATAGGGAAAACAGGTTTCCAGGGCGTTTTTAATGGAGCGGGTGGCTTGTAATACGCTCATGGGCTGATTGCGGCTCAAGATTCTGTATCCTTTTTGGCGTTTATCTGACGAGGATCACACAAAAAGCGTGAAGCATATCGTGCAAACGCTTCAGACTTTTTGTCATAATAAAAAGAACTATAGCAAAATGAAGGCCATGTTATGAACAAACTCAAGTCACTTTGCCTGGGCGTCACCGTCTTTTCCGTCTCCGGTCTGGCAGCCTGTGGACTGACTTCTCCCGATGCGTCACCCAGCGGATTCCTCAAATTTAGCGTGAGCTGGCCCGGTTTCCGGGTGCAGGTGATTCCCACAGAAACAGAAGATATTGCGATACAGGTATTTAACAGCCAGGGTGCAGAGGAAGCCAACACCAATATTTCTCGCGCGGGAGGTACACCCCGTGCGACGATCACCCTGAGCACAGGCCCTAAAACCGTGCGTGTGCAGGCCAGAGACGCTAATGGCGTAGTCCTGGCAGAATCAGAGGCTTCCACAGATATTCAGGCAGGTCGCACCACACAATTAGAAACAGAGCTGGAGCCCGTTGTTCCAGAACCCAGTCCAGAGCCTTCCTCGCCGCCTGCCACCAATGGCGGCGGTGCCACGCCCCCTGATGCCCCCGTGGTTTCTACCTCCCCGGCCCCCGAGGCGTCAGAGGATCCCACCACGGATCCTTCTGCAACACCTTCTGCAGAGCCGGTTCCCAGCCCGAGTCCCACAGCCACGCTGCCTCCCCGTACCAATGGCGGCAGTGGCGGCGAGGTCGGGCGGGGTCAGTGGCGGAAAACCTCTCCCGGTGGCGGCAGCGACGACGCCAGCGGGCGAGTCGGGCGACCCGGCGGCGCGGCGCCGCTTCGCCGCGGCGAGCGCGGCGATGCCGTGGGGGAGGTTCTCAGCGGCGCCGATCGCGCGGCGGT
>CAYFGW010000242.1:0-7360 GCA_964342365.1 uncultured Candidatus Sericytochromatia bacterium | reverse complement strand
CTTTTGCCCCCACAACCTCCCACCACTGCAGCGCCTCCCGCCACGCCCGCCAGTAGTGCTTCAGCTTCTGAAATCAGGTCTCCGGAAACACCTTCCCAGAACACGCCTGAAGTCACTCCTGAGGACAGTTCCACCATTGACGCAAAAGCTACCAAAGCCACTCCCGCCCTGCGCTTTGTAGAAGAAGACTTATTCTCGGGCTATCACAGTCAGGCGGTACGAGATCCTTCCCAATCCCTGACCGTGCGAAATCAGGTGCCCTACACGCCCCCTGCAGGCACGTCTTTTGGCGACTTTGTGAGTAGCATGGATTCACCTGACAAAGTGGCTGCTTTCGGTCGTCCTTTTGGCAATATTTTGTACAACTATGACCGTGCTGGCGGGGGAGAAGGTCCTTCGGGTACGCAAACACCGCGAGAAACCTTTGAAAGCATGAGCGCCATCTGCAGAGACATTGGCCAATTGCAGGCCTATGCGCTGCAAGAAAACGGCTACAACGCTCGTCAGGTAGGATACAAAGCTCAGGGTGTGCTTCATGCGGTGGCCACCTACGAAGGCAAAGCCGGTGAGGGCTTTGGCCTGGTGGAATACGGCCGAAACTACTCCCCTGAAGATATTGCCGCCGTACTCGGACGTCCCGCTTTGTCTCACGAGGAAGCCCTTCTGGCGGTGCGTCCCGAAGCCAAGCTCATTAATCCCTACACCGCCCCTGAGGCGGACAGCGAAGGTTCCGTAGAAAAGCTCTACTACACCACCGGCCATCAGCTTTATAGCGAGACCCTGCGCCTGAAGCACGAAAACAGTGCGGGGTGGAACAATCAAAACGGTGTGGAAATTGAGGCGGCCCTCGGACAGCATTGGGGCATTAAATTTACCCAGGACACCGGCAGTAGTGCCGATCCCACGGCCCGTAACGCCACCAGTCTGGCGGTGGGCTACGCCACCGGTGACGCTGATAACGGCATGCGGATGTCCGTGGGCGTTCAGTATCGTCCTGAAGAAGGCCACCATTCGGTAGGCGCCAACCAGTGGGAGTCCAATGCGGCCGTGGTGGGCGGCATCCATATGGAAGGGCAGGTGACCCCAATACAATCTGGGTGAGCATCATCGCACCCGCACGGTGATTTCCGGGGATATGACCACTGCCCTGGCTTTTTCAGAAGGTGAGGGCACCGACGGTACCGGACAGGCTGCCTCAGGCAACTGGGGCCTTGATAACGGCCTCTCAGCAGGACTGACCCACG
Source organism: uncultured Candidatus Sericytochromatia bacterium (assembly GCA_964342365.1). GTDB lineage: Bacteria > Cyanobacteriota > Sericytochromatia > UBA7694 > UBA7694 > CAXRDE01. Next base: position 6,116 of record CAYFGW010000242.1, on the reverse strand, counting down.
CCCACCTGCGCTTTTCACAGCATCTGGAGGGAGAGTTAAGCAGTACGCTGTCTTATCGCAGTGAAGCCTTTATTGCACCGGACATTACCGCCATGGCTTACGGTCTGGGGACCGGTGGCGGCGGCCTTTACTCCAATATTGGGGTGAACGGCAGTTTGCATTACCAGAAGGATGGCTTCGGTGCTCACCTGGGTGCTCAGGTGATGGTTAATCAGGTAAATAACTTAGAGGCCACCGGCCTTTCAGCGGGACTGGATTATACCAACGGCAACTGGAGTCTTGAGGGCAGCATCAACGCATTGGAAAGCCCCGAAGGTCACCGCCTTCAGAGCCAACAGGCCGTGCGGTATAACTTTAACGATACCTTTTCTGCCTTTGGCTATGCCCAACAGGAGCAAATTTTTAACGATCAGCACGGTCACTTTTCCAATCCCGGGGGGCAAAAATTCGGGCTGGGGCTTAATGCGAAATTTTAAGTAGGCTGCTGGGGTGTGTCACTACCGCCCTTTTTATAAGTGTGTCAGGCGTCTGTTCTGCACAAACGCTGACGTTTTCAAAAGAAACTGCCACCCGTTTTTTGCCCGTGCCTCTTTCCAGAGGGGCTGATTTCCCGGCGGATTCCTCTGCCGATGGCTCAGAACGCGTGCTGCTGTTCAAAACGCGCAGTAACTTCACGTTCCCGCTGATCATCCGCTTTGGCAAAAGCTATCGCTGGCTGGAACTCGGCATCCAGACCTTTTACATCCCCGCCAAAACCTTTACCCCTGCTGAAGTCAACCTGCACTTTTCAAGCTTTGTGGCCGCCCAAATTCCTGAAGCACTCACTGTGGAACTCATCGATACAAGGGTGTTAGAAGAACCTCCGTTGCCGGGTCCGCTTCACATAGACCCCGTCACACAGTATCCCGGGCGCGTGCTGGTGCGTGCCCGTGCCGCTCTGGCGGGAAACTGGGCGCTGGAGGTGAAAGGGCAGGAGCTTCCGGCATTTTCAGACACCTTCACCCCGCGCTGGATGCTCACGCTGCCCCCGGGCACACACGATATCACCCTGCGTTACCAGCGAGACAAAGTGGTGCATACGCGTTCTGAGCGCGTGGTGGTGCCGGAGGTGCCCGATAAACTCTGGATCGGTCAGCAGTACGCGCGCCCTGATTATTACACTCGCTCAGTCCCGGTGACTCAGCCCCTGCACTTTAATGTGTTGGCGGGTCAAAAGGTGGGCTGGTCTGTGCCGGTTCTTGGCACACGAGATCAAGACCTGTCTTTAACGCTTCCCGAAGGGTGTCAGGCCTTTCGCACCGGGTTTTTACATCTTTCCAAACCCCCCGGATATTACGCCACTTCTGTTAATGGCTGGGTGCCAGAGGTTTTGTTACCGCTCAACGTTCATCTTTTCAGCAAGCACCTTTCGCTACGGGCCGGTCAGCCTGAGAATATATATATGGAATGCGCGGTAAATACCCCCGGTACCCACTCCCTGTCTTATAAAGTGAACGAACGCACGCAGCATGTTCGTATTGACGCCCTGCCCGCAGCTCCACAGACGCTGCTAGCTCTTCCACAGGCACTGGCCGCTCCCTTTTCTCTTTACCGTTCCGCTTTCAACGCCTACTATCCCGTGGGGGACGCCGCGTATACGCAGGCTCAGCAGCTGTTGGGTCGCCACGGCATTTCTCCCGACGATCTCTACCGCAGTACGCCGCTGACCCCCGAAATCTGGCAAACCCTGCCCCAACCGGGCCGTTATAATCTGGCTTACTTTGGGCCTGCCACGACCGAAGCGCAGTGGCAGGAACGCTTGCCTTACTTACAGTCCATGTACCACTGGCTCAAAGGCCACCAGCAGCAAGATCGCGCCTACTTTTTTCTGTTTGACGAAGCCATTCCTACGCAGGCGGAAGCTTTTCAAAAGTGGTCCACCCGTTTGCGCACCTACTTTCCGGACATTCAGCAGGTGTCCACCGCCCGTTTTATGAGCAAAGACATCTGGCCTGAAGGCGTTACACCGGTGCCGGTGACTCAAAATCTCGTTCATACCCCCTCTACCTGGGCTTATGCTCTGCTGGTGAGTCAGCGTCCTTATGCCCACTGGTTTTTAGAAACACCACTGGCGTCGGTGCGCCTGATGTTCTGGCAAGCGCACACCGCGGGCTTAGAAACCCTGATGTATTACGCCACCAACCGCTGGTTTAACGGTTCTGCTCGTATTCAGGCCACGGATTTTCCCCTGTTGGCATATCGTCCGGAAGCGTATCCTGGCACCCACGGAGACGGCCTCCTGATTTTCCCCGGGCCCGAAGTGTTGCCCGGCCTGCGGCTAAAAGCCATTAGAGACGGCCTGCAGGACCATGCCTTTTTAGAACGCATGGCGCAACGACTGGGGCAGAACACCGTCAACGGGCAGATTCTTACGCTCACAAAAGACTGGCGTTACCAGACCACGGATCCTGAGGTATTGGAACGGGTTAAACATCGCCTGTTAGAACAGTATCGGGCAACGCAGCGCCAAAAAGTTTTTTAAGCAGAGGTTTTAAGCAGAGGTTTTCAGGGCTTCAAAAAGGATTTCCACGGGCTGCGCTCCGGAGACGGCGTGTTCTTCATTGAATACAAAAAAGGGTACGCCCTGAATGGTATAGGCGTTGGCCTGTTGCTGATCTGCACGCACGGCGTCAGCGTACTGTTCACTGTCTAGTACTTTTTTAACGGTGTTAGCATCCAGTCCTACCTCTGTGCTCAACCGAATTAAAGTATCCCGGGTGCTGAGGTTTTCGCCCTCGGCGAAATAGGCCTTCATCAGACGGGCTTTGAGAGCATCTTGCTGGTCCGTGGTGTGGGCCAGGTGAAGCAAGCGATGCATATCAAAGGTATTAATACGCTTCATGGCAGAGGTGTCAATGGGCAAACCTGCTGCGCGGGCCATCTGTTCCATGCGCTGAATCATGGCGTGAGTTTGCGCTTCTGACTGGCGATACTTGGCACTCAGAATTTCTATTAAGGGCCGGGGGTCGTAGGCCGGGGCCGAAGCGTCCAGTTCAAAACTACGCCAGCGAAGCTTTACGGTAGCTTCAGGGTGTGCTTCTTGTAAGCGCGCCTGCGCTTTTAAAAGGTGCTCTCTGCCGATGTAGCAGAAAGGGCACACAATATCTGACCAGATGTCCACGTTAATATGCATAACATTCAGTATAGTTTGATACATAGGTTAAATTTTGAAGTCCAGGCAGTTATTTTTTTTACGTAAAATTCACAAAACCACACTAAAAAGACACAAAGACCATAAAAAAAACACACAAAAAGTGTATTCTTTTAAGCAACAATGAAAACAGGAGTTGGTCTATGTCTTTTCAGATACACTCTTTTTTAAGTCGAGTTGATGTCGAAAGAAGTGATTGGAAAACCTTTTGGAAACACAAACAAATCTGGCGCTATCCGTGCAAAAACCCCGCAGTGTTTCCAGTTGAAGATATTGCGCAGCATTGCGCACTGCCTTACGTCTACGATGAGCGAGGATCGGTGCTGGTGGTCAGTTCATCGGTGTTAGAGGTTCTGCCTGAAATTCCCCACTGTCTTGCGCCGGTGTTATTTAGCGACTGGTATGACACCCGCTGGTCAGAACACTGGATGACGGCTTTGTACCGCGATTTTGAAGTGCTTTATACCTCACGCTCCTGCTTTTTGGAGTATTTGCGCACCCTCGGGGTAGGGATTATTACACGCTGAGGGAGTTTGCATGTTCACGTCTGCCTGTTTTATTGATGCTGAAAATGTGGCCCACTGGCTCAAAACAAAAGGGCAGATGCTGGTACGCCGGGCCTTTGGCAATTGGAACCAACCCAAATTGCAAAACTTTCAAATGGGTTTGAGTGCCCAGGGCTTTGAGCCGTGCGGACAAGCGCATTGTGGGGGTGGAACAGCCCTCTGCCCTCAGTGTCAAGACCGATCGCAAGGTGGCCTCCATTTTAACGCCGTGGATTTTACCCTGCTGTGCTGGCTCTGGGAAACCCTCGAAAAGCAGGAGCTGGTGATAGAACCCAACACCATGCGTCAACTTTTATACGGCACATATCCTGACCCGGACTTTGAACATCTTTTTAGAGACTCTCGCCTGGCGGCTCAGGGATTATTGTGAAGGAGATGCCTCTTGTTGAACGGTCGTTTTTTTCAAGGTCTGACGGCACGGGGATTGCTAATGGCTCCTTCGTCACTCAAAAGGACTGACCATTGAGGGTGTTTTAAAATATCTGAAGTGGCGTAGTCGGTGCCGTTAATTTTCACAGTGGGGCCCACCAGTCTGATGCCGTGACTGTAATCGGCGTAGGTGTTTTCATGGAGCGTACTCAGCGGCTGAATACTGTTGCTTTCAGACTGATGCCAGCCATAAATAGCCACAGAATTCGGTTTGCGATCCAAACGATTGGTGATCACCACGTCCTTTTTATGGCCCGCCATTAAATCTCCCGGTGCGGCTCCAGCATTGCGCCGCTGGCTTTGAATTGTTTCGTCGTGACGGGAAAAGTAAGCAACGGACGTCATTTGCGAACCGGGTTGCATGGGACTGGGAGACAGTTGAATTTCTGCCTGGGCGTAAATGTGATCCACCAACTTACGAGTGGGCAGAGTGGTGCCGGTCGCATCTGCAATGGCCTGAGCCGTTATGGGGCTCATGGGCACAAGTACGTGATCTTCTTGTGAGCCAATGGCCAGATAATCGGGGGTGACGTGGGCGATAGCCTGAAGGGTTTCACCCTGTGGGGTCTGCGCTTGCAGGGTAACGGGCTCAAGAGATCGTAAATGAGGAGGCACGTTGCCACTGATAATCTGTCTGGCAATGGCCTGTTCCCGTTGGGCAGGGGGCATCTGTTGCACCTCGTTCCAGAACTGAGAGCCTGTGGGTGCTCCCGCCGGGCGGGGAGGCAAGTGCAGCTGAGGCACGTCGTGTACCGTTTCGGATTGGACAAAGGCAATACTTTCGTGAGCCTGTCCCTGCTGAACCTGTGGGGTTTGTAGAGGGGATTGTTGAGGTAAAAAATCCAGAATGCTCTGAGCTCCTATTTCAGGTGGAACGCCCTGAGTTACCGGGGGAGTGCCTGACGGAGGGGCGAACAGTTGCGCTGGGGATAAAAGCCCTGCGTTAACGGGAGGTAAGTTTGTCATATGTGGCCTTTCGTATCTCTTTATTCTAGACCTGAATGATGGAGAAATCAATCTCGCAGCTCAGCGATTGTTGTGAAGGAGATACCTCTTTCCGAAACCGGTTTTGTAAGCTGGACATCGGAGGTCAGGCATGAAGGTTTTATTCAAAAAATACAAATTGATTTTGCTATCTGGCGCATCGAGCCTGTTTTTTTTGCTGAGCCTGTGGTTTCAGCTTCCGGTAGAAAAGCAGGTGAGCTACGCGCAGTTTATGCAGCAGCTCGACACACTAAAAGCGGTGGATATTCATTTTCTGTCTTACGGTCAGTGGCAGGTGTCTTACCAACTTGAGGATATTCATTACACCGTATACGTACCTCAAAATCTGGCTGAAGAAGTGACGCAACAACTGCGAGAGCGCAATATAGATTTTACGCCTCAGCAATATTATGGTGACACTCAGTGGCAACGCTATCTTTCCATTTTGTTGAGTGTGGGTATCATGTTTTTTATGTTCTACACCACAAAGCGGGTTCAGTCCATTGGCCCCTCAAAATATGCCAAAAAAGTACAGCGCAGCAGCGCCCGCTTTTCAGATATCGGGGGACTTGATGAAGTCTTAGAAGATATTGAGTCCGTGACCGAAATGCTAAAGCGTCCGGCGGCTTTTAAAGCCCTTGGCGGCCGTCCACCCCGGGGCGTGATTCTGTATGGCCCACCGGGAACGGGCAAAACCCTGATTGCTAAAGCCATGGCCGGAGAGGCGGGGGTCAACCTGATTTACATGTCGGGTTCAGAGTTTGACGATACGTATGTGGGGGTCGGGGCTGCACGGGCGCGCTATTTGTACGAACTGGCCAGAGATCACGCGCCCTGTGTGGTGTTTATTGACGAAATTGATTCCATTGGCAAACAGCGAAATGACAAAGACAGAGATCAAACGATCAATCAGTTGCTATCCGTACTCGATGGTTTTGAGGATTTAG
>CAYFGW010000241.1:0-7364 GCA_964342365.1 uncultured Candidatus Sericytochromatia bacterium | reverse complement strand
AAGGCTTTTTTGATCGCTACGATCAGATCACGGAAGCCACCGGCGGCAGTTTGATAGATATTGGCAATGTCTCTGGTCTGGATGAAGAGTTACAAAAAATCGTGGATAAGGTGATGGGGTTACCCACAACGCCCACCCCACCCGCTCCTGCGCCTGCACCTTCTCCAGAAGCACCTGTTGAACCCGAACCCGTTCAACCGGAAGTTCCCGAAGATCCCTGTTATGGAACCCCTCAAAACTGGGTGGTCAACGGCGGTTTTGAGACCCCGGCAGTGGGCAATAGCTGGAAGTTTGTCACAGACCTTGGCTGCTGGAAAATCGGCGCGCCGGGCAAGGCTGAGCTGGATCCCATGGAGACCTGGACACCCGCAGAAGGTAGACAGTCTCTGGATTTAAACCCGGATCGACAGGGAGAAATTTACCAGGACGTGTATACGCAACCCGGTCAGGATTACACCCTGAGTTTTGCCATTGCGGGCAATATTACCCGGGCAGGTGTTAAATCAATGGAAGTCTTCTGGGGAGAACAATCTCTGGGCAAGTACAGCTTTGATACCACCGGAAAAACCAAAACCAATATGGGTTGGGAAAACGTGGAAATTGCCATTCCAGGTGCCTTAACCCACGATCCACGAACCCGTTTACGCTTTAAGAGCACAACGGCGAGTTCCACAGGTGTTGTGATTGATAACGTGATTTTGAAATAAACATCAATACCAAACACTAACAAAACCAAAGGGGCTGCGTTTGCAGCCCCTTTCTCTTTAAAAGTTCGTGGGTTCAGCTTGTTTTACACCGGTAGCGATACTGCTCACACTGGAGGGTGATATCTTAAATAACCCCTGACTATTTTGTTCCAGTCGAATACCTGTGGGCAGGTCCTTGCCTCCGCTTTTGATATAAATTCTGCCCTCGGTATTACCACGAATCGAATTATCGATACGAATCCCGTTGACCACCGTATCATCAGGGGGAAAGTCAATGGTATTGCCGCTAGCATCAAAATTTTCATAATTTTGTTCCGGTGTTCCCCCCAGATAAGAGCGGACGATTTCAGGTCGCTTGCGCATTTGATCCACAATGAACAGTTCTGAATTGCCCAGCACAAACCCAGTGGGGGAACCGCTGGAAGCACTCAAACTTTTGCCATTGTAAATGCCTGATAAAATCACTTTGGCAGACTCAGGGTTGTTTTCAATTTCTAGCAAAGCCAGCAGCAGCATTTTAATAGCGCCTTCAGGGGTTTTACCTTCGTTATTGAAGCGGGTTAAAAATGCTTCTACATCTGCTGAAACCGAGGTCTGAGAAACCGCTGAAGGTTCTATAGAGGGTTGGGGGGAAGGTGTGTTTGAAGGGACTGCTGAAGGCGTTGTATCGGTCACATTCCCCACATTTTCTGCCGGAGCTGAACTCACCGCTGCCGGTGTGGTCTCCCCGGAATTAACGGCAGTTTCCTGACTCACAATAACCTGAGTACACCCCACCACAAATAGCGTTGCACAAATAAAGCCCGAAAACAGGACTTGTCTGGAAAAAAAAGAAGAAAACATGAGACACCAACCTTGTTACAATGGATTTCTTTAAGTTTATCGGTTTTTGGAGCTTTTGTCAGATGTCGACCCCCTCATTTTCTCTCAAGGATCAATTATTCAATGCCCAGAGTGTGTCCATGCTGGCCCACGAAATTGCGGCTGCTCGTACAGATTTTGAGACGCAGACCTTTATTGAAACCGTGATCGCAGGATTTCCTGAGAGAGAACTGAAGGAGCGCATCGCCTGGATACGAGAACAGCTGCGTGTGTTTTTGCCCACTGATTACCGTGAAGCCATGACGGTGATTCTGAAGGCTCTGCCTGCTCCCTGCGACCCGAACTTAAGTGACGACGATTTTGGCGACTTTATTTATGCCCCCTATTCTGATTTTGTGGCTCACTACGGCAACACGGCTGAGCACCTGGACTTTTCACTATCCGCCCTTGAGGAAATCACTCAGCGTTTCTCAGCAGAATTTGCCCTGCGATACTTTCTGAAGACTTTTCCTGAACAAACTCTCCAACGCCTGAAAGTGTGGGCGCACCACGGTCATTACCACGTGCGACGCCTGGTGAGCGAAGGGACGCGTCCCCGGCTGCCCTGGGGTGTCAACGTGAATTTGAGCTGGGAGCAGTGTGAGCCAATGCTCACGGCACTCCACGCAGACTCCACGCGCTTTGTGCAACGTTCCGTGGCCAACCACTTAAACGACTGGTCTAAAACGGAGCCAGAACGGGTCATCGCCTTGCTAAAAAGCTGGCAAGACAAGGCACAGCAAACGCCAAAAAACCTGAATTTCATGATCAAACACACCCTGCGTTCCCTCATCAAAGCGGGCCATCCGGACGCCCTGACCCTGATGGGATATACCCCCACCCCGGAGGTCAGTGTGTCAAATTTAGCCTACACAGACACCGTCCCTCTGGGCGGCGTTCTGGAAATGTCGTTTACCCTGACGTCCCATGCGCGGCAAAAGCTGGTGGTAGACTACCTGTTGTACTACCGCAATAAAAAAGGGGAGCATGCCCCCAAAACCTATAAAATTAAGCAGCTGAACCTTGCCCCCGGAGACAGTGTCACCCTGTCCAAGCGCATGCCCCTGTCTCAACGCAGCACCCGCACCCTGTATGCGGGAACCCACGGTTTTGCCCTGCAAATCAACGGCCAACTGCAAGAAAAGCACCTTTTTGAACTCACGGAGATTTAAACCATGCCCCATCAGGACCTTGAAAAAATTGCCCCATCTCTCTGGATCCATACCCAGGATTTTGCCATGCAGGGCGTGGAAGTGGGCACACGCTCTATTTTGATCGAATACGCGCCCGAAAAGCTCATGCTCATTTGCCCCGGCCCGAGCAGCGTACCTTATGCTGAGCACATCAATGCGCTGGGCCAGATGGCACATATTGTCGCCCCCAACGGCTTTCATCACCTGTATTTACCCAAAGCCGCTAAACACTGGCCTGAGGCACAGGTGTGGGGGCCAGGTGCAGTGAAAAAAAAACAGCCGGACGTGGCCTTAACTCAGCTGGAGCCGGATTTTGTGTTTCCCTGGCAGGACACGGTAAAAACCCTGGCGACCCGGGGCACACTCTTACAGGAGTACGTATTTTTCCATGAAGCCAGTAGAACCCTGGTGGTAACGGATCTGGTGTTTAACGTGCTCCACCCGAAGGGCTGGAAAGCTCACCTCCTCACTTTTGTGATGGGTACTCGCGGAAAGCTGGCCTGCAGCCGTCTGATCAAAAGAGTGGCCTTAAAGGACAGGGCTGCTTTTAAGCAAAGTTTGCAAACCATACTGAAGTGGGACTTTGAACGCATTGTGATGGCCCATGGCGAGGTGCTTGAAAAAAACGCAAGGAACGCCTTTACGCAGGCCATGGCTTTTGTATTAGAATGATGTCTATGCTAAAACACACACTTATTTTATTATCCACACTCGCTTTGCTGACCGCCTGTCCCGCAGAGAACACGGACACAGACACCGCCACAAGCACGGGTACAGAAAACAACAATACACAAAGCACCACAGAAGTCACCCAAAACGACGCAGCCAGAGGCATGTACGCTGAGGTTATGGGGCGTTATGCCGCCGTGGGCCAGTGTCAGAACGCCGAGTTTTACTGGAACTTCACCCCCACCACCGTCCAGCAGGGTGAGACCATTTGCCAGATTCATGCACTGGATACCCTGGCGGATCAACTTTCCATTGACGCCCGCTCTTGCGTCAGCGAAGGCGAACCCAACGGCACCCGCCTGTTTTACTTGTCCCGACCGGCACCCAACGTGGTGCAAATCAGCGGCAGCGATCTCCAGCAGGACCTGGAACGCTGTAGCATGAGCTAAATCCGCTATACTTTTTGAGAGGTTACCCCATGAAGTCTTTAAACGCCAGCCAGATTCGAAACGCTTTTATTTCTTTTTTTGAAGGCAGAGGCCACAAGCATTTGCCCAGTTCTCCTTTAATTCCCTACAATGATCCCACGGTATTACTGACCACCGCGGGTATGTTGCAATTCAAGCCCATTATGTTTGGCACCGAAAAGCCGGTGCATACCCGGGCCACCACCCACCAGAAATGCTTTCGCACCACGGACCTGGAAAACGTAGGGTTCAGCCCCCGCCACCACACCTTTTTTGAGATGCTGGGCAACTTCTCTTTTGGAGACTATTACAAACAAGAAGTGATTCCCTGGGCCTGGGAGTTTTTAACAGAAGTGCTAGAACTGCCCGTGGACAAACTACACGTGACCGTTTATAAAGACGACGATGAGGCCTACGACATCTGGCACAAAGAAATGGGCATTCCAGCAGAACGTATGTATCGCCTGGGAGATGACACCAACTTCTGGGCCGCCGGTGAAACCGGCCCCTGCGGGCCCTGTTCTGAGATTTATGTGGATCTTGGCCCCGAAATGGACAAGGGAGAAACCCTTCACCCCGGCCATGATGACGACAACAGATACTTAGAAATCTGGAATCTGGTCTTCATGGAATTTGACCGCCAGCCCAACGGCGACTTGCTGCCGCTGCCCGCCAAAAATATTGATACGGGCATGGGGCTGGAGCGCATTGCGTCCGTGCTTCAGGGCAAAACCAGCAATTACGATACGGATTTAATTCAAACTATTATTTCCGCTGTTAAACCCATGGTACCTGCAGAAGGCAGCAAACAAAAGCGTTACACGGTGGCTTTACAGGTGATTGCAGATCATGCCCGCTCCGCAGTGATGCTCATTGGTGACGGAGTCCAGCCCGGTAACGAAGGCCGCGGCTACGTCCTGCGGCGCATTATTCGCCGGGCGGTACGCTTTGGCCAGATGATTGGCATTACCGATAACTTCCTGTATAAACTGATTCCCACCATCATGGAACTGTACACCATCTATCCAGAACTGGCCGCAAAAAAAGAGGTAATTCACGAAACCATTCTCACCGAAGAGGAGCGCTTCCGCAAAACTCTCGGCCGCGGCACTAAAAAACTGGAAGAAGTGCTCAGCGAACTGTCTGCGCAGAAAAAAAGCACCGTTCCCGGTGTCTCAGCCTTTGAACTTTACGACACCTACGGTTTCCCGCTGGAACTTACCCTCGAAATCGCTCAGGAACAGGGCTTCAATGTGGATCAGACCGGTTATAAAGAGGCCATGCAGGAACAGGTGGAACGCGCCCGTTCTGCGGCCCGTTCTAACCTTGATCTTGGTGCCGGCGTGGTGGGCTTTGAGCCCACAGAATTTGTGGGCTATGACCGCGTGCGGGGGGAAACAGAAGTGCTCGCCGTCTTAGAAACCAATGTGGACCATCTGCGCCGCGTGGTGCTGGCCGCGACACCTTTTTACGCCGAAAGCGGCGGTCAGGTGAGCGATCATGGAGCACTCTTTGCGGGCGCCCACCGTTATGAAGTGGTGGACGTACAAAAAGTGGGTGAAGTGGTGGTACACGTGGTGCAGGGCGAAGACTGGAGCGCTCTGGAGTCCGCCAAAACCCTTGATGCCGTCGTAGAAGCCACCATGCGTAAGGAAACCATGAAGCACCATTCGGTGGCTCACCTTTTGCACCAGGCTCTCAAAGACGTGCTCGGTGAGCAGGTGGCCCAGGCCGGGTCTGCGGTGAATCATTTACAGGTGCGCTTTGACTTTAACCTGAACCGCCCCATGACCCCTGCGGAAATTTTGCAGGTGGAAGAACGGGTCAATGACCGCATTATGCAAAACCTGCCCGTAGAAACCGCGATTATGAACTTAGAAGAAGCTAAAAAAAGCGGGGCGGTGGCCATGTTTGGTGAAAAATACGGCGAAGAGGTGCGCGTGGTGTCCATGGGAGACTATAGCGCCGAGTTTTGTGGCGGCACCCACGTTCCCGCTACAGGTACCATTGGTTCCTTTAAAATCATTGCTGAAGAAGCTCTCGCAGCCGGTGTACGCCGCGTGGTCGGTGTGGCAGGCCGTCAGGCTTACGTTTACAGCAGCCAAAATGAAGCACTGCTGCGGGGACTGTCACAGGAACTCAAAGCGCCCTTTGAAGCCATTCCCGATCGGGTCTCTAAAATGCAGCAAACCCTGAAAACTCAGGAAAAAACCATTAAGGCTTTAAAAACAGAGCTAGCCTTACAACAGGTAAGCACCCTGGCAGAGCAGTTTCAACAACTGGGAGACATCCACTACCTCAGCGCCAGCGTGGAGGTTTCTGATGCGGGAGCCCTTAAACAGATCGCCGAAAACCTCAAAGGGTATCACCCGCAGGCGGTAGTGGTCCTCGGCGCTGACATGGGTGGCAAAGTGGGTCTGGTAGCAGCAGTTTCAAAGGCCATTAGCAAACAGGTCAAAGCTGGCGATATTATTAAAGCACTGGCTCCGCTGGTGGGCGCCAGAGGAGGCGGCAAGCCGGAATTTGCTCAGGCCGGAGGCGGTACTCAGCCAGAGGGTCTTGAACAACTGGCTGCAGCCCTTAAACCTCTGCTACAAACGGGTCAGCCTGCATGAATCGGCGGCAGCGAAAGGGCCTTCTGGGGGGGCTGATGGTATTCAGCCTCCTGTGGGGGTGTACGCCCACCACGGAGACTGCGGTTAAGCCTCTGCGAGTGGGCATGGATCCAGCCATTGGACGCCCTTTTGTTTATGAAGCTACAGAAAAAACCTACGGTGGTTTTGAAGTGGAGCTAAGTCAGTATATTGCTGACAAGCTGGAGCGCCCTTTAGAAATTCAGGCCCATCGCTGGAATGAATTACCGACTCTGGTGCAGCGCAAAAAAATTGACCTGGCACTAAGTGCTATTGAAAAACCGGAAAAAGCACCGGCTCCGGATAAACTGGCCTTTACGCCCGCTTATTACACCGCTTATCAGAAGTTGTCGGTGCACAACAGTGATAACTTCACCTACAACCTGTCGGATCTGAACAATAAAAAAGTGGGTGTGGTGCTGAACTCAGTAGGTGCTCTGTTGCTCACCGAGTTGAACAAAATCAAAAAAGCGGGCATTAAAATCCAGACCTTTCCCACCCCGGAAGCGGTTTTTGAGGCCCTTTCCAAAAAAGAGATCACCGCCGCTCTTACCGAGCGAGCGGTGGCCAGTTGGTACGCCTGGAAGCATAAAAACGTTAAGCTAACGGGTGATGCCATCACCACACCCCTGCCCTATGTGGGGCTACTCAATCAGGAAAGTGAAGCCCTGAAAAAAGACATTGAAGCCGTATTTAAAGCCGCCCGTCAGGACCCTGAATTTCAGGCGATTTTTGACAAATGGCACGTGAGTATTAAAAAGTGAGGGAATTATGATCAAGGTTTTATTCGTATGTTTGGGGAATATTTGTCGTTCGCCCATGGCAGAAGCTATT
>CAYFGW010000240.1:0-7386 GCA_964342365.1 uncultured Candidatus Sericytochromatia bacterium | reverse complement strand
CCCGTGGGACAGGCTCCTGCCCCGCAAATGGCTCCTCCACCGGCGGCACCACCTGCCCCGGCCTCACCATCTGCACCTGCCGGACCACCGACCCAGGTGCAGCCCGTGCAATTTGCTCCCTTTCAGCCCCAGGCGGCCCCGCAGGCCCCCGCAGGCAGTCTGGATCGTATTCTGGATATTCCCCTTAAAGTCACCGTGGAGCTGGGCAGTTCGCGTCTGAAGGTCAAAAACGTACTGGAACTCACCAAAGGATCTGTGGTAGAACTGGACAAACTTTCCGGAGAGGCCGTGGATCTACTGGTGAACGGTCGCCTGATGGCCCGGGGTGAAGTGGTGGTGATTAACGAAAACTTCGGGGTACGCATCAGCGAAATTCTGGGGCCCAACGAACGCTTGCAGCAGTTTACTGAAGGTTAGTCTCATGAAAGCAGCAGCCCCCACGGCCCGGGAATACGTTGAAGGGGTTCTGGCGGGCAATCGCACCCTGCTGGCCCGTGCGGTGACCCTGATAGAAAGTCAGCATCCGAAACATCAGCAAAAAGCCCGTGAGGTGCTCAGGGGCGTGCTTCCCCATACGGGAAAATCCTGGCGGGTGGGCATTACAGGCACTCCGGGTGCGGGCAAAAGTACGCTTATTGAAGCCCTGGGCATGTTTCTGATTGAGCAGGGCCACCGGGTGGCGGTGCTGGCGGTAGATCCCAGCAGCAGCCTGACCCGGGGCAGCATTCTGGGCGACAAAACCCGCATGGAGCAATTGTCTCGTTCACCACAGGCCTTTATTCGTCCGTCCCCTGCGGGGGGAACCCTCGGCGGCGTGGCTCAAAAAAGTCGTGAAACCCTGATGCTCTGCGAGGCCGCCGGTTACGACATTGTGCTGGTAGAGACTGTTGGCGTGGGGCAGAGCGAAACCCACGTGCGCGATATGGTGGACTGCTTTGCATTGCTCACCTTAACGGGATCCGGCGACGAACTCCAGGGCATTAAAAAGGGCGTCATGGAAATGATCGATTTGCTGGCGGTCAACAAAGCAGACGGAGACAATACATCCCAGGCCGCGGCCGGGCTGCGCAGTTTACACATGACCCTGCACTATTTAAATGCCTTTACTCCCCAATGGGAGATCCGAAGCCAGTTGCTGTCGGCCTTTGAGCCAGACATGATTGCGAAGTTCTGGCAAAACGTCACGGATTTTTTTGCCCACCTGGAACAGCATAGCCTCTTACAGGCCCGGCGGGCCACCCAGCGAGAGGTGTGGTTGCGCCAGCTTTTAGAAACTGCGGTACTTCAGCGTTTTTATGAACAGGACGCCGTCAGCGCCCTTTACCCCCGACTGTTGGCGCAGGTCAAAGCGGGAGACGTGTGGGCCATGGACGCTGTGGAAACACTGCTTGGCGTTGACAGACCGGTTGACAGACACGTTGACAGAGAAGGGTTTCCGGGCGCATGATAAGAACAATACTTTCATAAGGTGAGTCTACCCATGTCAGCTCCGCGCACCCTGCTTATGTTTTGCCCCTACTGGGAACCCAGCATGCCCTATTTATCGCTGCCCAGTCTGTGCAGCTATATCCGGCAAAATGGCTACCCCATTGACCAGTGGGATTTAAACCTGCGCTTTTATGAAGAGGCTTTTGACCAGGCGTATCTGGCGCGACGCTTTGAGGAGCGCGCGGCGCAGTTGCCACCGGCCCATCAGCAGGAATTGCGGTACCTGATTGATCATCTGGGCCATTTGCCACAGGTGAAGCAGGTGTTTAAAACCCGGGACTTTTACGACGTAGGCAAGCTTCAGGCCGCCGAACGGGAGCTGGAAAAAGTCTACCGCTGCTTTAATCTGCTTTACCCCGGTTGCAAAATGTCCAAAGATCATTTTGAAATGCCCCAGCGACACGCCTCCTCTGTGGAAGTCATTAAAGCGGCTCAGAATGAACAGAGCAATCCCTTTCTGGATTTTTACCGCGAAAAAGTGCTGCCCGAACTTTTAAAAAACCCGCCGGATCTGGTGGGTTTTTCCATTCCGCGAGAATACCAGATTATTCCTACTTTTACCCTGTCCTACTTAATTCGGCAGCATTTGCCCGACACCCACATTACCGTGGGCGGCGGTTATTTCACCAAAATTGTAGACGGCCTCAAAAAAGACAATCACCCTGCTTTTCAGCACCTGATTCATAGCGCGGTCAAAGGCGAAGGGGAAGAGCCACTGCTCAAGCTGGTGGAAGCCGTGGCGGGTAAAATTTCTTTAGAAGACGTGCCCGGCTTAATTTATAATGCCCCGGACGGAAGCTTAAAGGTGAATGGTTTTGGGCCTGCCCTCTCCATGAACGATATCGGCACCCCGGACTTTGACGGGCTGGATCTGGAGAATTACTGGTCAGCGGATCTTGTGCTTCCGATTCTGGGCTCCCGGGACTGCTACTGGAAAGACTGCACCTTTTGTGACCACTATATGCAGTTTGCGGGTTTTCGCTCCCGCAAGCCGGAAAAAATCGCCGATGATTTGCAAACTCTGCAAAAAAAATACGGGGCGCGCCACTTTCAGTTTAGCGACGAAACCATGTCCCCCAATTTTGGCCGCCGCTTAGCCCATGCCCTGAAAGAACGCCAGATGGACGTGCACTGGTACACCATGGCCCGCCTACAAAAAGGTTTTGATAAAGCCACAGCCGAACTCTGGCGGGAGTCCGGCTGTTTGTTTGTGTTGATGGGACTGGAGTCCGCCAACGCGGAGCTGGCCAAAGCCATGGTCAAAGGCACCGACAATACCCTCACAGAACAGGTGTTTACAAATTTACACGAAGCGGATATTTTTACCTTTGCCTTCCTCTTTTTTGGCTTTCCCGGGGAAACCCTGGAGACGGCCACAGAAACGCTGAACTTTGTGCGAAAAAATCAGCGGGTGATTAATTCCATTGGTAACGGGGTGTTTATTCTCAAAAAGACAACCCCGCTGTTTCGCAATTATAAAGCCCACGGCATTACGCCCTATCAGCAGGATCTCGAAGACGACTGGTCCAGCAGCATTCGCTTTGACATTGAAAACGCCATGAGTACCGAACAGGCTACCCTGTTTAACCAGCGCTTTCGAGAAGAAATGGGCATGACCTATCGTTCAGGACTGTGGCAAAATATTCAGCGGATTCCCTTCTTTTTATACCTGTCTCACTACGGCAAAGACAAGGTACTAGAATATACGGGACTGTCTCCCATTCACACCACCCTGGAGCAGGTGCGGGCCCTGAAACAAAAGGGGCACGATCTGGCTGCTGAACGCATCAATCAGACCATTTTACGCCGCTTTCCTGAACATCCACAGGCCGCCAACCGGGCCGCTTATTTTGCCTTACAAAAACAAAACATTGCCGGAGCAGAGCAGTGGCTCCAGGTGGCCTTGAAACACGGTCAGCATCTGGCCGAAACCCACCTGATGGCCGGTTTGATTCAGCTCAAAAAAGGGCAACAGAATCAGGCTTTCGCCAGCTTTGAACAGGCGCTGACCCGGGATGCCTATCTCACAGAAGGCTACTTACGCCTGGCAGACATTCACAAAGCTCGCGGAGAACACCCCCGCGCCCGTTATTTGCTAAGCGAAGCTGCTAAAATTCTGGAAGTGGACAGAGCCTATAAACGCTTTTCTTTCTTTAACGCTGACACCGCTGATATCACCATGGAAGAGGGACTGAACCGCTCCCCCTCTAATCGGTCTCCGTCTGAAGTGCCCTGAGCATCTTCTAAAATCTGGCTAAACCACTGCTATTCTGCCACGTTCAGGGCCACGGACAGATAGAGTTTCTCTTTGCCAAACACCAGCATCGTTTCGGTGGCAGGCCGCAGCGTCAGCTGGCAATAACTGCCGTACTCCACCTGGGTCAGATCTCTGAGAAAATAACGTCGCCCACCATACCTGAGCTGTGCGCCATCCAGCGTGAATTCCACAGGCCGGGTGTGATTGAGTATGAGAGCCTCTTTCTCTTTCCACAGGAGCCATCCGCCCAGCCCCAGAAACAAAAGCAGTTCTGGTCGCAAAGACGCGATAAAAAACCCGATGGAAGTGGCGTTCAGCAAGAAGGTTTGCAAGGGAAATACGCACCTTTACGACTCCCGAAGCAGGATATTCTGCCGTCACACGCCCGGCAGTCTGAGGAAGAGCATCTGCATCGAGCCAGTGTAAGGCTTCTCTGGCATTGGCAGGACGTTGTTCCATATCCGGATCTGTCATCACATGCAACCACCGAATAAACCCCGCAGAAACCTGGACCTCTTCCTGAAAAAGCACCCTCAATTCGCTATTGCGCCTGAAGGCATGGGGCGATTTACCACTCAATGCCTCAATTAAAGTCATGCTCAGCGCATAGAGATCTGTAGCGGGCACAGCCTGACCTGCCGCCTGTTCCGGAGGCATATAGCCAAAGGTGCCCGCCACGGTCAGATTATTATTCAGGGTGCCCTCTCTGACCGCGCCAAAATCTATCAGGTGCAAATGGCCATCTTCGTCTATCAAAATATTGTCAGGCTTAATATCACGGTGAATCACCGGCGGGTGAAGAGAATGAATATGCTCCAGAATGTGTAACATGTCGTGAGCCCACTGTCTGGCTAATGTCTCTGTAATGATTCCCGTTTGCGCGAGATGTTCTCTCATGCTCTGACCCGGGACGGCGGTTTGCACCAGATGAATGGCTAACGCATTGTCCTCACGGTAAATTTCAATGAGGCCGGGGATACGGGGATGGCGTAAGTTTTTCAGAGTGCGGGCTTCTCGCTCAAACAGGTTAAGCTCCTCCCAGTTACCGTATTCGGCCATGCGAAAGGTTTTAATAATTACGGCTTGCCCCTCAGCGGACTGAGCCAATAGCGTCGTGTGCCCCTCACGCACTTGCAAGACCTTCTGCACCTGGTAATGTTGCAGGGGTTCCGGTAACTCAGTCATAAGCTTGCACTCCCTTTTTTTCAAAAGCGATCGTCAGACGTTGCCTGGCCTCAGGAGGTAAGGGAACGGTTAATAAAAGCAGGGTCAAATCTCGCCAGGATCCTGACCGCTTGACACTGATCTCTGTGGTAGATAACTTGATACTTTTGATATTGTCACGGGGATACACATAGTGCTTTTTTTTGCGGCCAAAGACGCCCTGTTTGTAAATATAAGTATGTTCCAGGTGCTCATCATTCAGAAGCAGTCTATGCTTTTGAGACATTTTCTTGGATCTTAAAAAGAGCGGAATACCACACATAATGAGCAAAAGTGCGTAACTACCAAAAGCCATCATCTCCGACACCTGGAAGCCTGCGCCTCCCCAACTCAGAATCCGATACATTCCATAACTGGTGATAGCAGGCACTAGAAAATAAAAAGCCACATAGGACAAATATTTGAGAATGTGAGCCAGCGTGACCTGACTCCCGTTGGTTTCTAAAATCAAAGTGGTAGGCGTTTCTTCCAACCACACGTGGGGAGTCAAACTCTGCTTGTTATGCACGGCTTTCATGGTACTTCGCGGAGACACACTTTTCAGATATTCCGGAGCCCGTAGTGCTTCGCGGGCGGCGGCCACAGAAGCAAAGCGCTGTTCCGGATAGGGGGCCACCAGGTGCTCCAGCCAGTGTCTGAAACCTTCGCTGACACGCACGGCCTGCTCCAACTCCACATAAAGTCCCTGACGGGGAAGATGTGCCAGCGCGCCGCCAGACAATAATTCAATCAGCGTCATGCCCAGACCGTACTGATCGCTAGCCAGTACCGCACTGCCGTGCAGTTGCTCAGGAGCCATGTATGCAAAAGAGCCTGCGGTGGTCAGTTTACTTTTGAGACCGGGCTGAATCGTACCCAGATCAATCAAAGAGACACGAAGTCCAGCCGTTGTGTCCACCAGTATATTTTCAGGTTTGATATCCCGGTGAATTAAAGGCGGATCAAGGCGGTGCAACATCTCTAACAGCTCCAGTAACGCACTGGCCAGTTCACGGGCCTCAGCTTCAGATACCTTCCAGCCCGCCTCTATTTTTTGTCGCAGCGTGGCTCCGGGCAAAAGGACATCACCAGCAGAATTTTCTTTTGTTCAGGAAGTTTCTCGTAAGCCAGCCGCTCAGGAATCCCCGGATGTGTAATTTGTTCCAGAGCCCGGGCTTCTCGCTCAAAACGCTCCTGAATGCTCCAGTCTTGCAGCGTAGAAACATCCAGTTGCTTAACAATCACCGGGTTCTGAGTGTGGGCATCCAGCGCTTTCCAGGTACTGGTTTCTCCCCGCTGCTGCAAACAGTCCAGTAATTGATAACGTTCCAGCAGGAGGTCTGATGACGTATGTTTATCCATGTTTTCTAAAGTAGCGGAGAGCCCCTGAACTGTCAATATTCGTAAACCCACAATGGTCTGGCATAGACTGAGGTTTTGTATAATGGAAGCAACCCCTGTTGAGGACAGAATTTATGCACGTTCACAAATCCCTTTGCCTGGCCGTCTGTTTGACCCTGATACCCATCGTACCCGTCATACCCGTCACGCCGCTTTCATTAACGCCTTTTGCTACCGCACAAGCCCGTGAAAACAGGTCACTGCGAGTGGTGGTGCTCCCCTTTAAAAACGTCACTCGCCAACCCCAGGACGACTGGCTGAGCGATAGCTTTGCGGAAACCCTGACCATGGGGCTGGTGAAAGTAGATGCGCTCGACTTAATTGAACGCTCTCAGATTCGCCAGTTGATGAAAGAGCAACAGTTTGGCCAGAGCGTTTTTGGGGATAGCGAAACAGCTCCTCAGCTGGGCAAGATGCTCGGGGCCAATGTGGTGGTGCTGGGCTCGTATCAAAAGGTGGGTGAAACGTTACAGGCCAACGTGCGCTTTGTGGATGTGGAGACCGGTAAAGTGGATGCCCGCCGGGTGAGTCAGGTGGAAGGCCCTGTAAAAGACATTTTTCGCCTGCAGCGGGATCTGGCCAAACGCCTTGTGGAACAACTGGATGTAAAAACCACGGCACAAGACGTGCGCAATGTGCAAAAAGCCATGGATAACACCACGTCTACAGAAGCGCACCGCTTGTATATTGAGGGCTTGCAATATATGGAGTATCAGGGCAAAAGCAATTATGAGCTGGCCATTAAGTCCTTTGAAAAAGCCCTGATTGAAGACAAAGACTACCCACAGGTGTATGCCGCACTGGCCGAGGTTCACGCCCGCATGGCCGGCTTAAAAACCCATTATGTGTTGGCCCCTGGCATGATGATGTCCCATACCGTAGATCACGAGGCTCTGGCAGAAGACTATGCGCTTCAGGCTCTGGAACGCAAAGCAGATATGCCCGAAGTGTACCGGGCGGTGGCCACATTACATCGTCTGCGACAGGATTTACCCGAAGCCCGTAAAATGATAGCCACCGCTGTTCAACTGAACCCC
>CAYFGW010000239.1:0-7454 GCA_964342365.1 uncultured Candidatus Sericytochromatia bacterium | reverse complement strand
CAGAGAGCATAACCCGCAGTGGGACGTTGTCCCGCGTGCACAGCCAGGATTTGAAAGCGTCGAAAGTCTATGGTGGGAGGATTACCGTTGCTGTGCTTTTTCCAGAATGTCTGCCAGTCCGCTTCGGTGTCGATGAGCTGATTCACAGCTTCGGTGGACAGGCTTTGTTCAAAGCGCTGTACCACTTCAAAAGTAGGAGCCGCTACAGCCGGCGCCATCAGCAGGCTCACAAGACCGTATCCCAGTAAACGCAAACGTCTTTTCATGAGGTTTTTTCCTTTTTGATAAATTTCAGCAGCTGAGGCCAGTTGTTGCCGGGGGCAATTTGCCCCAGGATCGTGGTGTGCATAGCACCAGTCACAGAAGGCAAACTGGCGGGAATACCCTGCAAGCAGGCGTACCCCAGGAGGGCAAAAGCCAGGGCTTCTTTGGCGTCAGGGTCTCCACCCAGTTCCGTCAGAGAAGCAATACGGGTCTCGGGCAACTCCTGACGCAGCATGTGCCACAGGGTCTGATTGTGGACGCCCCCCCCGCTGATATACATTGCATCCGGCAGCTCGGGCAAATGGGCTTTCATTGCTCCGGCAATGCTGTGGGCGGTGATGGCGGTGAGCGTGGCCAGAATGTCTGCGGATGACAGAGACTGCATGCGTTCTATGAGTTTCAGAGCAAACGCTTCCCCAAAAACTTCTCTCCCTGTAGAGCGGGGGGGCTTCTGAGCAAAAAAACTGTGGCTGAGTACCTCCGATAATATCTCCTTGTGGATCTTGCCCTGTTGAGCCATGGCTCCGTTTTTGTCAAATGGAGCTTGCAGACATTCTCTGGCGCCCACGTCAATCAACACGTTGCCGGGCCCCGTGTCAAAAGCCTGCACCTCTTCCGGGCTTCGGGGATTTTGAGGCAAATAGGTAATATTGGCCATGCCTCCCACATTGAGTAAACCTCTGGATTCCTCGGAACTGGAAAATAAATGGTAATCAAGAAAAGGCACCAGCGGAGCCCCCTGTCCCTCAAGGGCCATATCCGCCGTGCGGAACTGGGAAACGGTAGTAATGCCGGTTAAAGCGGCCAGAACGCCGCCGTCTCCAATTTGGAGGGTTCCTGTGGGGGGCAAATGGTACAGGGTCTGGCCGTGAGAGGCCAGAAGATCTGCTTTGGCCTTATGCTGTTTCAAAAAAGCCTGGACACTGTCTGCCGCAAAGCGAGCCCAGTCAAAATTAAGGGCACAAATACTTTGTACGTTGCTGGTGGCGGGATCCATTTGAAAGGCAATGCGCTGCTTTAAGTCCGCGGGAAGGGCCACGGTATCAAAGGCAAGAATACGTTTGAATTCTGCCTGTTCGTCAATGTGGCACAGGCAAAGATCGAGTCCGTCCAGAGAAGTGCCTGACATCAGGCCCAGAATATGCATGGCGTGCTCCTTTTTAGCTTATTATACCGCTCTCACCCTCAGGCATGGGCCACTTGCAATGCCTGATACATATACAGAAAAATACCTATTAGAATGACAAGGGGGGCAATCACCATCATGGGAGCATGGGATCGATCTCCTCTGAGAAGGGCTGTAACACCATAGAGGTGAATAAAACACAACACCGTAAAGAAACCACCCACCCAAAAATAGCTCCTGAATAAGGCCATACAAAAGAGGGCTGCGACGCCATGCATACAAAACAAGCAGGCGTAAAGCAAAAAAATGCCCACAAAAAAAGCGCTCTTTCGTACAGATAGAGGCGCTTTTTTCATAATGTTTTAGAGAGTTATTCGTCTATTTTGGTGCCCACACCCTGTGTAGCACTCAGGGGCGTGCCGCCTTCGGGAAGCGTTTTGGCTTCGGGTGTTTCTTTCTCACCCTTGTCCATCAGCTTGTAAGCGGCATAAGCGCCACCTATTGCCAGAGGAATTGAGACCAGGGGTTGTTCAACGGCAAATTCAACGGTGGGTCCAATCACATTTTCCCATGCGCCTTCAACCACTGCTTCGCCCACTTCACGCACACCGGGTACGTTGGCGAGAGCCATGGCGGAACCAAAGCCCAATACAGCCCCGGCACCTTTGAGGGAGCCTTCGCCATAGTTGCCGTCCTTAATGTCTTTGAGGGCGCTATTGGCCAGTAATCCTGATGCTGCACCCACGCCGAGAGCTCCGGCGAACTGGCCGCCTTTGGTGAAGGCACCGCTGGCGCCAAGCATTTCAGCAGCACCCAACGCAGACAGGGCTGCACCGGTACCGGTGGCGGCATTCAGATAGGTCAGGCCGTCTTCTTTAGCGCTTTTAACGGTTTCACGTCCGAGGGTGTATGCGGTACCTGCTAATGCCGCTGCACCAATACTTTTGGCGCTTTTGGGCATAATCTGAGTCAGTTTTTCACTGCCCATGGCCACACCGGCCAGAGAGGTGCTGCCCGTGGCCAGTAAAGCACCACCAGTTACTTCTGCTACACCCAGTGCATCGTTGAGTACGCTACCCTGCTCCTGAAGCCGTTTGGCACCGTCATAAACCAGTCCAGCGCCTGCGACTGCGCCTGCACCTGCGCCAATGTACTGGGCTCCTTTGGTATGAGCCAGTTTAACCATGGGGTCTACAATCAGGCTTTTGCCAAACTGACGGCCCATCAATTCGGTTGCGCCCAGAGCACCTACACCACCGGCGGCGGCTTTAAGTCCGCCTCTGACAGTATCCCCGTTTTTAATGTCTGAAAGGGCATCCTTGACCAGATAAGCAGAACCTACAGCAGCAGCGGTTCCTCCGGCTGCATAGCCGTTTTTGGCGACGATTTCGAGGGGTTTAGTTAATACCCGTGCACCGGTGAGCAGTTCCGCACCACCCAGGGTACCTACGCTACCCAAAGAAGTTTTAATGACACCCGCCATTTGTTTTCCGTTACGCAGGTCGTCAATGCCTTCTTCTAAGAGCAGTGCACCACCGGCACCCACTAAAAGTCCGGCGGTTTTTTCGTTAAAAACAATGTCAGACAATGCGTCACTTCTGGAAATCAGACCGCCCGTGCCCAGTAAGCCCACGGTGGTGGCCACGCCTGAAAGCATGGGGGCGTCTTTATAAAACCCACCCACTTCGGTTTGGAAAAACTTTTCGGTGAGGGTCTCTCTGTCTTTGGTTTGTGGTTGAACCGGCGGGGCCGCAGCGGGTTTGATCGGTGCGGTAGCGGGTTGAGATTTAATGGTGCCCATAAACTACTCCTGTTACGTTCATTTTTTTAATTATAGCGAATTTAAGTGCAAATCTTGCTTAAAAATCTCGAATTCCCAGCAAATAGAGCACGGTGTCTAATCCGGGTTGGCTCAAAAAAGCGCCCGCCTGTTCTTTGACCGCGGGTTTTGCATTAAACGCAATTCCCAGCCCCGCTGCTTCCAGCATATCCAGATCGTTGGCACCGTCCCCCACGGCCACCGTTTGCTCTAAGGGAATTCCCTGAGCCTGGGCTATGGTTCTCAAAATTCGGGCCTTGGCCGCTCGATCTACAATATCTCCCGTGAGTCTGCCCGTGAGTTTACCGTTTGCGACTTCCAGGGTGTTGGCGAAACTGTAATCCAGACCCAGTTGCTGACGAATATGATCCGTAAAGTAGGTGAAACCTCCCGAGACCACCGCCAGTTTATACCCCAGCTTTTTCAGGGTATTTACCAGATGCTCCACCCCTGGAGTGAGCTGGATACGTTCTTTGACAGCCTCCAGGCTGCTCACGGGCAAATCTTTTAATAAAGCCACCCGTTGTTTTAAGGCTTCGGCAAAATCGATTTCCCCGCGCATGGCCTGTTCTGTCAGCTGTGCCACTTCTTTTTTTAGCCCTGCGTGGGCGGCAATCTCGTCAATCACTTCTTGCTGAATCAGGGTGGAATCCATGTCCATAACCACCAGACGCTTGGCACGCCGGGAAAGGGTTTCTTCCTGAATGCCCAGATCAAACTGGTGGGCCAGGGCTACTGAAAACAGGCGAGGGCGAATGTCTTCATAGCACAAGGATTGAGAGGGATTCTGGGTGAGCGTCATTTCAATGCATTGCAGAGGCTGTCGCGATACCCAGTTGATGCGTTCCACATTCAAAGACATGGCGGCAATTTCACTGACCAGTGCACTGAGTCCCTCCGCTTTGACCTCAGGAGCCAGATAGGTCAAATGCAGCGGCGTATGAGGCACGGGAATGTCTTCGGTATCCAGCACCAGTACATCCACATTGAGTCCGCGTCTGCGCATGAGGTTGCCCAGATGTCGCACCACGCTCAGCCCCTGTTCGGGGGTGACTTCTACCCGCAAGGAAAGGCCCAGTTGCCCCAGCGTGGTGATTTGCTGCACGTCCAATAGGCGCAGTTCCTGCTGATGGAGAGTGTTTAGGACCTCCGCTAAAATGCCGGGACGGTCGCGGCCTGAAATATGCAATAAAAGTTGTTCGGTATTCATGCATTGCAGGGTAACACAACCGCTCCCGGAATCCGCTTGCTAAAATCCTGCGGCCAGCATGGCGTCCGCCACTTTGACAAATCCTGCCAGATTCGCGCCCTTGACATAATCCACTTTGTAGCCTTCGCTCTGGCCCGTGGCGCCGTATTCTACACAGCGATCGTGGATGTCGTGCATGATTTGCTCCAGACGTTCGGCCAACTCTTCACGGCTCCAGGAGATGTGGCTCGCGTTTTGGCTCATTTCCAGACCGGAAACAGCCACACCTCCGGCATTTGCCGCTTTTCCTGGAATATAAATCAGATCGGAGTCGCGCAGGGTTGCCACAGCCTTGGCAGTGGCGGGCATGTTGGCGCCTTCAGCCACAAGCTTACAACCGTTGTCAATCAAGCTTTTGACGCCGTCTTTGTCCAACTCGTTCTGGGTGGCACAGGGGAAGGCCAAATCGCAGGGAATACTCCAGACGCTCTTTTTGGCGTGAAAGGTCAGTTCTAAAGGATCTGCCAGTTCAGAGAGAGACTTGCCCGCTTTTTTTTCTGTTTTGATGCGCTCTACTTGCTCCTGCTTAACGCCTTCTTTGGCATACACCACGCCCGATGTATCGCTTAAGGTGAGAACCGTTACGCCCAGTTCAATCAGTTTTTCCGCCGCGTGTAAAGAAACGTTGCCTGCACCGGACACCACTGCGGTAAGTTCCTCCAACTTTTGGTTATGGTGCTCCAGCGCTTTTTGAGAAATGTGAATCAGACCGTAGCCGGTGGCCTCAGTGCGCATGGCGCTACCCCCATAGGAAAGCCCTTTACCACTCATGCTGCCCTCAAAGCGGCCCACGATTTCCTGATACATGCCAAACAAGTATCCGATTTCTCGCTCTCCCACACCCATATCACCGGCGGGAATATCCTGGTCAGGTCCGATGTGGCGGTACAAATTGAGCATCATTTTGCGACAAAAGCGGCGAATTTCTGAATCACTCCGGCCTTTAGGGTTGAAGTCAGAGCCGCCCTTGCCCGCGCCCAGCGGTAGTCCGGTGAGGCTGTTTTTAAAGATTTGTTCAAAAGCCAGAAACTTGAGCATGCCCGTATTCACCGCCGGGTGATAACGCAGTCCGCCCTTATAGGGTCCAATGGCGCTATTAAACTGAACCCGATACCCACGATTCACATGGGCATTTCCTTTGTCATCTTCCCAGGTGACGCGAAAGTTGACTTCCTGTTCTGGCTCCACCAGACGTTCCAGAAGACTGTTCTGACGGTAGTTTTCGTGTTCGTTCACAAAGGGAATTACGTCTTCTAAAACTTCTCCCACGGCTTGTAAAAAAGTGTCTTCCTGGGGGTATTTTTCTTTTAACTGTTCCATAAACGTGTCGTAATTATATTGACTCATGCGCTTTATCCTTTTCTTTTTAGCGTAAGGGCTTACGTAAGCTGAATGCTTTTATGAGGCCGTAAAAATCCCATAAAACCTTCGTTCACAGCCTATAAGCCTGCTCTAAGGTTCTTCTATGCTGGTAAAAATGGAGGACATAAATATGAAAAAGATGTTTACGGCAACGATTTTTGCTTTACTTTTATCGGGGGCTGCTCATGCAGAAGGCGCTTCTTCAGCACACTCCAAAAGCAGTGACTCTTTCACCAAAAATAAAATGGAAATTCAAGAAGGTAATCCCGGTGCGGGCAAAGTGGGGAACCGGCTGGGGGTTGAGGAAGAAAAAAATGCTCAGCTGCAGCGTTTTGACAGTCCTCAATATGAAAATGATCGCATGACTTTACAAACGCAAACAGAAGTTACCCCAGAAGACCCCAATGATGCAGAGGAAACGGCTGCCGCTCTGAGTCCTGTACTGGTGTTTTCAGTGGCTGGTGTAGGTGTGGTGCTGCTTATTATGGCCATGGCACGGCGTGAGCGAAAAGCGATGAATTAGCCAAAAGCCGTGAGTTAGCGTAAGAGCCCTTTTTCCTGAGCCCAGGTCTGTAATTGCTCATAGCTCCACAGTCCGAGGCTTTTATCGGCGGCCGCTTCAGGAAACAACTTGCCCGGAGCGGGCAGTGAAAAAGGGTCTCTCTGGAGGTTTAAAGGCCGCCATAGTCCGGTTTGAGAGGGATTATTAATAGAAATGTCGTCATGGGTGCTAATGAGTACGTACTTAAACTCATGGCGCATTAAATTTTTTAAACAGCGCCACACCTGTACATGAGACAAAAAAGCAAAGCAGTCCCTGATTAAGATCAGATCTGCTTCGGGCAGATCAGAACGGGTCAGATCCAATTCAGAAAAAGAAATGCCGGGGCCCGCGTAGCGCGTCTGATTTTGTTCTATCAGTTCAGTGACCACATCTCCCCCGTGGTAATGCACCTGTTCTAAATCCACGTACTGCATCCAGTAAAAATCACCGCAGGGCACGTCCAGGAGGCGCTGGACACCCAGAATGGAAAAGAGTTTGGGCAGGAGGTGAATTAACACTTCTGTTTGCTCCAGCGTGGACTCCAGACCGGAGGCGGTTTCATCACTTTCCCAGAGGTTTTTACGGTAAATATGCGTAAAAATTTCTTTGAGGTTCATGTACATGCTGCCACTGTAACAGATTTTCAGGTTCGCTGTGACGGGGGATGCCATGAGTGATGTATATTGTGTTCAGGAGTTTGAAGATGCTATTTAATACCGATGCTGCGCCACCCCCTGTGGGTCCCTATCCTCACGCCAGAAAGGTGGGTAACCTGCTTTTTCTGTCGGGTGTGGGCCCCCGCAAGCCCGGGCAGCGTGAGATTCCGGGAGTGACCCTTGATGAACAGGGGCAGATTACCCACTACGATATTGAAGCCCAGTGTCACAGCGTTTTTCACAATGTGAAGGTGATTCTGGAAGCCGCCGGTGCACGTTGGGAAGACCTGGTAGACGTCACCGTGTTTTTGACCCATATGTCCGCGGATTTTAAAACCTTTAATCGCATTTACCGGGAGTATTTTCCCGATGCGGCCACCCAGCCCTGCCGCACCACTGTGGAAGTCAACGCGCTGCCCACTCCCATTGCCATT
>CAYFGW010000238.1:0-7480 GCA_964342365.1 uncultured Candidatus Sericytochromatia bacterium | reverse complement strand
TCAAAACCGCGCGGGCCCTTGTCGGTGGCGGTGGCAATCAGGCGAGAGCGCACCTGCTGAGGGGTCAAATTGGGTTCCTGAGCCAATAAAAGTGCGGCCACCGCAGATACGTGGGGCGCAGCCATAGAGGTGCCGGAAATGCCCGCATAGCTCAATGTGGACACCCGTCGGGTGAGGTATTCAAAGGCCGGGTAAGTGGGCCAGGTAGACACCACGGGAAAACCGCCTCGACTCAAAAAGCCTGACCCTCCCGGAGCCAGGATATCCAGGGTGGCCCCCCCGTTGGAATAATCGGCCACGGCTCCGGATTCCAGAAAAGAACCCACCGCAATGACGCCGGGGTAAGAAGCGGGCAGAGTTACGTCCGCTACACGATTGCGGGATCGTTGGCTTTCGTTACCCGAAGCAGCCACCACCACTACTCCCTGGCGTTCAGCTTCGTCCAACACCAGTTGCAAACTGCGAGAAATATTGCTTTCTCCCACGGCGCCAATGCTCATATTGATGACGTTGGCGCCTCTGTCTAAAGCCCGTTGAATGGCTTCCACCATGAGTCCTGAACTGGTTTCTCCCTGAAGATTGGTCACTTTAATGGGCAAGATTTTAACCCGTTCTCCGGCGATGCCCGCCACGCCTTCAGAGTTATTCAGCACAGCGCCAATCACCCCCGCCACGTGAGTACCGTGGCCGTTACCGTCCCGGCCCGCAAAATCCAGGATGCGTCCGCTGGTGCGACCAATCAAACGATCGTTGCCCGCAAATTCGTTCCAGATATCTTCTAAGGGCAGTAAATTGGCCTGTAAATCAGGGTGATTGGGATCTACACCCGAATCAATCACGGCCACCACCACATCCCGGGCGTCTCGACGCAGTTCCCACGCGGACTCCATATTAATGGAACGCATATTCCACTGCAGCGCGTATTCAGAGTCATTGGGGGTGAACTGCAGGCCAAAGCGCTTACGGGGTGCTTTTGCGCGGTGGGTCCCGGCTTTCAGTAACCGCAGCTGCTCCGGGCTCAGCTCGTGGTAATAGCGCAGGGGCGTATCGTAATGCTTTTCTTCTTCACAGAATTTAACCGCCGCATCGGCTTTGAGGCGTTCCACAAAGGCTTTACTGGGCGGGCGCACAATATATACCGAATAGGGACTTGCCATCAGTCGTCGACCCAGATGAGGCTGCACCCAGTCGGGCACCTCTGCCTGAAAGGCCACCAGATAGCGGGAGAGTTTATCGGGGGTTCTTTCGTCCTCTTCAGCAGGCAGGGGAGCCTCAATCAAAAAGCTTTGCTCTGGTTCAGGAGGCGGTTGAGGAGCCGAAGCAATGGGAGAAGTTTCGCAGCTTGCCAGCGGCACCAGCAGCGCAAAAACCGTCATCGTAGAGAGCAAACGTGAAATAGGCATATGCATAGCATAATCAAAGTCAAACATGGCGCGCAACAGATCCTTTCACATGCTGGTGGTATCATGAAGATATTCTTGAGTAAGAGGCTCTGCTGTGAACGAAAACTCCCCTATTTTTCAAATGCAAGACAATAAAACAGACATTATTCGTGAGGTCACCGATCGTTCGGTGGCTAAATTACTAGAGCGCAGTAGTGCTGAGCACGTGGTGAACGAGGCCGCCTACAAGGAGTTGCTGCGTCTGCATAAAAAACATCCCAAAGTGGAGCACTGGCAGGGAATTTACAGAGGGCTCAACCGTATGGGGCAGGAGCAGCAACAGGCGCTTTTGAAGAATATGGTGAAAGAATACGCCGAAGACATTATTGGCCGCTTTGATCCGCGGGTGTATCGTTTTTCCACCGGTATGGTGCCGTACATTCTCAGTTTGTTGTTGGACCCTCAGCTGAGTTTAAAGCGTCGCAACACTTTTCAGGAAAAGGTGATGATTGAAGGCCATGTGGAAACGGCTCGCAAACTCTCAGACAAGGGCACCGTTATTCTGGTACCTACCCACAGCAGTAACATGGACTCCATGGTGGCGGGGTGGTCCGCTTTTTGCTCAGGCTTACCGCCGGTCACCTATGGTGCTGGTAAGAATTTGTTTACCAACCCCATCCTGAGCTTTTTTATGCATAATCTCGGGGCCTATCGTCTGGATCGCCGCCTGAAGCACGAGGCTTACAAAACTGCTTTAAAAACCTATTCCCTGGTGATTTTGGAACGGGGGTTTCACAGTTTGTTTTTCCCCGGGGGCACCCGCAGTCGCTCTGGTAGAGTAGAACAAAAACTCAAGCTGGGCCTGATGGGAACGGGCATGGAAGCCTATGTGAATAATCTGTTGAAAGGCAAGCAAAATCCCAATATTTATCTGATTCCCATGACCATCAATTACTACGTCACCTTAGAAGCGGAAACCCTGATTGATGACTATCTCAAGGAGCAGGGGCAGTCTCGTTACATTATTGAAGACGATGAATCTTCCAAGTTTACCAAAACCTTTAGTTATATGAAAAAGACCCTGGACTTAGACGGTAGTATGTTCATTCGTTACGGCAGGCCCATGGACATTTTTGGCAACGTGGTGGACGAAGACGGACAGTCTTATGATAATCAGGGTCGTGCTATTGACGCCAGTCGCTACGTGAAAAACTGGAAAGGCGAGGTCACCGTGGACGAAAACCGGGATCGGGAATACACCCGGGAAGCGGGAACTCGGGTGGCGGCCAGTTATCTCAAAAATAACGTGATTCTTTCTCCTCATCTGGTCAGCTACGCGCTCTTTGGGCATCTGGTGCATAATAACCCCAGTCTTGACCTTTATCAGCTGATTCGGGTGGGCGGCCGCAACACCCTGATTTCTCGTCGCCTGCTGGTTGAAACCATTGATCGCTTCAAGAAGTTTCTGGCGGAACAGGAGCAAAATGGCGTGCTGCGCCTGGCCACCATGCTCCACAATAAGTCGGGTGAAGAGATTCTGCGGGAAGCCCTGCACTATTTGCAAATGTTTTACTCCAAAGAGGTGGTGGTGGCTGAAGGAGACACCCTGCGTATTCAGGATGTGCGTTTGCTGTATTACTATCACAACCGTCTGTCCGGCTATGACTTTGAAAACCGTTTTATGGAGCAGATTCTTAAGCCGCTACTGGGAGAACAGGTTCCTGCCTGAGGAGCGACTGACGACATTTTCTCAATGTCCCGAATGTCAGCGCACCATTGAAGTGCACCCGAAATTTCAGAAGTGGTGTGAAGACTGCGGCTGGAACGCTGGAGAAAGTCGAAATATGCGGTCACAGAGCGTTTTTGGAAATATATACCAGCGCTTTACGGAGAAAAAGGGACAGCGCCGCTATGATTACTTAATGCGACGAGAAAAACACAGTCTTGATGCCAGCCATCCGCCCACGGTGTTTCGTTTAGAAATGCTCCGGGCCCAGCTAGCCCTTTGTGGCTTACAAGCCTTTGCCCACACCCCTGTGGGAACACATTGATGAAGAACTTTTGCCCTATACTGAGGCCTTTGCACATAAAGTGATAGATCGCGTGAGAGAACATTTACACTGAGTGAGACGGTTTGACTAACTGCTGATAATACAGCCCCATTTGCAATCCTGACAGCAGCAAAAATCCTGTGGCCAGCGCCACCAGAAAAAACACGGGTTCAGGTCGAATCAAAAATTCCGTAAACAACGCGCCTATTAGCGTGCCTATCAGTAAAAAGTTGCCGGTATACAGCAAAAGCGCTTCTTTATTTGCGTCCCGGGCTATAAATACTGCCACCAGTATCAGGGCGACCAGCAGTTCAAGTCCCCCTACAAAGTACATAAAAAACGGTCCGTTAATGGGCAAAACAGAGGCAAATTGTTCAAAGGACTTGACGCTGATTTCGGCTCCCATGAGCTTGCTGCCCGCAAAACGGAGCATGAGTAAGATGCTGGCGGTGTTAATCAGAGTACTAAGTGTATTTTTCATGGTGGATTCCTGCTTTCTTTAGACTTACTGTATCTAAAGCAGGCTGTAGCAATCTGTCAGGGGGCTGACATATGCTTAAAAGACATGGGCTTTGCGCTCAGATGGCCTTGAATATCTGGACAATGTAACCATCTATCTGAATAAGTCACTATGAGTTCCTATTCGCTCTAAAACCACTGTTTGTTTATTGATGTCCTGATATATATCTGCAAAAGGTACGGGGTTTCCTTCAGCATCGTGAATGTAATAAATCAGCAGCTGGTCACCTTTTAATTTGCATTCAATTCGGTCTTTATAATTACCTATAAGAGGGTGTTCATCTGCATTTAAAGGTAGTGGTGGCTCACCGCGTTCTATTTGATGAATAAGAGATTTCAGCTTTTCTTTGTCCCAGCCGCGGCGTATCGCTTTTTTTAGTTCTTTATTGAACTTGTTTGTGGTTTTTAGCTTTCGCATCGGGTTTATATATCAAGGGAATCAAACAACTCCTCTGAGCTTTCATAACTGTTCAAATTTTGGCCTTCTTCGGTGTCCTTAAACACCTGTAGGGTTTCATCATTGGGAATTTTCATAGCAAAAGGTAGCCCACGATGCATTTGAACATGGCTTAGGAAAATTTTAATGGCTTCAGACCTGTTAATTCCCATCCTTTCAAATATTTCATCCGTGTTATCTCTCAATTCGGGCTTTACCCGTGCCTGAATGACAACTGTTTTTGATGGTTGTTTTGACATGAATAGTTTTTTCTGGCATTGAAGCCAGCACACCTCCATTGCATTTTTTTTGCGGTTTTGTAATTCAATTGTATTACAATCCAGTGCGAAACACAATGATAGGTGAGAACCCCTGAAGCGTCGTCAGCTTGCATTTCGCCAGTTCAGGTTAAGCCGGGCATCAGGCGACGCACCCAGTCACCGGTAGAGGTTGCTTTATCTGTAATGGCTCCCGGGTCAAGGCTTTCAGCCCGTTCTCTGGCGGTATTGCGCATAATGGCAAAGAGTTCCCGCTGGCCCTTGTTATTGATGTTAAAGGGAAGCTGTTCGGCGATTTTATCGAGAACGAGAGTGTCGTTAATCCCGTAATGGGTAGTGAGGGCATCCATGATTTTTGTTTTCTGATTCATGAGGGCTGCATCAAAAAAGTCGTAGGTGCCGCGTAGAGTGCTTTCTTTGTCACTGGCTTCGGTATATCCCACCGCTTGCAGAGTCTGGGGCAAGTCGTTAATAATATGTGCCACAATGGAGAGTCCGAGCACCTGACTTACGTTGAGTTTGGTGGTGCCCATTTTCTGAGCTTCGCGCCCGAAGTCAAAAGCGTTGCGCCAGGGTTCAGATACATCTTCTACCGCGCCGTGGGTGTAGGCATCGTAAGCGTCAAAATAACGATTGGCAAAATCAATACAGAGGGTACATAAAAACTCGGCTTCCCGGAGCTGTCCGTTGTCAATCAGGCGCTGTACTTCTTCCTGTCCAGACTGGGTGGTGATGTTATAGAGGTTTGTGAAAATACCGCGATGATCCTGAGTTTCTCCCAGATCGCTGGCCATTTGCTGGAGTCGGTCTGCCACTTCTGCAAAGTTTTCTTGTAATTGGGCCAGTCGCTCCTGACGTTCTGCGGTGCTGGCTTCAGCAGGCAAAATGGGCGGTGGATCCGCCGGACGCGCATAGGCTGGCCCCGGCTGGGGCTGTAAAAAGCGCAGGTTTTTATTGTCTGCCATGACCGCTACTATTTCAGCATTTTCAGGCAGTTGCGGCAGTTGATTCAGCTTGCGCAGGTCTTTATAATTATCCAGATCGTCATCTATAACCAACCCCGGACCGTCCAGCTCAAAAACCTGGTATTGTCCGTCTTGCTTGAGAATAACCATGTCTTCATGGCCTACTAATGACGGAGCATAGCGCGCGCGCATGAGTGTCTGGGTTAAGCTCTCTGAGCGAGGGCTTCTGACTTTACCCAACGAAAACTTTTCTTCAAAAGCACTGAGTTCTGCAAAAGTCACGTGAGAAGTGGCCTGACCTTCCCGGAGCAGGGTTGTCGCCACGTCTGCAGCGGCTACCGCTTCAGGAGAATCTTCGGCGGCGGGTTGATTTGTCGCTGCGGTTTCCGTTGCAGGTACTGGCGTTCCTTTAGATAGGGGTACAACAGGGGTGGGGGCACCCGAAGAATGAACTTGCATGGGTGTATTATACCCTCAGAAAGGGGAAAACTTGTCCATGGATTTACCAGAAAGACGCACATTTTCTCAGGTGCCTTATGAATTGCCTGATTCTCCCGACCTGGGTATTCGTTATCTGAGTTCTATTTTCCAGCACACTACCAACGCCTATAAGTTTTACTGGTTTCTGGCGATTCTTGAAACTGTAAAAGCGCAAGAAGCCATAGTGTCTCTGGATTTACTGACTGCTGAAATGATCAGCCAGTCCTGGTATCCTGTGCGACAATTCAGACTGAATTTTGGGGCACAGGACCGATTAACGCAACTGGTGAATACGCTGGCTCAACAAACATTCTTAAACCAAAAATCTTCTCTTAAAGACGTGCGTGATGCGGTGCTGGTTCGTAGCCTCTCTGATGGGGCTTTTAAAAAGGCCCAGCGTTCTCTTCAACGCTATGTGCCCCAGCGTTTTTTAACGCCATGGTTTCGGGAACCGCTCAAAGGCGTTAAAGATGCACAGAAAGATGAGTATATTCGCCAATTGGCGGACGACTATTTCACTTCGGAAATGCCCCCGCTGTATCGTTTTGTCGCCTTCCCCCGTTTTGAGGGCATTGAAATTCATGAAAAATGGCAGCAGTACTTATTCAGGCATTTGCGAATTATTCGTGCTTTTGTGCTCTGGGAACTGGTTCAGTATTTGTATACCAGAAATCCCCACACGCCCAATATTCACGAAAAACTTTATCCACCCCGGCAGAGAGATTTAAAACTCTCCACACGCTATTGGAAAAGTATTCTGGAACTGAAGCCGTTACAATGTATCTATTCCCATGATCCCCTTGAACTCAGTGACCTGAGCATTGACCATTTTTTGCCCTGGAGTTTTGTGGGGCACGATCAGCTCTGGAATCTGGTACCCACTTCAAAATCTGTCAATTCCAAAAAGTCTGATGCCCTGCCTCATCAGGATTATCTGGAACCTTTTGTCAACATTCATTATGACGCGCTTCAACTCTGGCTGGAAAATTACGCCAGACGTCAGAAGACGCTGGAGGATTTCACCAATTTGTACCGCTGCAGTGTATCGGAACTCAAAAATATAAGCTACGGCGACTTTAGCAAAGGCTTAAAGGATACCTTACGGCCTCTGGAGCAGATTGCGATGAATATGGGGTTTTCAGAAGGCTGGCGTTATCCCTGACGTATTAAAGGTTACTGCTGAAAATCCGGCAGCTTTTCACCCCTGACAATTTCTTCATAGCTATCCCGCTCCCGAATGACCGCGTACTGATCGTCTTTGACCAACACTTCCGCCGGACGGGGGTAAGAGTTATAAAAGGAGGACATGCTGTATCCGTAGGCCCCGGCACTCATCATGGCTAAATAATCACCCTGTACTAAAGGCGGC
>CAYFGW010000237.1:0-7550 GCA_964342365.1 uncultured Candidatus Sericytochromatia bacterium | reverse complement strand
CAAAAAAGGGGCCATCGATATCGAAAACGGCTTCCAACCCACCTACGTGGTGACTGATGACAAAAAAGACGTCATCAAAGAACTCAAACGTCTGGCCAAAAAATCAAACCTTATTTATCTCGCAAGCGATGACGACAGAGAAGGAGAAGCCATTTCCTGGCATTTGAAGGAATCTCTGAAGCTCAAAGATGAACAGGTGCGTCGCATCGTTTTTCGTGAAATTACCAAACCCGCGGTGTTGAACGCCATTCAAAACCCCCGAACCATTGATGAAGATCTGGTGAACGCTCAGCAAGCGCGACGTATTCTGGATCGTCTGGTAGGTTTTGAGCTATCACCTTTACTCTGGAAAAAAATCAAAATAGGTTTATCCGCCGGCCGGGTACAGTCTGTGGCTGTACGCATTGTGGTAGAGCGAGAGCGAGAAATCGAACAGTTTATTCCCGAAAGCAGTTATCGGGTGCAATCGCTATTTCAGATAGACAAGAACACCACCCTCAAAGCAGAAATTAGCAAACGTTATAAGACCCTTGAAGAAGCAGAAGCGCTGCTAAATGCCTGTATCAACGCTTCTTTTACTATTAAAGACCTCAAGGTCAAAGAAGGCAAACGCAAGCCCTCCGCTCCCTTTACTACTTCTACACTCCAACAAGAAGCCAGTCGTAAACTGGGCTATTCTGTGGCCCGCACCATGATGATGGCCCAACGTCTGTATGAAGCTGGACATATCACCTACATGCGTACAGACTCCACCAACCTGTCCGCAGAAGCATTGGACAAAGCCAAATCAGAAATCATGTCCTCCTTTGGCAAAGAATATCACCATCAACGCACCTTTAAGACCAAATCAGACAGCGCACAGGAAGCTCACGAAGCCATTCGCCCTTCTGATTTTTCAAAGCACACCGCCGGAAAAGACGCCAGCGAAAAAGCCCTGTACGAACTGATCTGGAGACGTTCCATTGCCTCACAAATGAGTGAGGCTAAAATTGAAAAAACCACGGCTCAGATCGAAATTTCGGGCCGGGATGAAGTCTTTACCGCTTCAGGTGAAGTGATTCGCTTTGACGGCTTTTTAAAGGTTTACCGAGACGCCCAGAGCGAGGCCAAAGATCAGTCTAAAATGCTGCCACCCCTCAAAGTAGGTCAGAAACTGGAACTTAACGAAATGACCTCCCGGGAAATGTTTTCTAAACCGCCCGCCCGCTATACCGAAGCCAGTCTGGTAAAGCAGTTGGAAGAAAACGGTATTGGTCGTCCATCTACCTACGCGCCCACCATTTCCACTGTCCAAAAACGAGGTTATGTGCTCAAAGAAAGTCGCGACGGCAAGCCCAGAGAGTATCACTTCCTCTGCCTAAAAAACGGTAAGGTGGAAAAAACCCGTGAAAAAGAAACCTACGGAAACGAAAAAAACAAGCTCTTTCCCACCAGCCTGGCCAAGGTGGTCACGGACTTTTTGATTGAACATTTTGAAAACGTGGTGGACTACTCCTTTACGGCGTCCGTAGAAAAAGAGTTTGACGACATTTCCCAGGGCCGTAAGGCATGGAACGAGATGATTTCGCAATTCTATTTTGACGATTTTCACCCAAAAATCGAAAAAACCCAGGACATTGATCGCTCCGAGCTAAAAACCTCGCGGGAGCTGGGCGTAGATCCCAAAAGCGGAAAACCGGTCATTACCCGTCTGGGACGTTATGGTCCTATTGTGCAAATTGGCTCTCAGGACGACGAAGAAAAACCGCGCTTTGCTTCTCTGGATAAGGATCAGTTCATTGATACGATCACCCTTGAAGAAGCCCTTGAGCTCTTTAAACTGCCTAAAACCCTCGGTCAATATGAAGACAAAGACGTCATTGTGGCCAAAGGCCCCTTTGGTCCTTATGTCAAACACGACGGCAAATTTGCCTCTATTCCCAAAGAAGAATCCCCCATGTCCGTGGATCTTCCACGGGCCATTGAAATCATTGAAGCCAAACGTAAAGCTGACGCAGAACGCTTTATTAAAGGCTTTGACGAAGATCCCGACGTGACTATTCTCAAAGGCCGTTGGGGCCCCTATATTAAAGCGGGCAAAAAGAATGTCAAAATCCCCAAAGAGCTTAAAGAAAAAGCAGCGGAGCTCACGTACGAAGAAGTAGCCAAAATGGTGGCTGAAGCTCCCGACAAAAAAACCAAAAAGACGGCAGCAAAAAAAACCACGGCCAAGAAAACGACGGCCAAGAAAACAACTGCTAAAAAGAGCACCGCTAAAAAAACCACGGCGAAGAAAACCACGGCGAAAAAGACCGCCGCTAAGAAAACCACAACCAAAAAGACAACGGCAAAAAAAACCACGAAAAAAACCACAAAAAAGACCAAAGAGGATTAATCTGAACGTCAGCTTTGAAGAGATCTACTCTATACTATGAAAAGAGAAACGAGTAGAAAAGGATATTTCAATGGATCGTATTCAAGGTAGTCCCAAGTATCAGCCGGTGCTCAACACCGCCAAATCTGCTCCTGCGGCTACTCCTACTCCCTCTGAAAAAGTCCCCGCTGAAATGCCTCCCGAAGTCTTTACTCTGGATAGCACCTCCCCGGACCTTTTCAAGTCATTTGGCGCAGCAGAAGGGTCTATTCCTCTGGATTTCGGATTTGATAAACCCACCGCTGAGGAAATCGACGCCTCAAACACAAAACCAGCCTACGATCCCAGTCGTGACGGTATTCTCTACGGAGAGCACGATCCCGCCCGCAAGCAGCGTTTGAATTTGTATGCACCGGGCTTATCTGAAACCAATCCCATCATTTCTATTGAAGCTCGTCTACCGACCCAGGAAGATATTGCGCGCGCCCATCTGGAATCAGCACACACCCTGGGTAACACGTATAATGTGCCTGTCCGCGCCCCGAAGATTCGCTCTCCTTATCTCAAACAATTGGGAAAAAACGCCGCCAATAACCTCATCAAAGATCCTATTAAAAACGCCTGGGAAAAGAAAGAGTTCAGTCTCGAAGCGGGTCGCGGACTGGCTATTGCTGGTGCATTAGCAGCAGGAGCTCTCTATGCGCCCACAGACACAAAGTTTAGCACCCGTATTGCCAAGAAAGAATTTCAGGGATACGACTTTAGCTTAAAAGCAGGTCTTAAGGCCGGACATGGAGATTTAAAGGCACGTTCCGTTGGACTTAGCGCCAGACCTGCAGAACAACATGGAAATACGCACCAGCGCTATGATCTAAAGTATGATATGGAAGATAAGCGCACTAGCTTTAGTTATTCCCGCACCACTGATTTTGGTGGAGAAGGCTACCATAAAAAGCTGGGACACTTTGAAGCTTCTCTTTTTCATGAAGAAGAACGAGACAATACCGGTTTCCAGCTGAATTACCGCATCAACTGGTAAATTCAACACCCCAAATCAGACTCAGACTTTACCTTCATCACGGGAAAAACAACCCGAAAACCCGGTTCAAAAATCTGCCCGCGGGGATGCTTCGCTAACTCACTGTCAAAAATTTGCTGACGCTGCTTGCCAACCCAATTTAACAAAAGAACTGCCGCTGAAGGGGTTTGACAACGCTTTAAGACCGTGCTGGCACGCTGCCGGTGAAAAGCCGCGCTATACGTTGGATCTTGTAAATTTCTCAGTAACGTACGGGCTCCGGGCAGCGCACTTTTTTCCAGGTTCTGTTCCCATTCTTTACGCCAATGGGCATGGGCTTTTGTGGGTAATGTTTTTAGTAAACCGCATCGCGTGGGAGACACCACGGGCTGAAACATATCCACCGCCAGCACGTCGGCCACGGTTTCGGCATCAAGGAGACCGGCTTTGACCTTTTGACGAATGGCCTGAATATCCGCGGCCCCCTTCACCGGAGATAGCCAGGGATGATCCCCGTCGGTTTTACCATTTTCAGGAAAACGAGCCTGCAGAACTTTCAGAGCCTGTTGGTAATGCGCCAAAGGTATCGGAAGGAGCTGTGGCGATAATAAACGGGGATCTACCAGCGCCTGTGAAGGCAAACGGGTCAGATCAGAAGCCCCTTGTGGAATCGGGTCCGACATCAAGTTCACTTCTTCAGCACAAAAGAGCGGGCGCAATTGTTCGGGCAGACTGCGTTCCTGCTCACGGATTTGCTGACGGTGAAACAGCTTTTGCATGCCCACCTTAACGGATTCTGCCAGTGCTTCGGGCTCTACGAGGGTCGCTAAATTGGATCGTAATTGGGCATCGGGAGCTTGCGCCAGCGGCAGGGGACGCCGGGCAGTCCACCAGTCGTTGTGAGGAGCAGCCAGTTCTTTCATAATAGGTCCACCCGCCGTGTGACAGGCGGAACAGCGCAGGCGATTGCCAAAAACGGGCGTTTCGGGATCAGCTTGCAGATGCAAGGTTTTAAGATCCGCCTGAATATCCAGAGAGTCGCCCCGATAAAACCAGTGCCCTTGCTGACCATTGCCAATCATTTCATAGAAACGAAAAACCCCCGCAGGCTCATCCCAGGCTATCAGTTCAATCATTAATGCGCCCTCAGCAGGCTGATCCTGATGGCTTAACACATTGTCGCGGGCTTCGGTAAAGTGCCCAAAGAAAAACTCGCCCTGCGCAACGGGTTCGGGCACTTTTTGCAGCCTGCCCGTTACGGTTTCAAACAAACTAAAACTGCCCGCTTTGGGATTGTGGAAGCCGCGGTTGGCCACCTGAGTGGTTTTTAGACGGGCACCGCTTTGCAAAAGCCCCTGCCGAAACTGGTGAACATCCTCCGGACAAACTGGCTGATGTTGTAGCCACAGGGCCAGCGGATCTCTGGCGGAAGCGGGCAAATTTTGCACTTGACAACCGGCCTTTAAGGATAGCAATCCGATATTCACGGACCGGAAAGACGTCAGGCTAAGGGCAGCCGGTTGGCAGGCCAGCAACACACTCCATGTGGTCATTAAAGTCAATAAAGTCAGCGTTAAACGAAAGGTCAACATATTTTTCCTCAGGCCGTTCCTGGCCATTGATTACGATATTCACGGTATTCACGATACTCAACGGGCGTCCGGCCATAGGCTCGCTTAAAGGCCCGGGCAAAGTGAGAAGGGTTTTCGAACCCGGTGCCGGCGGCGATACGCTGCACCGGTTCAGGAGTGGTTAATAAGAGCTGTTGCGCTCGCTCCAGACGGCGCTGCATCAGATAACGGGCGGGGGTTTCGCCAAAGAGTTGCTTGAACTCCCGCTTAAAAGCAGACAGACTCATGGCCAGCGTCTGCGCCATGGCCTCTGTGGAAATAGGCTCTGCAATGACCTGGTTCAACATCTCCAGATACGCTTTTCTACGGCCGGAAAGCACTTCTGCACACACAGCCAGAGCCCGTGTGGAAGGGCTCTCTGGATGTAATAAATGCAGCAATAGCTCCTGAATTTTGTGATGCAACAGACGGTCCCAGAATTTTGTATCCGTGTCAAACAGCCCCCGTAAACTCTGCAAGCACCCTTCAAATCCACCGTCTCGTTCCGTCTGTGCATAAACACAGGCGTTGGCAGTGCCGGTCTGGCCAGATTCCGGCACCTGATGATGCTGCACAAAAGCTTCTAACAGTTCACGAGACATATGAATAGACAATGCGGCAAAAGCCGTGTCCGCTTCTTGCTCCGCCTCACAGGATACTGCTGACTGACGACGCACCAGAATGGCGTCCCCCGTGTTGAGCAGCCACTGCGCATGTCCGGAAAAAAAGCGCTTTTTGCCCGCCAGAATCCAGTAAAACAGATAGTCTGGTAAATCCACCGCCTCACAATGTAGCACCGGACGCGGGCTCTGGATCAGTCGCAGCGATCCCCCTTCAAAAGCAAAGATTTGCTTGCTCAAATCGCCGGATTGAACGACGGTGGGTTTCTGCATCTCACACCTGGCCCTGTCCGACGAGAGCCTGACTCAAAACGCGAGGCTGTGTAAACTGACGCGCGCCGTCTGCACCACCAAAGTGTCCCAGAGAAGATTTTTTATTGCCCACAAAAGGAGTACCGCTCACCCCATGAGCGCCCTGATTGACGCCCACCATA
The DNA here is from genome assembly GCA_964342365.1 of uncultured Candidatus Sericytochromatia bacterium. GTDB lineage: Bacteria > Cyanobacteriota > Sericytochromatia > UBA7694 > UBA7694 > CAXRDE01. The sequence continues at coordinate 1,515 of CAYFGW010000237.1, read as the reverse complement.
CCGGCTTCTAACTGCAGGGCCCATTTTGCTGCCTGCGGTGACTGACTCCAGAGACTGGCCCCCAACCCATACGCGAGTTGATTGGCTTTTTCAAGAGCTTCTTCCACACCACTTACCTGTTGCAGGGCTATCACCGGACCAAAGGTTTCTTCCTGCATGAGCAACATATCATCGCTAACATGAGTCACCAGCGCGGGATTCAGATAAAATCCCTTGCTCTCGGGCACATCGCCCCCCAGAATATGTGCGCCTTTTTGACGGGCGTCTTCTAGCTGTTTGAGCACCTGTTCTCGCTGAAACTGGCTCACCATCGGACCCATTTGCGTACTGCTATCAGCGGGGTCTCCCACCTTAAAGGCCGCCATATGGGCCTTGATCTTGTCCACAAAACTCGCCATCACACTTTCCACCACAAAAATACGCTCAATAGACACACATACCTGACCGCTATTTCTCAGCGCTCCGTTCACCGCATGAGCAGCGGCAGCTTCAAGATCGGCATCCTCTAGTACCACCATGGCATCTTTGCCGCCCATTTCTAAAATCAGCGGATTTAGATGCACCGACTGTGCCGCCATAATTTTTTGACCGGTGGCCTGAGAGCCAATAAAAGCAACCATATCTACCGCTGCAGCACTCAGGGCAGCACCCACATCTCCGGTACCATACACCGTTTGTAACAACTGCTCCGGCAAATTGGCGTTCAACAACGCCGCCAGGAGTTTGCCCGTGAGGGGCGTATGTTCACTGGGTTTATAAATTACGCTATTGCCTGCTGCCAGGGCAGGAACCAAAGCGTTCAAACTCAAATTGACCGGGAAATTCCAGGGCGTGATCACCCCCACAACTCCGCGAGCCACATGATGAATTTGCGACTGACGCCCGTCTTCCGTGAGAATTTCAGGCGCAAGGGCCTGCTGCATGTCCTGAAGGCTTTCACGGGCGTGCTGTAAAGAATAGCGAGCCTCTCCAATCCCCGCGCTAAGGGGCTTGCCCATTTCCTCTGAAATCAGGCGACCCAGTGCCTGAGCGTGGCTTTCAGCCTGAAGCAGGGCGTGGGACAGCTGTTGAATTCGCACGTCAGGAGACAGCGCCTGCCAGGTTTTTTGAGCTGTTTGGGCCTGCGTCAGTATTTGAGGAAGATGGGACACAGGAGTCAGAGAAACCGCACCCACTTCGCTTTCGTTGGCGGGGTTGAGAGAAATCAAGTGGGAATTTTGAATCAGATACGACATAAATAAAGTTCCTTGTATAAGTTATAGTTTCACCGTAACGAATTCTGAAGACAAAGCCCAGAGGATGGAATCCCTCTTGAACTTTTGGGAACAGCAAAAGAACTTTTGAGCACAACCCCCTGTATATGAATCCCCTGTATATGAAAAAAGAGCCTCTGAAAAATTCAGGGGCTCTTTCCTTTATAACGTTTTAGCGTTGATGACGCGAGGGGAATGAGTAAGCAGGGCTTACATCATGCCGCCCATGCCGCCCATGCCACCCATGCCGCCCATGCCGCCC
>CAYFGW010000236.1:0-7561 GCA_964342365.1 uncultured Candidatus Sericytochromatia bacterium | reverse complement strand
CTTTTGGATTTGCCCCCTTATCCCTGGCAGGGCAAGCTTTATGCTTTACCTGCCCGCACAGTCTCCGATCAAAGCACTGCTGACTCCATTCCCGTCCCTCGTATCACCGCCTCTTCTATAACGTCTTCCACCGCGTCGTCGCCTCCTCACCAGCCCGTTGAACAGGGCCTCTGGCATCAAAACTGGCAAAACAGTCCGGCACCTACTTCCCACAAGGACGCTTTTGCGGAGAGCGGGTACTGGCTCCTTTTTGTGGAAGATGAGGCTCTCTACTGGGGGCTACAGCTTTTGCTCACCGGTCGAGGAGAAAAATGTATCCGGGTGAAGCAGGGGCACGAACTTCAGCTGGAGCGTCCCCCGCTGGTGATTGATCCCTTGCACCGCGGTCATTACAAAACCTTGTGTGAAACCCTGGTGACCAAAAAGCTTCCTCTCAAGGGCGTGCTCTGGCACTGGCAGGATCAAAACATACAGCATAATTATCTGAAACTGCTGCGTCTTTTACAGGGCTTGCCCGCCCTGCGTGAGCTTCAGCGCCCGGTACGGCTTTACACCCTCGACACGGGTAGCCTGAGCACCAGCGTCTGGCAGGGGCTCATGAACAGTGCTTTTTATGAATACCCGGACTGGCACGGTACCCAGATCTTTTTGCCCCGTGAACCCGGTCCCGAAGACTTTCTCAAACTGGCCGCCGAGCTGTTTTCTCAAAGCCCGGAAACCCATGTGAGGCTGACGGGCCAACGTCAGGTCTTGCGTATCAGCAAAGGTCCGGGCACCACGTCTTTGCCCGCCCCGCACCCGTCAGAGTCCGCCACCACACCTGTACCCTTCTGGAAACGCTGGCGTAAATCCCCTGAGGGCACACAGCCGCCTGCTGCTCCTACTCCCACGGTACGAGCCGGGCGTCGTTATTTGATCACGGGAGGACTCGGCTTGCTGGGATTTGAAAGCGCCCGCTGGCTGATCGAGCAGGGAGCGACACAACTGGTACTCATGGGGCGCAGTGCCAGCCCCACTCCATCGCAACGGGCTCAAATTCGCCAATGGCAGCAGGAGAATATCAGCGTGGATATTTTCAAGGGCGATATCACCCGCCGTGAAGACGTTCACACCGTCACTCAAGCCATTCACGGTGTGATTCACTGTGCCGGTGTGCTACAGGACGGTCTGATTGCCAGTCAGGAAGAAGAACACGTCCAGCGGGTATTTGGTCCCAAGGTCACAGGGACCCTGCTTTTGGATCAATATACGAATGATCGGTCTGATCAACTGGACTTTTTTGTCTGCTATTCTTCCATCACTGCCCCCCTCGGCATGCCCGGTCAGTCCAACTACGCCGCCGCCAACGCGTTTATGGACGCGCTCATGGCACAGCGCCAGCAACAGGGCAAACCGGGATTAAGCATTCAGTGGGGCCCCTGGGAACGGGAAAATCTGGAAGGCCCCACCGGGCGTTTATTGCTCAGCCAGTACGGTTTTGGACAGCTCGATTTGAGCACAGGCTTTGCCCACCTGAGCACTCTGTTTTCTCAGGCGAAACACGGGGCCGTAATGGGGGTTAACGTACACAAGCTCTTTAAAAGCCTGCCTCATTTACGCCATTTCCCGCTCTACACCGAAATCGCCCGCCATCAGCAGGTGGAAATGACCCCCGCTTATAACGCTTATGCCGCAAAACCGGTTCCGGCCGCCGAACGCCTGGATAAGTCCAAAGAGCCCACCACAAACCAGCCCGGAGAAACGCCTGTAAATCAGTCGGTAAATCAGCAAGAACTCACGCGGTTTTTGCACCATACTGTGGCGGAGATTCTGGGGATGCCGGTACAGGAGCTTAACCCCCAACAATCCTTGCGAGGTTATGGTTTCGATTCGCTCATGGGGTTAGAGCTCAAGGCCCAGGTACAGGCCAAATACCCGGTCACCATTAAGGGCGTGGAACGGTTTCAAAGCATGAGTATTAACGAAATGGGGGAGCGCCTCTGTTATCCTGAGCGCTTTAGTCGGGCCACATCTGACACACCTGAAGGAGGTTAGACGTGGAATTTGCACGCATGATGCAAAAGGCTGTGGGCCTGAAATATCTGTGGATTACCAACGGTTTTTACACGGTGCATATTCCCCGGGAAGAGTTTCAGTATTTTCAGGGCCATACCGACGACACCACGCGTAAATAACCCTGCGGGGGTTTAAAATTTTTTGAAAACGGGAATAAACGAACAGATAACATAATTATTGGGGGAAATCATGTTTCTATTCATTTCTTACACATTTGTGCCCGGTGCAGTGCTTTTATGAGACGTACAGATGAAGCCCCCGACACAGAAGATCTACTCCAACACACGCTGAACCTGCTGGATCGTCTCAGTCACAGAAACAGCGCCAACCCGTTGGTACTCATCGGCTTACTGGCTCTGCTACTGTCTTTGATGCCACTGCTTGCCCATCTCACAACACCGAGTGCGCTTTACGGGGTGCTATTTGGATATTCCTGCGGCATGGCCTTCACCAGTCGCTTTTTGTCCGCCCGTTTTCCGTGGACCACGCGCATGCTGGACTATTTGACCCTGGGTATACTGCCTCTCAATTATCTGACGTTACTCACTTTGCCTCAGGATTTGACAGGGCGCCTGGCCGCGGTAGGCGTACTGGGTATTCTGCCTTTGCTAAGTGTTCAGGCGCTCCGGCGCAGCTGTGAAGAAACTCCTATCCCCTACGTGATTGCCCTCTGGGGCAGCGGTTGTGTGCTGCCTCTGACTCTCGACATCCCCCTCTGGGCGGGTCTATTGATAAGCATGTCCCTTTCCTTTGTGGGTTATAGAGCCTTGTTTCAAAGCCGAGAAATCCCGCACCGTCTGGCTGCTGTGGGAGCAAAGGCCGCCTATCTCTGGGCTCATCTGGCGCTATTGCCCCTGTTTTATAACGGGGAGCTCTGGCACTGGGGGCTGGTGCTAGTATTTACAGGTTTATTGTGCTTTGCGCTGGCCCGTAAATTATCTGCCTGGGTGGTGCTAGAACAGCGTTACCAAAAGGCGGTTTACGCCCAGGATGCGGTGGCACTCCTGTGCTGGCTGAGCGCAGCACTAACCTTTTCCCCGTGGCCCCTGCTTCAGAGCCTGGTGGCCCTGTGTATCACCGCGTTGGGCTTTCAATACGCTCTGAAAACCCATGCGCCTGAAGCGTTAAGCCGGGTTTATCGCCTGAGCTGCGGCGTGACGGGCCTGGCCTTTGGCGGGATTTTCCTGCCGGTCATAGGGGCTTTTTTAGCGCATCACGCGGACGGGATGGCTTTTCTGTTTTCGTTGCTCCTTGCTCTGTTCACGCTCAGCGTGGGGCTGCTGCGTCGCCATCGACCCTATTTTCACTGGAACGCCCCGCTGGCCCACAGCAGTCTGAGCGCAAGTGTACTGGTGTGGGGACTGCTGGCCCACTACGGAGACTGGTCATGGGCCGGCGTGCTAAGCCTCCTCATTCTGGGAAGCGTTTATTTATACCACGCTTACTTTACGGACACCCGCCTGGACCAGAGCCGGGGCGCTGACGTGCGCCGCCACACCCTCAGCTACGGTGGACTGAGCAGTATTCTGCTGGCCATTTTAAGCGCCAGTCAGCTGATCTGGCCGGTCACAGAGCTCGAAAGCTATCGCTATGTGCTGATGGGTCTTGCCTGGAGCACTATGCTACTGGGGCTGATCCACCAGACCTTCACCAAACACACCTCGCAGCATGATCACTGGCAAAAAGTGTATCGAGAACCCGCTTACAATCTGGCGCTATTTATGGCGTCCCTGGCTCTTCTGATGCGTCTGGAGGATATGTCTATGATGCTGGTGGGCGGCCTGTTTTACACCCTGAGCTTTAAGGTTTACCCTTCTCGCATGTGGCTGTACCTTGCCATTACCACCTTCAGTGACAGCTTGCTGGCCTGGAGCAACCATATGCTGCCGGAAAGGTATCACAGCATGAGTTTACTGACTCTGACCCTGGGCTGGTTCTTTGTGGGCACCCTCATCGAAGAGCTTCTGCACGCTCAGGATCAGCTTCAGCCAGACGCCGCTTACACCCGTCAAAAGCGCTTTGCCCAGCCTTTCTTTCACGGTGCGCTGGCGCTGAACCTTTTGCTTTTACAGCAGATCTGGGGAGACCTGCACACCCTGTTTGAACCCACAGGATGGCAGCGCATGTCAGAACACAGCCTGCCCATTTTGCTAACGGGCCTGTTTTATACGCTAAAAATGCGGGTGTACGTGTCCAAACTCTGGCTCTATCCGGGAATTATGACCACCACGCTGGGCCTCTATTTTGCGCTGGGGCAGTGGCTGCCTGCCGAAAGCCTGTTACTACATTTGAGTCTGATCGGCCTGTTCTGGTGGGAGCTGTCGCGGTATGTGAGTCAGCATGCGGGCATTCAGCGACTCTGGCAAGAAGTCATTGTCCGTAGGCGCCCCAACACCCAGGATTTTGAGCCCTTCTACCAGACCCATCTGGCGGATTTTGCTTCGCCCCTGCGGGTAACCGGCGGCATTATTCTGGGATTCAGCCTCTTGCTCTCACTGGCCCTCATTCCCTACCGTCCGCTGGAATTAGAACAGATCATGGCACTGGCTTTTTTACGGGCAGAAGCAGCCCCCCAGGTCTATCTCTTTCAAATTTGCAATTTTGCCTTGCTGACCCTGAGCTTTATGCGGATGGGCAAAGGCGGCATTCTTCTCAGTGCGCTCGCCACCTCCGGAGGTGTTTTATGGCTGGTGCAGGAACAGAGCACCCAACAGCAATTGCCCTTCGTATTTGCGGCAGTGGCTCTGTTCTGGAGCTTGATTTGGTGGAGTTTCAGACAGGAATGCACCCCTCTACATCACAAATACTTGCACTGGATTTCTAACGGTTTATTGCTCCTGAGCAGTGGCTTACTGCTGCCGGAAATGCTGGAACAGCGGGGCACACGCACCCTGCTGCTTATGGCTTGTACCCTGGGTCTTCAGCGCCAGCTTTTGTACAGCCCTGGACAACGGGCAGCAAACACCGTTGCCCTGCTGGCACTGCCCTGTGCCTTTATGTTCACGCTTCCTGAATACGCGGGTTTACTTTGCTCAGCAGGAGGCCTGACGGCCCTTTATTATGCCTTCAAGCACCCAAAACCCGAAGCCTGGAGCATGGGCCTGCTGCATCTGTATCTGGGGGCTTACGTGGCCCTGCTGATCAGCGCCCACCCCCATTACGGGTTAATGCTGACCACGGGTGTGCTCTGGACCGGTATTTATTTACATCAGTTGTACAAAAAGCAGGCCTTCCGCCAGAGCGCCTGGAGTTTGGCTGCCTGGCTGAACATGAGCATTTTTATTGGGGGGTATGGTGCATTGGCACAACACGCTGAATTGAACTCTCTTTTTGCAAGTGGAGCGATGCATTGGCTCAGTATTCACATTCAGCTATGGCTGCCCGGTGTGACCCTGATTTTACTGGCCCGATATGTAGAGCAAAAAAAGCTGCATCGCCGTCAACTGGCCTACGTGGGCTTTACGCTCTGTATGGTGCACCCAATGGTGGTCAGCAGTCTGGGACTGTTTGCTCTCTCTCGTTACAGTGCGTGGACGCTGGTGGGATACGCAGAAGCCCTGATTTTACCCCTATGCATGATGGTGATGGGCTTTCGCTGGCGCTGGAAAACGCCTTTGCAAACGGGACTTTTAGGCCTGGGCTTTCTGGCAAGCCTACAATTGGCGCAGTGGGTTTTTCTGGGCCACTGGCTCTTGCGCTGGGGATTGCTGGTGGGACTGGGAATACTGTTTATGGCCGCAGGCAGTGGATTACAACAACATCATCAACGTATTCGCAGAGTCCTGAGACAGTGGCGACAGCAGTTTGCCCTCTGGCAGTGATTACTGGTAGCCTCGTGCCTGAAGCTGAAATAAACGGGCGTAGGTTTGTGGCTGAGCCATAAGTTCTTCGTGAGAACCCTGCTCAATGATTTGCCCTGCTTCTAAGACCACAATATGGTCTGCCATACGCACGGTAGAAAAGCGATGGGAAATCACAATGGCCATTTGCGCCTGGGTCACTTCACGGAAGCGCTCAAAAATCAGGGCCTCCGCTTCCGGGTCCATGGCTGAGGTGGGCTCATCCAGAATGACAATATCCGAGTTTTCTCGCATAAAAGCCCGTGCTAAGGCCACCCGCTGCCACTGGCCCCCGGAAAGTTCCTGACCGTCTTTGAACCACCGGCCCAACTGGGTTTGGTAACCGTCGGGTAAACGGTCTAGAAAGGAAGTGACCATCCCTTTTTCTCCGGCCACCTGCCAGCGTTCGTGGTCGTAAAAATGGTGCTGATCCCCGGCCCCGATGTTTTCGCCCACCAGCATTTGGTAACGCACAAAATCCTGAAAAATCACGCCGATGCGCTCCCGTAATACGCCAATATCCCAGTCCTGCAGTCGCGTCCCGTCCAAATAAATCGCGCCCGAGGTGGGCTCATAAAGACGAGTGAGAAGCTTGATTAAGGTGGTTTTCCCGGAGCCGTTTTCACCCACCAAAGCCAGCTTATAACCGGGTTTTAAGTGTAAACTAATGTTCTGCAGAGCCCGATGTTCAGCCCCCGGATACACAAAGCTGACCTCTTCAAAGCGAATACCGTCACCAGGTCTGGCCCCCACGGTGGCCGTACCCGTATAGTGGGTAATGGGCTGATCCAGAAATTCGTACAGCGTGGACAGGTATAAATTGTCTTCATACATGCCGCCCATGCTGTTGAGGAGGGTTGCAAAAGCCCCCTGCCCCTGACGAAACACCGCCAGATACATGGTCATTTGCCCCAGGGTCAGCTGGCGGGTAATGGTGGCCAATACCGTCCAGAAATAAGCGCCGTAAAGTGCCACGTTGCTCAAAATCCCCAGCAGAAATCCCCAGAAGTTGCGGCGACGCGTCAGGGCTTTGTCTTCAGCAAAAACCTTTTTGAAAATATCGCGGTAACGCTGTAAAAACAACGGTCCCAGCTGGTAGAGCTGCACTTCTTTAACATAGTCTTCACGGGCAATGAGCATTTCTAAATAGTTTTGCTCTCGGGTTTCCGGCGCACGCCAGCGAAACAGACGAAAGGCATCTCCTGAGAACTTGGTTTCCGCAATAAAAGAGGGAATGGCCGCCACCCCCAGGATCAGCACTGCCCAGGGGGAAAAAGCCAACAAAAGTCCTACATATGTGATCAGAGACAGCAGATTTTGGAGCACCCCAAAGAGCCGATTGATCAAACTCAGAGGACGACTGGAAGCTTCCCGACGCGCGCGGGTCAGCTTATCGTAAAACTCGGCGTCCTCAAACTGGGGCAGCGACATTTGCAGCGCCTTTTCCAAAATCACCGTATTCACATGATGCCCCAGCATGGCTCTGAGCATGGACTGGCACACCGCAATGCCTTTCTGAGCGGCCAGCTGCGCAATCACGAGCCCGCCTTCGATTGCCACATAGATAAAGGCATCTTCGGTCAGCATTTTGGTGTCACCGACAGACGTCTGCTGAATTTGTACAATGGTATCCACTAGCAGCTTGCCCATATACACAATGGCCGCAG
>CAYFGW010000235.1:0-7578 GCA_964342365.1 uncultured Candidatus Sericytochromatia bacterium | reverse complement strand
ATGTAAACGAAGCCCTGCGCACCTCCAAAAACGTCAATAATGACATCATCACCATGCATTTTGAAGACATTGTTAACAAAACCATGGACACGCTAAAAGGGCTGATTCAGGAAAAGGATGCGCAGATCCACACGGATTTTTCTCAGTGTGAAACCCTGAAATACCCACGCATTTACTTGGAAAGCATTTTTCTGAATCTCATGTCCAATGCTTTGAAATATGCCTCTCCCAAGCGCAAACTGGAAATCAAATTATTTACCACTCTGATTGAAGGCAAAGCCGTACTTCAGGTGTGCGATAACGGTCTGGGTATTAATCTGGAGCGCCACCAGCACAAGATGTTTGGTCTGTACAAAACCTTTCATCACCACAAGGACTCCCGAGGAGTGGGGCTTTTTATGACCCGCACCCAGATCGAGGCCATGGGCGGAAATATTACGGTCAAGAGTGAAGTGGACAAAGGCACCTGCTTTACCATTAACTTTGGCACTCGCTAGTCTCTAAGCTCAGACGTTAAAGTTTTGCAAATAGTTCGCTAATTCAGGCAAAGACACCTGTTCCTGCTGTCCTGAAGCCAGATGTTTAACGGAGATCACACCGGCTTCAGCTTCATCAGGCCCCAGCATGAGCACAAAAGGAATGCCTTTTTTGTCGGCAGACTGGAATTGTTTGCCCAGTTTTTGAGATGTTAGCACAGACTCCACCCGAAAACCGGCTCCTCTTAAATCACTGGCCACCCGCAGAGAGGGTGTTAACATGTCCTCGTTAAAAAGTCCTACCAACACATCGGTCGGCGCCGTCACCGCTGGCAACAGGCCGTGAGTGTCCAGAAAATCTTTAAAGGTCACATCCCCCATGCCAAAACCTACCCCCGAAATGCTCTGTCCCCCGAACATGCCCACCAGATTGTCGTAGCGCCCGCCGCCAAAAAGTGCTCTGCGATTGTCAGGGTGTTTATCAAACATTTCAAACACAATGCCCGTGTAATAGTCCAGCCCCCGCATAATAGAGGGATCAAAACGACACACAGACCCTAACCCCAATGCATTGACCTGATCAAAAAAGGCGCACAGCGACTGAAAACCCTTGCTCTCGCCCAGCATCTCCTCAAGATCCATCAGAGACGCATTTAAAAACCGATCTAAGGTCTCAATTTGTGTCGCATCGCATCCGGCCGCACTCAGCAATTCGTGAAATTTCTCTGGCGGAATTTTGGCGCGTTTATCAATGGCCCGGGCCACATCGGGAACATGTTCAGCAGAGAGATTCATAACGTTATCGAACAAATCATTCATGAGCTGGCGGTGGTTAATTTTCACTTCAAAATCTTCAATGCCGGCTCCAAAACTTCGCATCAGCGCAATGGCCACCTGCACAATTTCTACTTCCGCCACTTCGCTATCAATGCCCAGTAAGTCCACATTAAGCTGCCAGTGTTCTCTCAAACGACCGCGCTGAGGGCGCTCATAACGCCATAAGTTGGGCTGACTAAACCAGCGAATAGGCCGGGGCAATTCAGCGCCTTTAGCCGCTACCATCCGGGCCAGTGTAGGGGTCATTTCAGGACGTAGCGCCACCTTACGACCGCCGCGATCTTCAAAACTGTAAAGCTGCTCATTAACAATTTCTTCACCCGACTTGGCCGCATAAAGATCAAAGGATTCCAGCATGGGACCATCATAGGCTTCGTAACCGAAGGACAATAACGTCTGGCGAAAAGCGTAAAAAATTTTTTCTCGTAAGCGCATTTCATCGGGGTAAAAATCGCGGGTGCCCTTATAAGGACGGGTAGACAATTTGGACGGTGATTTAGACATATGAACCTCAGTTTTTTGCCCTCTATTATGCCACACCCCCAAATCCCGCACATCACAAAAGCAGCTTTGATAAAATAAAGATATGCAGCGCATTGGTCTTTATGGTGGCACCTTTAATCCCGTTCACAAGGGACATCTCCTGTTGGCCCAACAAGTGTTTACGGCTCTTAAACTGGACAGACTACTTTTTATTCCCGCGGCTTTCCCTCCTCACAAAAAGGCCAGCGTCAATTTTCATCATCGTTGCGCCATGTTAGAGCAGGCCGTGGACACCACACAGTTTGACATTAGCAACATCGAAGAAAAACTACCTCAGCCCAGCTATACTTTCCATACCCTCAGGCACTTTCATCAAGAATACCCGGACAGTGAGCTCTGGTGGCTAATGGGTGAAGATGCCCTGCAAGATCTTTATCGCTGGTACCGCGTTGAAAACTACTACAGGTATACGCGTCTGGCAGTGGTTTCTCGCCCGGGCTATCCCCGAACCCCCATCGCAACGCTCCAAAAACATCACCCAAAACTGTGGTCAAAAATAGATCGCATCGAGAGCCAACTGCCCGATGTGTCTTCTTCGAGCCTGCGGAGCGCTTTACAAAACAATCCCGCCCAATGCCCAGAACATCTACCTTTGAAGGTTTACGCCTACATTCGCGAGCACGGGCTATACACGAACTGAGCCAATCAATGCTAAAATAAAAGCCTTATGACAGATAATCAAACAACCTCTACTCCATCTATTCCCGCCATTAGCGGAGAACCCCTTAAACCGGTCACCGACGCCGAAGTCGCTCAACACCTTGAAGGCCTTAAAGAAGCCCTTGATGATAAAAAAGCTATCGATCTGGTGGTACTGGATTTAAAAGAAAAATCCACCATGGCTGACTACTTTATTGTGTGCAGCGGCAATTCTCGCCCCCACACCCGTGCTCTTTCAGAAGCCGCTTATGCTTACGTCAAAGATGAAGATTTACAGCTTTACAGCTTTGAAGGACGTCAGGAAGGTCAGTGGGTTTTACTGGATCTGGGTTTTATTGTGGTACATGTGATGCAGGAAAGCCAGCGTACCTTTTATGACCTGGAGCAACTCTGGTCCTATACGCCCGAGAGCCGTCCTGAAACTGATACTGACGCAGCGGACGTAGAAAATGAAGAAGCCTGAACACCACAACTCTGGATTCACCGTATTTGAAGCGCTTACTGCCGCGGTTATTATTAGCGTTCTGGTGGCTATTGCTCTACCGAACTTCATTCGTAGCAAAGACAGAGCTTACGAAGCCTCTATTGAAACCAATGCCCGCACCCTGCGTATCATGTTAGAAAATTATAAGGTGGATCAGTCCGTCTACCCTGAGGATCTGCGCACGCTCGGTCGGGAAGCCACGTTGCGGGGCTATAATAAAACCCTCACCAATCCCATTAGCCAGACCGGTGGTCTGGTGGAAAACGGGGCCTGGGCAGTCATGTACACCGGCCCTACAGGCCCTGCGGGTATGGTGACCTATAATCCCGTGGCTGACAAATACTACATTTTTGGGTATGATGCAGAAGGAAAGCTTCACCAGAAAGCAGGCGAAGTTTTTCAGATGACCAACGGATAACCGTTCGCGGATAACAGATAGGATTCCATATGGCAGAAGCAAAAGCCTATAAACGCACCCAGTATTTCGTTAAACCCGACTTGCAAACCAAGTACGCTTTTATGTTTGTGTTGGCCATGGGGGTAGGGATCAATCTGGGCGTTATTTTGACTTTGCTGACCCCTTTAATGCGTCAAAGCTCCTGGGTATTCCCCGCTATTTACATTGGCATTGCCCTGATTATTATTGCTTTTGTAGCCTTTACCAGTATTGTGTTCACGCACAAAATTGCCGGACCTATTTATAAAATTGAGCGCACCTGCCGTCAGATGATCGACGAAAACGATTTGTCCATCAATATTCATCTGCGCACCGGAGACGAACTTCAGGAACTGGCCGAAGAGATCAACCGTCTGGTGGATCACGTGCGTAACACCCTGATGATTGAACAGCAAAAGGATCAGGCCCTGGCGGCCAAAGTAGACTATCTGCTCCAAAAAGCCCGCCAGAGCGAGCAAACGCTGCCTGAAGAATCTGTCAACGCTCTTGAGGATCTTCAGCAAAAACTCCACAGCAGCGCTGGCAAGTACAAACTCACCAAATCCTGAATTTTTTTCGCAAAAACCCCAGAATATCCGTTCACATGTGGTTTACACGCTCTATCAGGGTTGGTATACTTTTTTGTCTGGAACCTCATAGGATTTAGTTTCCACTTACTGTGTTTTTAACTTTCTTCTAATACCCTTTGCGACAGATTCCATCGCATTTCGCGCTTCGCAAACCGTATTTTTTAGGATCGCAATAACAGCCTAGAGATCTAGATGAGACAACGTCTCATGATTCACCACATCCTTAGTTGATGTGGCAAAAATAACAACCAACGTGTTGAATTTATTAGAGGAGGGGCTCTTTTGCCTACCATCAATCAATTGATTCGTAAGCCTCGTAAAAAGGTCGTACGAAAAACAAAATCTCCCGCACTCAAGCAGTGCCCACAACGCCGTGGAGTATGTACCCGTGTATATACCACCACCCCTAAAAAACCCAACTCTGCACTTCGTAAGGTTGCTCGTGTTCGTTTAACCAACGGCATTGAAGTCACCTCTTACATTGGCGGCATTGGCCACAACCTACAGGAACACTCCGTGGTTCTGATTCGCGGAGGCCGTGTTAAGGATCTGCCCGGCGTACGTTATCACGTCGTGCGCGGCTCACTGGACACCGCTGGTGTACAAAACCGCACCCAGAGTCGTTCCAAGTACGGTGCCAAGACACCGAAGAAAAAGAAGTAAGAGGGTAAGACTATGCCAAGAAGAGCAAAAATCAAAAAACGCGTACCTGCCCCTGATGCTGTATACGGCAGCGTGAACATTTCCAAGTTCATCAACTGCATGATGTACAAGGGCAAGAAAACCGTTGCAGAGAACATTTTCTACACTGCTTTAGAAAAAGCGTCTGCCAAACTCGATAAAGACGGTCTCGAAATTTTCGAAAAGGCAATGGAAAACGTTGCTCCCATGATTGAGGTAAAACCTCGTCGTGTAGGTGGTGCCACCTATCAGGTACCTGTTGAAGTAGATAAAGAACGCGGTCAGGCCCTGGCTTTACGCTGGCTGATCAAATTCGCCCGTTCTCGCAACGGCAAATCCATGGCGGATCAACTGGCCGCTGAACTGATGGATGCTTACAACAACACCGGTTCCAGCGTTAAAAAACGCGAAGACACCCACAAAATGGCTGACGCCAACCGTGCGTTTGCTCACTACCGATACTAGGAAAGAAAAATCATGGCAAGAAGATTTCCCATTGACACCGTCCGCAACATCGGCATCGTGGCTCACATCGATGCGGGTAAAACCACCACTACCGAGCGTATTCTCTATTACACCGGTATGGTACACAAAATTGGTGAAGTACATGATGGTGCCGCCACCACCGACTACATGGAGCAAGAGCGTGAGCGCGGTATTACCATTACCTCCGCTGCGATTTCTTCCGAATGGAAAGGTCACCGCATCAACATCATTGACACCCCTGGTCACGTGGACTTTACTGTAGAAGTAGAGCGCTCTCTGCGCGTACTCGACGGCATGGTAGGCGTACTTTGTGCCGTAGCCGGTGTACAACCCCAGTCTGAAACCGTATGGAGACAGGCAAACCGTTATAAAGTTCCCCGTATTGCGTTTGTCAACAAAATGGACCGTCCCGGTTCTAACTTCATGAAAGCCGTTAAGGGCCTCAACGAACGCTTAGGCGATCGCGCGATTCCCGCACAGCTGCCTATTTTTGAAAACGAAGAGTTCAAAGGACTTGTAGACGTCATTACCCGTAAGGGCTATATCTACATGGACGACCTTGGCGAAGACATTCGTGAAGTGGAAATTCCTGACAACCTGAAAGACGATGTGGAAATGTATCGTGAAGAACTCATCGAAGTTTGCTCTGAGCAAGACGATGCGTTACTGAACAAATACATGGAAGGCGAAGACATTTCTGTTGAAGAAATCAAAACCGCCCTCCGCGCAGCCGTACTGGCCACAGAAGTAACCCCCGTCTACTGCGGAACTGCTTTTAAAAACAAAGGTGTACAACTGCTGCTTGACGCGGTTATTGAACTGCTGCCCAAGCCCACAGACTTACCTCCTGTTCAGGACATGACCTACAAAGCAGAAGGCCTTGAAGAGCCTGCTGAAGAAGATCGCATTTATTTGGAAGCCAAAGACGACGCTCCTTTCTCAGCGCTGGCCTTTAAGATCATTACCGATCCTTTCATCGGTAAGCTCACCTTTATGCGCGTATACTCCGGTAGCCTGGAAAAAGGCTCTTATGTGCTTAACTCTACCAAGGATAAAAAAGAGAGAATCTCTCGTCTGGTAGAAATGCGTGCGGATCAGCGTATTGAGCTGGACTCCGTTTATGCAGGCGACCTGGCAGCAGCTGTTGGCCTGCGGAACACCACCACCGGTGACACCCTCTGCTCACAGGATCAACCTATTATCCTCGAAAGCATGACCTTCCCTGACCCTGTTATCTCAGTAGCGGTTGAGCCTAAAACCACCGCCGACCGTGACAAACTGTCTCAGGCACTGATTCGTCTGGCTGAAGAAGATCCCACCTTTAAAGTTTCTGTGGATCATGAAACTGCACAAACCATTATTAAAGGTATGGGTGAGCTTCACTTAGAAATCATCGTTGACCGTCTGCTCCGCGAATTTAAAGTGGAAGCAAACGTAGGTAAACCTCAGATTTCTTACCGCGAAGGTTTCCGTGACGAAGTGGATCAGGACACCAAGTTCTCCAAACAGTCCGGTGGTCGTGGTCAGTATGCTCACGTCAAAATTAAAGTTGCCCCCCTTCACACGGAAGAGGAAGAAGAAAACTTTAAGTTTGAAAGCACCATTGTTGGTGGTTCTATTCCAAAAGAATACATTCCTGCAGTTGAAGGCGGCATCAAAGACGCCATGACTTCAGGGGTTGTGGCTGGCTATCCTGTTATCGGGGTTTCTGTAAACCTTTATGACGGTAGCTTCCACGAAGTTGACTCTTCAGATATGGCGTTCCGCATTGCGGGCTCTATGGCTTTTAAAGAAGCCATGAAACGCGCCAAGCCTTTCCTCCTTGAGCCCCGTATGAAAATGGAAGTTGTTGTTCCAGAAAGCAATATGGGTGATGTAATGGGAGATCTTCAGGGTCGTCGTCGCGGCGAACTGAAGAGCATGGAAGCTGAAGACGGCGGCAACCAGATCATCAAAGCGTCAGTGCCTCTGGCGGAAATGTTCGGTTACGCAACAGACCTGCGTTCTATGACCTCAGGTCGCGGAACTTTCAGCATGGAGTTCTCACACTATTCTGAAGTTCCCAAAAATGTGGCTGAAGCGGTAGTTTATCAAGCCACGGGCGTAAAAGCTTAATCCGCTAAGGTATAGACATTTGGCTTAATTTCCGCTATGATTTAATTTAGCGGAAAGTTAAGCCTAGTTAAAGCTAAAATTATATTAGTATTTAGGAGTCGCAAAATGGCGAGAGAAAAATTTGAACGTAATAAAACTCACGTCAACATTGGTACCATTGGCCACGTTGACCACGGGAAAACCACACTGACAGCAGCAATCACAATGACGCTGGCAGCCGCGGGTGGAGCCCAAGTAAAAGGATATGACGAAATCGACAACGCGCCCGAA
>CAYFGW010000234.1:0-7659 GCA_964342365.1 uncultured Candidatus Sericytochromatia bacterium | reverse complement strand
CCTTCTGGGGCTGATCCCACTTCTTGACTGGTGGGCGAAGTAGTGGTGGTTAGTAGCGACGGTTAGTAATCCGCTAAGCTCGTATCCAGGGGCAGTAAACGGTCTCCCTCTGACACCTTCGTGGTGTGAGCCAGCAACCACAGTGGGAGCGTGGCTACAATGTCAGCCCCCTGTTCGGCTTCTAAATCATAAATTTTATCGGCAATGCGGTTCCATACGGGTAAAACTGCCTGTTGTGAACCACGCTGCTGTAGGGCTTCAAGCAGGGTGTCTGCAGCCATTTGACAGGCAAAAACCTGACTTTCCTGTTCAGGACCCCGTCGCCAGGTAAAATAACCAAACCCCCGACAAATGGCGGGCCGTACGCTGTAAATGGAGCATTTTCCGTCCAGTAAAAAGGGGCATTGTTTGCAGCCGAACTGTGGCAGAGGCAAGTCCGTATCGGGGGCGGCAATCCGCTTTTGCTCTTCTAAAAACTGCGGCAGCTGAGGTCTGTGAAATTGCTCATTTTGCGCGAGAATACGCTGCCATACGTCTTCTTCTAACTGCAAAATATGGGTATAAATCAGCTGCCACTCCAGAGAAGAAACCCTGGGCAGACCGCTGTCCACACAGCAATGGGAACACCCTGTGGGACAGGGAATTTCCGGATAGGTTTGATCCACCAGATAGGTAAAAAAATCGATCAGGTAATAAATATCCTGCATATCCTGGGTGAGTCCCAGATTATTGGCCAGGGGCAATGCCTGCCCCAACTGTGCCAGCTGTTGGCGTAAAATCTGTTCCTGGGGGGTTAAGTCAGTCATGAAGCTCCTTTAAAATGGCGATGACTCACCAGCGTAATTAAGGCCAGAGCATACCAGAATAGAATTTGCACCGGTGGCCGGAAAAACACCGTATCCACTATGCCGTGGGTGGCCAGCGCCACCAGGGCTCCCATGCCCGCGGCCAGCATGACCTTGGCGGTTCGGGGCACCACAGAAGTTGAGGTCATCAATCCCCAGACCGCACGAGCAGCGTGGGTAAAAAACACGCCTACAAAGAGTAAAAAGCCCACAATGCCCATTTCCAGCCAGATTTCCAGGAAAATATTATAGGTGGACAGCGCCCGAAAGCCGGTGGCCATGTAGTAGGTGTACATTTTGACAAACACTTTATTGCCCAGGCCAATGCCTGTCAGGCCATACACCTTGAGCATTTGAATGGTGCTTTGCCACACGTTAATGCGGAAATTATTGGAGGAATGTTCTGTGTCAAACAGAGAGCGCACCCGCTCTTGCAGGGCGGGATTGGTGAGCACAAAACCCACGACTCCCGCACAACCCAGGACCACGGCCCCAAAGAGCAGGGTTTTAAACCAGCGGTTCTGAGAAATCTTGTGCCAGAACAACAGTAGAAAACACACAAAGGCTGTGCCGCCCCAGGCCACCATGGCAATCCAGGCACCGCGACAGTAGGTAAAATACATGCACAAAAGCTGCGCACCAAAGGCCGCTGCCAGCGCAAGTCGGGGTAACCAACGACGGGCGTCAAAAAAGAAAAAGGCCGTCAGAGACAACGTAGGCAATAAATAGCCCGCCAGCAAATTGGGATTGCCCAGAAAAGAATAAACCCGCGTGATTTTATAATTGGAACTGGGATCGTCCCACAGGGCCAGCGGGGGCACCTTAATATGCCACTGATACAGGCCATACACGGAGACCACCAGTGCGCTCACCACCAGTGTCCACACAGAGGCTTTCAATGCCCGGACGGTGCGCAAATTCACCAGAAAGCACAAATAGCATAAAAAGTAGGTAATCGTTTTAGAATAACCGTAAAGGGACAGCTTCAAAAACGGTGAAAAGGAGGATGCCACGGCTCCCCAGGCCACAAAAAGACCCACCGTAACTGCCAACGCTCCCGTGGGGTACTCCTCTTTAAGTAAAAGCACCCGCAGTGCGGTAAAGGCGGTACAGCCAAACACCAGTATGGCACTTTGTTTGGAGGATAAAAAAGGCAGGGTAAACAAAATCAGCAGGGTTAAAAATAGCGCCACCTGAGGCAAATAAAGACGGGTTTGGCTGTGAGCCACCCAGGGCTGTAGCCGTCGTTGAAACCACCGTATGGGAGCAGTGGCCGGCTTTAAAAAGAGGCTCTGTTCCAGGCCTTTGGCAAAGGCATCATCCGCTGATTTTAGACTGAGATGCGCCCAGGTTCCTCTATCAGAATGAGAGTTACCGTGAGAGGTGGTCATTGATTCTGAAAATCCACTTTCATAATGGAGCCGTGAAAACGATACCCAAAGGCATCCAGTTCCACACCGTTGCCCACCTTCAGATAGTGGCCGCCCATGACAACCCCTTCATCGGTCACTTCCGCTTCATGGCTAAAGGTAACGTCAATATCTTTAACCTCGGGAATGGTAATGTCTTCCACCGCAACCGGTTTGCCCTGAGCATCCATAAACACCTGAGCACGATTCCGCATTTCAATGTTGGTGACGGTAACGGGTTCGTAACGCTGATTGCGAATGGTCAAAAACACCTTTTCATTCAGCTTAAAAATACCGGGGTCCATCACTCTGGCTCCGCGAATAGCGACCACAACATCGGCCTTACCCCGGGCCTGAATTTTCTTTTCTAAAGGGGATTGCCCCATAAAAATGTACAGAAAGCCGCTCATGGCAGCCACCAGAATAATCACGAAAGACAGATCAATAATATTGATACGTCCCCAGAGTTTTCCCTGTGTATCCAGCATAGTTTATCCTTCTTCTTGTAAAGTGTGGGTCATTTCCTGAGGTGTAGTGGTGCTACAACCGTGACGACGAATCACAATGCTGGCCGCCAGATTGGCCAACGCCATGGCTTCTGCCATGGTACAGCCCGAGGCCAATGCTACCGACAAGGTGGCAACCACCGTATCTCCGGCCCCCGTCACATCAAAAACATCGGCGCGGTTCAAAGCGGGCACGTAATCATAGCCCTCTGATTGAAACAGGCTCATGCCCTCATCACCCCGGGTAATCAGCAGGGCTTTGGCACCACTTTCTTGCAACAATTTTTGTCCGCCCTCACGCACTTCCACCTCGGTATCCATACGATAACCCAGATTGTTTTCTGCTTCGGGTTTGTTGGGCGTCAGCACCGTAGCCCCGGCAAAGAGACGGAGGTCCTCCTGAGAGTCCACCACCCACATTTTTTGATGGGCATGGGCCAGTTCCCTTACCAGACCAATGGTTTCGGGGACGATCACACCGCGCCCATAATCAGAGATAATGACCAGATCGCATTCCGGCAACAGTGCTTTGAGCTGGGTTTGGAGCTGTTCATGAACTTCTGGAGAAAGGGTTTTATCGGGAATCTGGTCCAGGCGCAGCACCTGCTGCATCACAGACTGACGACTCTGGGCAGAAATTCGGGTTTTGGTGGTGGTGGGCACTTCCGTGGTTTGCACCACGCCCTGCGTGTGAATCCCACGGGACTGCAGCAGATCCAGAAGCGCTTTGCCCGACAAGTCCTGCCCCACCACCCCAATGGCAGTGGTATGGGCATTGAGAGTCACCAGATTGGCCAGGGTATTGGCCGCCCCACCGGGTTTATAGGTGCGCGTCTTTTCTTCTACGATAGGCACGGGGGCTTCGCGAGAAATGCGCTGAATCTCACCCTCAATGTACTCGTCTAAAATCAGATCACCAATGAGTAAAATGCGAGGTGTAGACAGTTTTTCAATAGAGTGTAAAAGGGCTTCGTGTTTAAAAGTGGCAGATGTCATAAATTGGGAACGTTTTCCAGGCCCATTTCTTTTTTCAGTTGGGCGTTATATTCTTTGATCAGTGTTTCAGCTTCAAAGCGTTCAATCATGTGGCCGTCCAGTTCCTGAAGATTACCGGCCCAGCTTTCGCCCACCAGTGCCACAGCACCGCCCGTGAGAAAAGCCCCCAGACCGTACCAGAAGGAGTTGTCGAACGCAATTAAGTTGGACAAAAAGAGCGCTCCCAGTGCCATGAGCCCCAGGCCCCCGATGGTAATCGTATTCCCAAAGTTTTGATTGGCAGCACGGGTTTTGAGACGTTCGGTATTGCCGGTCATTTTGAGCAAGGTTTCTTCAGAAATCCGTTGATTCACCCCCCGCGTGATGTACCAGTCTTGCTGCACCGTTTGAATGCGCAGCCGCTGCATCTTATAATTCTGGATATTGATTTGCTCAGGGGTGAGCGACTGGGGCTCCGTGTAGAAAGGGGAATTGGACTGAGCAATGACCACGGACTGAGCTGGCAGGGGCTGAGCTGACAGGGGCTGAATGACCGTCAGCGATAGCACAGCGCTTCCTACAAAGAGTTTGGTTACGGTGTTCAAAAGTAGTTTCATACCATGGCCTCTTCCGTATTTTCCAGGCTCTGGCGCAGATAAGCTTCAATAAACCCGTCGAGATCGCCGTCCATGACATCAGAAATATTAGCGGTTTCGTGATTTGTGCGATGATCTTTCACCATTTTGTAGGGGTGGAACACATAAGAACGCATCTGACTGCCGAAATTGGCATCGTCATAGCCTCCGCGAATGTCGTCGAGTTTTTCAGCGTGGGCCGCTCTTTCTTTTTCATAGAGCTTGGCCCGCAGAATCTTCATGGCGGTTTCCTTGTTAAAGAGCTGAGAACGTTCGTTCTGGCAGGACACCACAATACCCGTGGGCAGGTGCGTAATACGCACGGCGGTTTCCACCTTATTCACGTTTTGCCCCCCGGCACCACCCGCCCGAAAGGTGTCTATTTTAAGATCGTTGGGGTTAATATCCACTTCAATTTTGTCATCGATCACCGGAGTCACATCCAGAGACACAAAGGAGGTCTGCCGCTTGCCGTTGGCGTTGAATGGAGAAATTCTGACGAGGCGATGGGTGCCTTTTTCCGCACTTAAAAAACCGTAGGCAAAGGGACCCGTGACAATCACTGTGGCGCTTTTGAGCCCGGCTTCATCTCCGTCAGAAAGCGAAATGGTTTCCACTTTAAAATTGCGTTTTTCGGCCCAGCGAGTATACATGCGATACAGCATTTCGGCCCAGTCCTGAGCATCGGTTCCACCGGCTCCGGCGGTCAGGGTCAAAATAGCGGGAGACTTGTCGTATTCACCGCCCAGCATTTTTTCCACTTCCCAGGATTCCAGTTCTTTGTCCATGGTGTTCAAGTTATTGTGCAGATCCGTGAGTACCGAAGGGTCTTCTTCTTCCTCAGCCAGTTCCAGCATGAGTTCAGTATCCTCAAGGATTTGATCCCAGCGGTTGATTTTTTCTAACTCGCCCTGCAAGGCGTTCAAGTCCTGAGACACCTGCGCTGCGTGCTGGGCGTCGTCCCAGAATCCGGGCTGCTGGGTTTCTAATTCAATGCTTTCAATGCGCCGCTTTAAATCAGCAAGGTCAAAGGGACCCCCTTGTTTTGTGATAACGGGTCGCAAGCGATTGTAATTGGTCTTTGACAGCTGAAAAATTCATGGTGTTTTATCCTCACTGAAGTCTGCGCCTATTATACCTAAATTCAGGGGCTGTAAGCGGGCAGACCAGGAAAATTCTCGCCGTGCGTCCGCCCGCGCCTGTTCCCCTAACCACCCCCTCAACTGCGGATTTTCGGCAAGTCTAAGAATGGCTTTGGCCAGGGCTTCATCATCTTCGGGAGCATACAGCAAAGCGTTATGCTCATGCTGTAAAAGCGCACGATTAACCGGCAAATCAGAAGCAATAATGGCGCGACCGCAGGCCATGTACTCTAATATTTTCAGGGGCATACATCCCTGGACACAGTTGCGATCAGAGGTGTCTAAAGGTGCTAAGGCAATATGCGCCGGCCGAATAAATTCAGGCACCTGATCATAAGGGATAGGACCCACCACATCCAGCACGTGAGACAAACGTAGCTGGAACGCCCGGGTCATCAAATCCCGAATCCAGCGCCGCTGCCCTTTGCCCACCCACTGGATTTGAAAGGGTCGCGGGGTCAGGTGTTGAAAAAGATTCAGCGCTTCTAACAAATGTTCTAATCCCTGCCAGGGAGCCAGGGTTCCCACGTACACCAGGCGCAATAGCTCATCTTGTGCCGTCTCTGTGTCTGCCATCTCTGTGGGCGGCGTAAAATGGTCTGTATCTACCCCGTTTGGCACCTGAAGCCGTTTGCTTTCCGGTACACCCCGGGCCTTTAAGAAGTCCAGATGCACCTCGCTGGGCGTAATGACCAGATCCGCTTGTTCCAAAATATACTGCTGCTGCTGACGAATTTTGTGAAGCAGTGCCTCCGACAGGTCTTCAAAATGATGCTCCAACTCAAACTCCGGCAGACCGTGCAGCTCATAAATTAAACGGGGAGAAAATCCCTGTGCACGGCAAAAACGAATCAGGGGATAAGCGTCCCAGAGCGAGCGAAATTGCACCACGTCCGGACGCAGCTCCAGAAAGGTTTCCAGCACTTTTTCCGCAAAGACCACGGTGCGTTCTAAAAAAGAAGGGGTGGGCGTGGTTAAGCGAATGTATTGGATGCCTTCAGAGGTGATTTCTCGCTCCGGGAAACCGGGCTCCCCCAGCACCACGGCGCTGAGTTCTGTGGCTTGCGCGGCCAGATGACGCAGCATATGCTGAATTCGTACGCTGGCCCCCTTGGGCGCGGGCACCACATCAAAAGCCGTATAGAGAATTTTCATGGTGCCTTTGGTTTCCTTGCAGGGACGGGTTGCTTCGCAGGGGCGTTTTTGACGGGAGCGCTTTTGACAGGAGACGGACTCACAGAAGATTCAGGAGACGGCGTCGTCTCAGGCTTGTTTTGGCTTTCTAACCAATAGTTCCACACCGCGGGCCCTGCCACCAGACGGATATAGTCGACCGCCGGGTTGAGCATGGGAATAAAAGTGGAAGCCGCCAGCGTTTTTTGTACCGGCTCCGCTTTTTTGAGGATGGGAAATGCGTCAATGGCCGCCAGGGGCACCAGCACAATGGCCGCTGAAATAAACAGGCCCAGCAAAAGCCCGCCCAGACGATCCACAATCTTCAAAGGGGTTTTTTCGAGGGTTTTCATCCAGATCAGGCCCAGAATGGAAATCACCACATAAATAAGAGTCCAGGTGAGAGAGGTGCCCACGGGCAAAGCCAGATAGGCCGGAATCTCAAACATGGATTCAATCAGAGACGTTACCGGACCTTTGAGGATAGGGGTGAGCAAAAAAGCACACACCAGCGCCGCCAAATTTGTCAGCGAACGCCAGAGCCCGGAAAAGAGGCCCGACACCGCGTTATAAATCACGAGAATCAAAATGGCCCAATCAATGGGATGCATACAGCGCCTCAATTCTATCGCAGGAGGCTTTCAGGGCTTCATCAATATCCAGCAGGCGCGGCATCTGAGCCCGAAGGTACAACCCCAGTTCTTCGCGCCAGGTTTTGTCCCGGGCCATCTTCACACACAGCTCTACCCAGTGGGCTTTATTACGAGCTACAGGGGCAGCCACAGGCGCGGACACAGTGGCACTTCCTGAAACATCGCCATCGCCGAGTCCCAGCAGGTGGTACAGTCCGGCGGTGGTGCGACTGCGCATTAAACGTCCGGGCAGTGTTACCACGGGCACCTCCAGCATAAAACTCTGATAGGCCACGTTGCCCGCCGCAAAATGAAGGGTGTCTAATACCGCGTCTGCTGCCC
>CAYFGW010000233.1:0-7667 GCA_964342365.1 uncultured Candidatus Sericytochromatia bacterium | reverse complement strand
CCATTACCGCCGATGACGTGGGCTTTACCTTTAATGAAATTATCAATAACAAGAATGTGCCCAACAACTCCCGTGACGGCTTACTTGTAGACGACAAATTCCCTGAAGTGACCAAGATTGATGAAATGACCGTTCAGGTTAAAACCGCCAAGCCCTTTGCGCCCTTCCTGCGTACCATTGGCGCTGAGATTATGCCCGAACACGTATTCAGAGGCACTACCCAGCCCGATGCTTCAGGCAAGGTGAAATTCAACTCCATGTGGGGACTGAACTCTGACGTCAAAAAAATTGTGGTGAGTGGTCCCTGGAAAGTTAAAGAGTATGTAGCCGCTCAGCGTGTGGTATTGGAGCCAAATCCCAACTTCTACGAAAAAGACGCCGAAGGCAATAGTATTCCATACATTCAGCAATTCACCACCACAGAGGTGCAGGATCTCAATATTTCCGCCATCAAGTTTGATGCGGGTGAAACCGATGCCCTTTCACTGCGAGCCGAAGATTATGACCTGCTGGCTGGTAAAGAAGCTGAAAACAATTTCACCATTGAGAACTTAGGACCTCAGACCGGTACGCTGTTTGTGATGTTCAATCAGAGTACGGCCAAAAAGCCCGACGGCACACCCGCGGTAGACCCCATTAAATCCAAGTGGTTCCGCGATGTCAAATTCCGTCAGGCCATGGCCCACGCCATTAACAAAGACGGCATCATTCAAAGTATTTATAAGGGCCGTGCGGTACCTCAAACCTCGCACATTTCTCAGCAAAACCCCTTTTACAACCCCGATGTGCCCACCTATGAGTACGATTTGAAGGTGGCTCAGGACAAACTCGCCGAAGCGGGTTATGTCAAAAAAGGTGATCAGCTCATGGATCCCGACGGCAACCCCGTGGAATTTGATCTGGTCACCAACTCCGGTAACACCGAGCGGGATGCCACCTGTGCGATTCTGCGTAAGGACTGGGGCAAACTGGGCATTAAAGTGAACTATAAAGCCATTCAGTTCAATATTATGGTGCAAAACATTGACCAGATCAATTTTGACGCCATGATGATTGGCCTGACCGGCTCTGCCATTGAGCCTCACGGCGGTATCAACGGCTGGAAGCTCGACGGTCGTATGCACATGTTCAACATGGGTGGTAACAAAGCCACCTGGAAAGGTGAAAACACCACCTTTGAACCCTGGGAAAAAGAAGTGTTAGACCTTTACGAGCAAGCATCTCAGGAGTTTGACTTTAATCAACGTAAAGCACTCTATGACAAAGCTCAGGTGATTGTGGCAGAACAACTTCCTTACCTGTTTACCGTCAACAAATTTTCCATGGTTGCCTATCGCAACAATATTGGTAACGCCCGCCCTAGCATCCACGGCGGCTCTGGCCTGAACCAGGTCAACTGGAACGCTGAACGCCACTTTATTCAGGAATAAGATGGTTTATAGCATCATGCCGCAGATACTTACAAAGGTATCTGCGGCCGCTATTCTTGCAACGGTGGGGTGGAGCTATTCAACCTCCGCTTTTGCAGTTAGCACACTACCCGTAAAATTCGAGCAGCAGCCTGTGGTTGTGGGCAAACACGGCGGAAAACAGGTCATCTCAGTCGTTTCGTTGCCAAAAACCTTCAACCCTTATTTGGCATCTGAAACTTCTTCTACCCATATTCTGGATCAGATGTATCTCGGGTTGGTGCGCATCAATGCTTTAACCACAGAAATTGAACCTTCGTTAGCTGAGTCCTGGACGGTTTCCGCTGATAAAATGACCTACACCTTCAAAATACGTAAAGGTGCCAAGTGGTCTGACGGGCAGCCAGTGACGGCTGAGGATGTGGTATTTACCTTTAATGAAATCATTGATAACGCGTCTATCCCCAATATGTATCGTGACAGCTTGCTTGTGGACGGTAAGTATCCCGAAGTCACTCGAATAGACAACATGACGGTACAATTCAAAACCGCCAAACCCTTTGCGCCTTTTCTGGGCGGGCTTGGGCATCCTATTATGCCAGAGCACGTGTTTGAAAAAGCGACCTTGCCCAATACGCTGGGTAAGGTAAAATTTAACACCATGTGGGGATTGGACACCAACATCAAAGAAATCGTGGTGAGTGGCCCGTGGAAAATCAAAGAATTCGTTCCTTCTGAATCTCTTGCTACCGCTGATTTAGCAACTTATTCCACAGGTCACGTTACTTTAGAGCCTAACCCAAATTATTATGAAAAAGACGAAGCCGGTCAATCACTGCCCTATTTGAATGAACTTGTGTTTGAAGAAGTCAAAAATCTCAATGAATCAACACAAAAATTTTTATCGGGCGAGACAGATATTATCGCTTTGAGAACAAAAAATTATTCCCGCTTCAAAAAAGAAGTAGCACAAGCAGATGCTACTCTCACAAACCTCGGACCGCAAACAGGAACCCTCTTTGTCATGTTTAATCAAAGTGACGCAAAAAGAGAAAACGGAAAACCCGTTGTAGACCCCATCAAATCAAAGTGGTTTCGGGACAAAGCCTTTCGCCAGGCGCTTGCCCACGCCATGAATAAACAGCGCATCATAGACGAAGTCTATAACGGCATGGCAACTCCACAAGAATCACAGATTTCCACGCAAAATCCTTATTATAATCCTGATGTGCCAACTTACGGTTACAACTTGCAAAAGGCGGCTCAAATCTTAGCCGACGCGGGATATGTCAAAAAAGGCAAACAACTCTTTGATGCGGCAGGAAACCCCGTCACTTTCAAGTTACTGACCAATTCTGGCAACGCAGAGCGAGATGCTATCTGCAAAATTCTGCGCGAAGACTGGGGTAAACTGGGTATTCAAGTTGATTACGCCAACATATGGTTTAACAAACTAGTTAAACAGATTGACCAGATCCGTTATGAAGCCATGGTTATCGGCTTAACGGGCTCGGCTACTGAGCCCCACGGCGGAATCAACACCTGGAAGCTAGACGGTCGCATGCATATGTTTAATATGGGCGGCAATGCTCAGCACTGGAAGGGGCAAACCACCACCTTCCAACCCTGGGAGCGGAAAATATTGAGTCTTTACGAACAAGCCGCTCAGGAGTTTGATACCAAAAAACGCAAAATGTTGTACGATGAAGCACAAATCCTTGTGGCAGAAAACCTTCCGTACCTGTTTACTGTTAACAAATATGCCCTCGTGGCCTATCGCAATACTATTAGAAACATACGTCCCACTGTTCGTGGAGGATCCGGCATCAACCAGATTCTCTGGAACGCTGAACGTCACTTTATTCAGGAGTAATTCATGCTCAGATATATTATTCAACGGGTTCTGCAAATGATTCCACTGATGATCATTATTTCTTTGATCGCCTTTGGCATTATTCGTCTTGCAGAAATTACCGCCGGGGCCGACCCCACGGCGCCCATGAAAATGAACCCCGCTGTAACAGAAAAAATGTTACAAGCCGAAAGAGAACGCCTTGGTTTAGACAAGCCCTTCCTGATTCGCTACGGCATCTGGATGAGCAACTTCTTGTCCGGTAATATGGGCGATTCTTACGCTTATAAAGCCCCCGTATCCAAGCTCATTTTGAGCCGGGTCACCAACACCGCCATTCTCGGATTTTCCACCCTGGTGGTCACGTGGCTTCTGGCACTACCGCTGGGCATTTATCTGGCGGTACGACAATACTCCTTTGTGGATCAGGTATTTTCGTCCATATCGTACTTCTTTATGGGCTTCCCGGACTTTTTCCTGGCGGTGATCTTGCTGCTGTTTGCGGCCAGCACGGGTATTTTCCCCGTGGGCGGTATGACGGCCTCAGATCACAGCAAAATGACTGAAATTGGGAAAATGATTGATATTGGCTATCATTTGATTCTGCCCACCATTACCCTGTCACTCATCAGTGTGGCATCTTTACAGCGCCGTATGCGCGCCAATATGCTCGACATTCTGGGCGAAGAATACATCAAAACGGCGCGGGCCAAGGGCCTGTCAGAGCGCAAAGTGGTGTATAAGCACGCCGTGCGTAACGCCATTAACCCCATTGTGACCTTACTGGGTTTTGAAATTGCGGGCTTAATTAGTGGTGCGGCCTTTGTGGAAATTATTTTCAGCTGGCCGGGCTTAGGAAACCTGATGTTGCAGGCCGTACTGGGTACCGATTTGAACCTGGTCATGGCGGGACTGATGATTTCCTCATTTATGTTACTGTTAGGCAACCTTCTGGCAGACTTACTGCTGGGCTTTGTTGATCCTAGAATTAAGCTGGAGGCCTGATTATGACAACCCGTTTAGATCTTGATATTGTAGACGCTCAGGCCGCTGGAGAGTCCACGGGAGCGGGCACTGGCCAACTTCCTAAAATGACCTCCACCCGCCAGAAAATTCTGAAGCGTTTCTTACGCCACCGCCTGGCCTTGCTGGGCCTGTTTATTCTGCTGATACTTTATACTTCAGCATTATTTGCAGACTTTTTATCACCTTACGGTGTGGATTCCAGCGTGGTCAATCAGGCCCACTTCCCTCCCACCAGCATTCAGCTGAGTCATAAGGGAAGCTTTAAAGGCCCGTTTTTCTACCATTTGCGTCGTCGTACCACCTTCGATTCCAAAGGGATTCCCTCTAAAAAATTGGTGCGAGACAGCAATATTTTATACCCTGTGCAATTTTTTAAGCAGGGTGAGCCTTACAAGCTGCTCTGGTTGATCCCCATGAAAACCCACCTGTTTGGTGTGGGCGATCCTGTGAATGGCGAAGGCCAAAAAATCAGCCTGCCTGCGGGTGAAAAGCCCAACCGTATTTACTTATGGGGCGCTGATATTCAGGGGCGCGACCTGTTTTCACGGGTGCTGTTCGGCGGGCGTATTTCTCTCACTGTGGGGATTATGGCGATCTTTATTTCTTATCCCATCGGCCTCCTCATGGGCGGCATTGCCGGTTACTTTGGCGGCTGGGTAGACACTCTGATCATGCGTCTGGTAGAAGCTCTGATTGCTTTTCCAAGCCTGTACTTATTGCTGACGCTGTCAGCCACCTTACCTCAAAATCTAACGTCCACGCAGCGGTATCTGGCGGTTATTGCCATTTTGAGCTTCCTGGGCTGGGCCGGTCAGGCCCGGATTTACCGGGGTCAGGTGCTGAGTTTGAAGCAAATGGAATACGTGGAAGCTGCTAAATCCGTGGGTATGAAAGATTTACCCATTATTATTAAGCACATTATTCCGCAAATGTCTTCTTGGATTATTGTTTCAGCGACCATTTCGATTCCCGCTTACACCCTTGGCGAAGCTGCACTGAGCTTCCTGGGATTGGGAATTCAGGATCCTGAATCTTCCTGGGGTCTGATGCTCAAAGAAGCACAGAACGTGGTGGCCGTACAGGAAAGTCCCTGGCTCCTGATCCCTGGCTTTGCGATTGTACTTACCGTATTTGGCTTTAACTTCTTTGGTGACGGCCTGCGGGATGCTTTCGACGCCAAGAAGCAAATCTAATGAGTTATACGCGTACGCTGGCCATTGGCAGCCAGAAAGGCGGAGTGGGTAAAACCACCACCGTGGTCAATCTGGCGGCCTGGCTGGCGTTGCTCAAGCAAAAGGTGTTGGTGATTGACTTTGATCCCCAGGGCAGCACCACCCGCTGTCTGGGAATGACGCAAAACGTCTCCCGGGGCATGAAAGAGCTGTTTGAAGCCGGTTCTCTGGAACTGGTGCGTGAAGACAGCATCACCGACTTTGTGTTTGATACTTCTATTGAAAACCTGAGTTTGGTGCCTGCCAATATTCAGTCCTCAGACACCGAACTCTGGCTCAATGAACAGGCCAGCAAAGATCCAGACCTGCTCAAAAACGTGGTGGATCTGGTGCTGCCAGACTTTGACTTTATTTTGATTGATGCGCCGCCCTCATTGTCAGCGTTGCCGCGAATGGCCTTCGGGGCCGCCGATAGTTTGCTGGTGCCCCTGCAATGTGAACAAATGGCGCTCAGCACCATGCCACGACTCATTGAGTTGATCAAAACCGTGCAAAAGAGCATCAATCCCTATTTGACCATTGAGGGTATTTTGCTCACCCTTTACGATAAGGACGCTCCCTCTTCTCACGTGCTCCTGGAACAGGCCCGCGCTCACTTTGGCGCACTGCTTTTTCCCGAAGTGGTGCCCAGAGATTCTCGATTGAGCGGAGCCACTGCTGCAGGTCGTCCCGTGGTGCTTTATGATATGCATTCCGTGGGCTCCCTGGCCTATCGTAAACTGGCGGAGCGCCTGATAGAAAAACACCGTGCTTCAGGAACTGCTGCAAACCCCTGAATGGGGTCAGGTGCAAAACCTGTGGCTCAACTTACAATGTGCTGAAGTCAACGCTCCTTTCACGGATCGCGATTTTTTGTGGGTGTGGACCGATCGTCAACTGAACGTGCTACAGCGACTGGTGCTGCGCAAACAGCTCACGCCCGCCATTCAACACGAAATTCGTCTGTTGTTTCAGTGTCGTTTTGAACAGGTGTTAACCCGGTTCTACCCTCCCACTCCTCAGCCTTATGGCCCACAACATCTGGTTCCCCGGGGGCCCTTCACCCGTTATCAGGCTCTGGGAGACTTAGAACAGGCCTTTCGACGTTGTCAACATCAGTTGCAATTGCCCCAGGTGCCCCAGGCTCTGCGCGATCATGTGCTACACGATCTGAATTTTGAGGTGATTGAACGCTATATTCGTTATCAGCCGGCAGAGGTCAAAGCCCTGTGTTGGCAGCCTGCGCTGGAACAAGTGGTGTGGTTATCGTGGCGTGAAACCCAAGAAGACGTTTTTTCTGATATCGAAGCCGCAGGCAACGATATCCATCAGCGCCGAGAAACTGCTCTGCGGGCACTCAAGAGTTCGCCCCTCGTCTCCGTACAGTGCAGTGCGGTACGGGTTCTGGCGAACACAGAACAGGTAGAGCAAATCGCCGAAGATTATTTTCTGCCCCTGCTACAATCGGAGCAAACGCCTGAAACCGTGGGTCTGGAGATTCTTACTTTTTTGCCACCGCAAGAACGCTGGGAATGGGACGTGTTGCAATGGCTCCGGCAAAAACAAAGCAATAGCTTACGCCAGCGGGCGGTCAAATACTGGATGTGTTTGAAACACCCCCGTCACCGAGATTTTTTGTATCAGCTTTTACAAACGCACGCTGAGCAATGGCCCACCTCGCTGATCTATTTATGCTGGGAAGCGTTATTACATACCAGTCCTGCCAGCACGCCCTGTGAAGAACTCACCGACGCCTTTCCCGCGCTGATGCCTTTGTTTCAACGGGCGGTGGCAGAACACGATAGTCACGAACTTTCTCGTATTCTTGCGCTTTTCACTCTGCTCAGAGATCCCCGCACGCTGTCACTTATGCTGGGCGCTTTGAACGGCACCTTTCGTCAGGACTCTGTACTGGAGCAAATGGGAGGGGGGTTTCAGGGGGAACGTCTGGAAGAAGCTAACCTGCTCAAGAGCACGCTGGAGGCTCTGGGAGCCCGGCTTTATTTTGATAGTGTAGAAGAAAAGTGGCGCATGCATTAAGATGAACTACATCCCGCTAAGCTGAAGCTGCGGCAGCCGTTGCGCGAAGCGCTTACGGATGGCGACCGCACCGCATAGCAGGAGTTTCGTGCTTCGCAGGTTGGCCCAATGGCTTACCTCCACACTGGG
>CAYFGW010000232.1:0-7725 GCA_964342365.1 uncultured Candidatus Sericytochromatia bacterium | reverse complement strand
AATATCTGCCTCACGAGTGTAATCGCTGACATCAGGGGTGCGAGAGTGAACGTAAGACACCGTGGCGTTGGCTTGCAACAACAACATGCCTACAGGCTTTCCCACCAGCTGGCTGCGGCCCAGTACCACCGCTTTTTTACCCGCTGGCTCCACGCCATAGGCTTTGAGTAAAGTCATAATGCCCAGCGGGGTACAGGGAACGAGGCGGGGGGTTCCCGTAAAGAGATGACCGCTGTTCATGGGGTGCAAGCCGTCCACGTCTTTGGCCGGATGAATGGCGTGAATCACCCGTTCGGCATTCAGGTGTTCTGGCAGCGGCATTTGTACCAGAATACCGTGCACGTTTTTGTTCCCGTTGAGTTGTTGAATCAGCGTTTCCACCTCCTGCTGGGTGGCGCTGGCTGGTAAGTGGTGCAGAAAAGACGTCATGCCCACATCTTCACAGGCTTTTTGCTTGTGTCGAATGTAGATTTCAGAGGCTGGATTGTCGCCAACCCAAACCACCGCCAGACCTGGTTTAAAGTCCAGGGTTTTGCAGCGGGCTTTGATTTCGGTGCGCAGTTGTCGCGCCACGCTCTTGCCGTCCATGATGTCCATGTGTTTACTCGCTTTAGTCCGTATGTTTTAAAATACCGCTGGCTTCAAAATGCACCACCAGATCGCCCTGCTCGTCCTGACTGATTTTGATATCGTCAATGGTAAAGTTCGCCATATTATGAGGGGGCAAATCCTCAATGTCCAGATGTTTGCCTTCAAACAAGTGGGCAAAGTGCAGTTGTGCTGTTCCCGTACTTTTAAAGGATTTGATAAAGTCTTTAAGATATTCTTCACTGCTGGGGCGAATGCCCACATAAAACAATTCCTGAGCAAACTGTTTAAACACCCGTTCAAATTCATTGTGGGTAATGCCCTTGGCAAAAGGAGAGTGGTAGCGGGTGGACAGGGTCATCAGGCCGTCATCACTGACGGTAATGTCTGTAGAGACCTGAGTTTTAATATCGAAGGCGTAGCCAGAATCCGTCAGACGTTTAGTAATCATGCCTTTGGCCAGTTTCTTGCCCAGGCCAAAGGGCAACAGTCCCAGGGTTTGATTTAAAGAGTCGCTCAGCGAAAAGGCAAAACGTCCTGAAGCTTTGAGATCTTTCTGATTTTCTACTTCAAGATGGGCGTTGAGGTTCAATGGCCCCGCTACTTCTAAATCGTATGCCTGGGTCATTTGTACTTCTTCTCTTTTTTCTTTTTTTTGCTGTTGAGTCGCAGGGTTTTGAGTTCTTCCCAGGTGGCTTCAGTGGCCACACGAGGCAGATACACTTCATCATTGAGCACAGAGGCTTCAAAGATAGGTTCTACATCTTCACGACGCACGTTAACATACCATACGTCGTCCGGGTAGATCACCACCACGGCTCCCATTTCACAGGCGTCCAGGCAATGGGTTTTACTGGCGCGCATGGGGCCTTTCAGGTCGTGTTTTTTGAGCAAATCCGCGAAATCCTTGCGGATTTGCTCACCCCCGCATTCCCCACAGGAGCCTTTGGGGTGTCCGGGTTTACGATCCCGAACACACACCATAATATGCTTTTTGTATTTCGGCGCTGTGGTCATATTTTAGGCCTCTTCATGCTCAAGGTTTTCTAAATAGCGCTCAGCGTCAATGGCCGCACGGCACCCTGCTCCTGCAGCGGTAATGGCCTGACGATAAAGGGGATCATGAACGTCTCCTGCGGCAAAAACACCTTCTACATTGGTTTTACTGGTGGGATAATCTACGACCAAATAGCCCACATCATCGGTTTTTAGGTACTCCTGAAACAGGTGGGTATTAGGGGTATGACCGATGGCTACAAAGACCCCGTCCATGGGTTTGTCGATAGTTTCTCCTGTTTTATTGTTTTTGATTTTGACAGAAGATACGCTGTTTTCACCGACAATCTCGGTGATTTCGCTGTTCCAGATAAACTCGATTTTAGGATTGGCAAAAGCCCGATCCTGCATAATTTTAGAGGCCCGCAGTTCTTCTCTGCGGTGAATGACGTATACCTTTTTAGCAAAACGGGTCAAAAAGCCCGCTTCTTCCATAGCGCTGTCTCCGCCGCCCACAATGGCCACTTCTTTTTCTCTGAAAAACGCCCCATCACAGGTGGCACAGGTGGAAACCCCGTGACCCATTAAGCGTTTTTCAGACTCCAGACCGAGTAATTTGGCAGAAGCTCCCGTGGAAATAATCACGGCGTTGGTGTAGTAAACGTCCTTTTCTACTTCAACGCGATACGGGCGTTGAGAAAAGTCTACTTTGGTCACGTCTTTGGTCACCACACGGGTACCAAAACGCTCGGCCTGGGCTTTTAATCCCATCATAAAATCAGGGCCCATCACGCCCTCGGGAAAGCCCGGATAGTTTTCTACTTCCGTGGTCAACATCAGTTGTCCTCCAGCGAAGTAGCCTTCAAACATAAGCGGATTCAAATTGGCGCGACCTGTATAAATGGCGGAGGTGTAACCCGCCGGTCCTGATCCAATAATAATAACGTTTTCTACTTTTTTTTCGGTTTCAGATGTTACTTCAGACATAATGTGCCTCCGGTTTTTCTCTATGATACCGCATTCACAAGGCTCTCCGGTGCTCTCTGTTTTGGGCTCGCTGTTCTTTTTTTTGCGTGAAAAACGCAATATGTTAAAATTATGTAACAAAAAAAGGAAGATACTTAAAACTATGAAAACCCGTTTGCTTTTTCTGGCTACCACTTTTGCCCTTGCCACTCCGCTTATGGCTCAGGCGCAACTGCCCATTAAAATTCCCGGGGTGGATTTAAAGCTTCCCGGCAGTAAGCCCACGCCAAAGCCTACACAAAGGCCCAAACCCAAAATGTCTTCGTACAGTGCCGAGCCGGAAAAGAAAGCCGCTCAGAACACAAATCTTTTGGCTCGGGTTAAACAAGAACAGGCCGGTTATGCCAATAATAATATGCTGATTTTAGACAATAGCGGCAGTCAGAGCAAGCAAATTCAGGGGCCTCGTGCTTATCTTCGCTTTTCAAAAGATTATGCGGGTAAAGAAACTCAACATGTCTTTACGGGTAAAGATTTTATTTATGCTCATCTTCAGCTTGATAAGCCTTTGACCACCCTGCTGCCCACCAAAAAAGACGGAGAACCTTATGCCAAAGTGCAGTATTACCGCGTGAATTTAAAAACGAAGGTGAACGGTTATCGCGCAGAGAACAATATCAAAATCCAGAAGGGAGCCCCTTTTCAACTGGCCTATGATAATCCCAATCTGACGCTGGCCGTTGTGCCGGAAAAGGGCTTTTTTGAACATATTCTAGATGAATACCGTTCTGAAGGGAAATTTGCCAATGCCACCACTGAGGCAAAAGCGCTTTCTGATCTCACCGCTCGCAACTTCTCACGTCAAATGGCCCATCTCTATCAAAGACTCCCCGTGGGAGAACATAAGGTAGACATGGAATTTGAAGTCACCGCAAAACTCAAAGGCTCCAATTACGTGGGGTTACGTAATATGAAAGGGACTTTTTTACTGCAGGTGGATCAGGAGGCCAAAGAGCGATACGGTAATACCGTTAGCATGCTGAGCAATTTGTACAAAAGCTACGATAAAGCTTACGGTATTGCCCGTATGAGTATTGGTGAGGAACAAGAAAAAGAGATGCTTAGCAAGATGTCTCCCCGGGAACGGGAGCGTTTCTTAACCGCCAAGCGTTCTCCCCTGGGCTACCTGGCCGCATATAACGGTCCCAAAGTGCCCCTGCGTTTTGTGTTTGGCAAACTCAGAAACAAAAATGCGTACGTGGACATCGTCTGGCCGGCGGGGAGTTGCAGCAAATGTGAAGCGGGTACCTCTAGCGTGATGGTGAGTAAGCGTACGCCCCGTACGGTTCAAGTCCCGCCGGGAGCTAAAATTTCTATTAACGGACGAACGCTGGTTTCTGGCGTTAAAGGCGCAAAAACAGTTCCCCTGTACTGGTTTTATTAGGTTTTCTATTGCCTAGGTTTTTACCCGTTTTTAATGCCCCTTTTGATAGGATGACATCAGAAAAGAGGAATTATGCCAATCGTTTTAACTATTGTACTTGTATTGATTGCGGCAGCCTTACTGATTGGACCCACGCTAGCACTTATCTGGACGTTGTTAATTGGTTTTCTGGCAGGAGCGCTCGCCAAGTTTATTATGCCGGGGCGCGACGGCGGCGGTTTTTTAATGACCGCTTTGTTGGGTATCGCCGGATCCTTCACTGCTTCTATTCTGGGGCGTTTACTGGGGATTTACTCTGCCGGTAGCAGCGTGGGATTCCTGGCCTCAGTGGTGGGAGCCCTGATTATTCTGGCAGCTTACCGCGCTTTCACGGGTGCAAAAGCCTCCGCCTAGTTTCTTAGCTTATTCTTAGCTTGGCCCCTCTTACCCCACATCAAGAGGGGTTAAGCGCGACTCGCGATCCAGAATATTAGGGCGAATCTGCGGATTCCCGGAATATCCCAGTTCTGATGAAGAGCTAAGCGAAGCGTTCAGGATGGTGAGCACGTTGACTCTGGCCGAAGCCCGATCGGTCAAGGTGGCTTCCACTCGCTGAGTACGCATGGCTTCCCCCCTGAAACTGGAGCGACTGCTAACGTTAAGGACCACACTGGATACCGCGCCTCCGGTCACATTCATGGTGGACTGGCCCGTCACTTTAATTTGAGCCACGTCAGCTTCCAGAGAACCTATCTCCAGGCTGGAATTGGCGTCTACCTCAATAGCCACGGGCAAACGACTCACCCAACGGGACACGTTGCCTTTGGAGCGACCAAACAAACGTAGGCCTGTAAGGGGCGGACCTTCAACTTCAAGTCGTCTGTGGGTGCTGGATACCGGCTGGTTTAAACTCACACTCAGTTGATTATTGCTTACCGTCATGCTCACAAAGGGAGACAAATTATCGTCGATGGTCATTCGCACGGCGGGAATAGCGCGCTGATTATTTTCCACGTATACAAATTCAAAACCGCTGTAAACGGCCACCGAAGAAAAAGCGCTGAGATCCCGGCTTTCGGTACGAGGAATACCTGAGCCCAGAATGCCTTGCTCTAAACACGCTGTCAGAGATGTGGTCAACAAAAGTCCTGTCAGTCCTGTATAAAAGAGACGAAATAACGTTTTTTTCATGGCTCAACTCGCAAGGTGATGCTATAGTTTTCCGTGGGCTGACCGTCCACCGGATAAGGGTTTACCGCTAACAGAATAATGTCGTAATTTCCCCATTTCAGCAGGGCCTGCTCCTCTGTGGCTTTTAGCGTCACGGCCTGTGTGTCCACAGCACCTTTGCCTGTATCAATCCGTAAATTGACAGTCACCTGTCCGGCCTGGATACAATTAACGCCTTCAGGGCAACGGGAATCTTCTGTGACACTGTCAAAGGCAATAAAAAGCTGTTCGTCCACGTGAAGCCTCTCCTTTAAGGCCAGCGTAAAGTCAGTGTTTAAAGTGGGCTCAAAGTCTGCGGGGATCCC
The DNA here is from genome assembly GCA_964342365.1 of uncultured Candidatus Sericytochromatia bacterium. GTDB lineage: Bacteria > Cyanobacteriota > Sericytochromatia > UBA7694 > UBA7694 > CAXRDE01. Next base: position 2,217 of record CAYFGW010000232.1, on the reverse strand, counting down.
ACCGGGGCGTTGAGGCTCTGGCGTTGTCGTGGGTTCCAGACTTGTAGTAGGCTCTGGACTTGCAGATGGTACTGGCGTTTGCGTGGCAGAAGGCTGACAACTGAATACCAAAACGCTGAGAAGCAGTAAAATACGTGACATGACGTAAAACTCCCGGGGTTTTTTAACCATTGTACCTAAAGTAAGTCTGCTTCAATAATGGTTTTTATGAAAAAACACCTGATTCCCTATGCGGTCACCGTCGTGATTTTCTTTGTCATAGACATTCTCTGGCTGGGTGCCGTCGCGGGCTCTTTGTACAGTGATTACCTTGCGTTTCATCTGGCGGAGGAGCCTCTGTGGTCTGCGGCCATTGGCTTTTACCTTATTTTTCTGGTGGGCCTTTTCAGTTTCGCTATTTTACCGTCGGCTCGTGAAGGAGACCCGTGGACAACTGCTAGCAAAAAGGGCGCTGCCTTTGGCTTTTTTACGTATATGACCTATGACCTGACCAACCTGGCCACTTTGAAGCACTGGTCCTCGACCATTGCGCTGATAGATATTGTCTGGGGCACCTGTTTAAACGCTTCTGTGGCGGGCTTGAGCTTCTTTTTTGCCCGGTACTGGTATAACAGATATGCCGGATAAAGCGTTTATTGAGCGGGTGATTGCCTACGTGGCTCAAATTCCCCCCGGTCAGGTGGCCACTTATGGTCAAATTGCGGCCCTGGCGGGAAAACCGCGAAACGCCCGTCAGGTGGGACGTATTCTATATGGTTTGGCAGAGCAGCGAGATGTCCCCTGGCATCGGGTGATCAATGCGCAGGGGGCAATTTCCACTTACCGTATTGGCGTGGGAGAGCTTCAGGCCTTTTTGCTCAAAGAAGAAGGTGTTGAGCTCAATGCCCAGGGACGTTGTAAGCTTTCCGTATACCAGTGGTGGCCTTAGAAATACTTCAGAAGCTCCGCAATTTTTTCCTGGAGCTCACGAGAGAGTTTGTCGTAAGCATCAGATTGTTGCAGAATTTCGAAAGGCGCTTCGCGATCCTTAAAAGTACCGTCAAAGGCTTTTAAGGTTCCCGCAATAATATCCTCAGCGCCCACTTTTGCATCTTTTTGCCTGGCCAGTGCCGTCAAAAATTGTCCGGCCACGTCGTTATCGGAAGCTTCAATCACCCGAACGCCACGAATATCCGGGTGAGTCAGGGTGTCCGCGATGGTTTCATCATTTTGGGTGGTCAGAATACGGCCGAGTTCTTCGTAATGTTGGGTATCGCTTAAGAGCTGGCTTACAGCCTGACGCTGCTCAGGGACCTGTGTAAATAGCTGAGTTCCTTGCTCCACAATCCGGTTTTGCTTTTTGCCGCCGCCGAAGAGTCCGGCTTTCTCATCCACGGTGGATTCAAAATCTGCCATGGAGACAGCGGGCGCGTCCTGAGCAACCTCCGGAGTGACTTCTACCTGCAGTGCACCGAAGTGAGATTCCAGGCGATTATAAAGGGCGCTTTGTTCAGGACTGAGGCTTTCCTTTTGGTAGCCCATCATTTCGAATCCGGTGCGCAATCCGTCCATGAGGCGGTTTTGTCTATCTTCAGGCAGGGTAGAGAAAGCGGGATTATCCAGTAGGGCGGCCACTTCTTTTGTGGCCGAAGGGGTGAATCCATCAAACTTACGTCCTGCCTGAGCGAGTCTGCCGCTGACCACGTCTTTGGCCCATTGCTGGATTTTGTCTCTGGTTTCGCCTTCGGGAAGTTTTTCAATAGCGCCGCTGGCAGCCATGTCGAGCACTTCGTTCATGGCGCGGTGTACTTTGGGAATACCACCCACCTTGTCACCGTGATGGGCCACGCTGTAGCCCTTTCCATCAATGGTGTTCAGAATACTTTCTGCCTGAGTGAGGTTAGGATCTCGGGGCGCTTCTTCAGCAGTCACAGGAGTGGGAGCCGCTGGTGGAGCTTGTACTGGCTCAGGCGTTTCGGCCACAACGTCGGGTGATGCGGCTCCTGCATCACCGTCTACAGAGGGTGGAACAGGTTGGGCCGGAGGTGTGGTATCTACTACCGGAGGCGTTTCAGAAATAGCGGGTGCTTCAGGTTCCGGTTGAGCAGGAGCACCAAAGTGAGATTCCAGGCGATTATAAAGAGCGCTTTGTTCGGGGCTGAGGCTTTCCTTTTGGTAGCCCATCATTTCAAAACCCGTGTGTAATCCGTCCATGAGGCGGTTTTGCTTGTCTTCAGA
>CAYFGW010000231.1:0-7772 GCA_964342365.1 uncultured Candidatus Sericytochromatia bacterium | reverse complement strand
CCAGTGTGGAGGTAAGCCATTGGGCCAACCTGCGAAGCACGAAACTCCTGCTATATCTTTAGCTTAGCGGGATGTAGTTCATACTGAAAAGAAAAAGGAGACCCACATGTTAGAATATCGCGTACAGGATATGACCTGTCAAAAATGTGAAAAGCTGATTCAGGATGCCGTTTATACCGTGGATACTGCTGCAGAAGTGGACATTGATCTGGACACGAAAACGGTGAGTATTATCAGCGGAGCCGGTGCCGAACACTTTGAAAACGAGTTGCGCAAGGCGGGCTTTACCCCTGAGCCTGTTTCAGCCCAGTGAATTTTAACGGCCTGAAACTAACGGTGTTAGCCACTGGCGAATGGCGCGAATTTGCGGCAAACAGAGTTGGTGCTGCATGGGATAGCTTTCAAAAGTGACGTCAAATCCGGCTGCTTTGAGACGCTGTGCAGAAGACTGACCCAGTTCAAAGGGCACCACTGGATCAAAGCTCCCGTGCTGCATGAGAATGGGCGTTTGCTCATTTTGATGATTTTTTGCTTCACAGACCTCACCGGGTACGTAGGTGGACATGGCCAGGCCACCAGAGAGCGTCACGGGAAGGGTTAAAAAGCTTTCCAGCGCCACCGCACCGCCCTGAGAAAATCCCGCCACAAAATGCGGCAGAGTGTTGTCTTCTTCCTGAAGTAAGGTATGCACGGTGTTCACGCTTTGTTTGACGTGTTCTTCGTTGAGAACCCGTGTTTGTCCCGTGGAAAGAATATCGTACCAGGAGGGGACAACCTCACCTCCGGCAATGGTGAGGGGGCGCGTGGGGGCATGAGGAAGAATAAGTTTGAGATTATATGGAGCACTCACAAATTCTGCGGCCATGTCTGCAAAGTCATGACCACTGGCGCCTAATCCGTGAAGCAGTACCATAACGGCGTCTACAGGATGTTCAGCACTGCGGGAATAGGTGACTAAAGGAGGCACTAATAAACGCGAGCGCGGCGAGAACTGTTGGCTGGAGGTCTATACGTACCGGGATTAGCAGGGTTCATATAGGAGGGGTTCACCCGCGACTGATTGTAGCCGTTGACGGTTGGCGTGGTGGTTTGGCGGTTTTGTGCATAAGGGTAAACAACACCTTGCTGACGCACCGCCCGCTGGGCTGTGGGAGCGGTACTGAGTACGCGACCGTAGTTAGAAGTATAAGCAGGAGCTACCCGACCACAGCTGCTGAGCATAGAACCCAGAATAAAACCGGTGACCAGAACGAGATGTGTTGTGCGCATAGATAGTTCCTCCAAAAATTTCTCTTACCTCTATTATCACCGAAAATGCGGAAAATCTTCTTAAAATAAGTTGATTTTTTGATTAAAATAAGTTTAATTTCGGTTTTAGCGTAGTCAGTTCACCTTGTTCCATAATAGAATAGGAGTAATTTTGCTTGATATTGGCAAGGAGTCTTTCGTGAGAGCTGAACCTCTTCTTTTTGAAGCCAGCGCCCAACCCGCCGCTTCCTTTTCAGAAAAACTAAACGATATTTATGAACTGACCAAACCCCGTATTACCTTTATGATTCTGGTAACAACGTTTACGGGAATGTGGTTGGCCTCAGGGGGGCCCCCTGATTGGATGCTGACCTTCTACACTCTTTTGGGTGTGGCACTGGCTTCAGGTTCAAGCTGCGCTTTTAACAATTATATCGATCGCGATATTGATCGTATTATGCAGCGCACACAAAACCGGCCTCTGCCCGCAGGTAGACTGAGTCCCATGACCGCCCTTATAGTGGGCACGGTGTTGGGCGTGGTTTCCATGCCTATTTTGTATTTATTGGTGAATCCCTTAACCGCTGCTTTGACACTGTTCACCAACTTCTTTTACGTGGTGATTTACACCATCTGGCTCAAACGCAACAGTCCATTAAATACTTCTGTGGGTGGCATTTCTGGTGCTCTTCCCGCCGTATTGGGAGTGACTGCGGTGACCAATACCCTTACCCATCCCGTGGGTTGGGCCCTGTTTGCCATTATGTTTCTCTGGCAGCCCCCTCATTTCTGGGCTTTAGCTCTTACCAAAACCGAAGAGTATCGCCGGGTCGGCATTCCCATGCTGCCCGTGGTCAGGGGAGAGTGGATCACCAAGCGGCAGATGCTGATTTATACGGTGCTACTCTGGCCTGCTTCTTTTTCACTGTTCTGGTTAAACGCCACGGGCTATTTTTACCTGGCGGCGGCAGTGGTGCTTAACGTGATTTATCTGGGGTTAACCATTGATTTTATTCGTAAGCCGCTGGTGAAAAAAGATGCCATGCGTCTGTTTTTCTTTTCTCTGATTTATCTTTGCGTTCTCTTTGTCATGATGTTTGTGAATCAAACCGGAGGTGCTTATGTCTGATCAATTTTTACTCCTGCCCGCAGCCACACTACTTCTTTGCTCCCTCTTTTTCGGGGTGACCGCTGCAGGAACTCCTGGGAACCCTACTCTTCGTGGACATAGTGATCATCACAATGACCACCACGGTGCTTCTCATCATGGCACTTCTCATCACGGCGAAAGCGACCACCATGGGGAAACCACCGCCACCGATTTGTCTGAAAACTATCATCGCCAGCAAAAGGTTAAACAGGCTCACGGGAGTCATAAATCTTCTGCACAACTGCCGGTGATGGCTCAACTGCCCGATTTTGTGTTTACGGAACGCACCGGACAGGAAATGTCTGCCAACGATCTTCAGGCCAAAGCCTGGGTGGTGGACTTCATTTTTACCTCCTGTCAGGACGAATGTCCGTTGATGAATTTGGAAATGCAGAAGGTGCAAAAAGCCTTTCCTGAGGGCAATATCAAGATGCTCTCCTTTTCCGTAGATCCCGAAAACGACACCCCGGAAAGGCTTCGCACCTACGCGGATCAGTTTGAGGCGGGCCCCCACTGGCTGTTCTTTACGGGAGAGCGAGACAAACTGCATCAGCTGGCCATTCAGGATTTTAAGCTGTCGGTACAGGAACGGGTACAAAAACACGGTGGAAAAGATCACCACGGACACGGCACGTCTCCCTTTTTGCACAGTCAGAAATTTGTGCTCGTAGACGATCAGCGCCGCATTCGCGGATATTATGATAGCCGCGATCCTCAGGCCATCAAACAGCTCATTGAAGTGGACCTGCCAGCACTGGTGGCAGAATCCTGATTTGCATTTCGATCGTGACCCTTTACTGGAAGGGTTAGACACTCATCGTAACCAGCTCCAGTTTCGTATTCTGCTGCTGGTGTTTGTGGGCGGCTTTGTGGTATTTGCGCTGCTTTCACGACTGTTTTTTTTGCAGGTGGTGGAAGGCGCCGTTTATCAGGAAAAGGCCCGCGCCAATCGCGTGCGGGTAGAGCCGGTGCTGGCTCCCCGTGGCACTATGTTGGATCGTCACAGCAAGATTCTGGCCAGTAACGCTGAGGCCCACTCCATTTTTTTTGACCCCCGCCGCCTGTCCAATGCGCAGATTTATAAAACCCTTCAGTCTCTGTCCGTCTATTTGAACGTGCCCTACGACACCCTGCGGGAGCGCCTGGACTTTGAAAACTTGCAACCGGCCTATCTCCACCATCATTTGACTCCCGAAGAGTTAGCACGGGTCTTGGAGCACCGTAAAGAACTGGCGGGTGTGGAAGTAACTACCAGTCTGGAACGTAAATATCCCGACGGCAATTATCTGGGTCATTTTATTGGTCACATGGGGCAGATTTCTCCCAAAGAAATGGGATTGGAAGCTTACGAAGGTTATTATCCGGGAACCCTTATTGGTAAAAACGGTCTGGAACGCAAGTATGAATTGTTTTTGAAGGGCATTGACGGCAAAAAGGAAAAAGAAACCCGCCTGGAAGATCGTGCTCATCCGAGACAAATAGACATTCCTCCGGTGCCGGGTCATCGTTTGCAACTCACCCTGGATAAAGAACTTCAGCGTTATGCCTATGAAGAACTTAAAAAAACGGGTCTGGCGGGTTCGATTATTGTGATGAATCCCCACAACGGGGAAATTTTAACCCTCGTGAGCTATCCCACGGTGAACCCCAACTTGTTTAATAAGGGTCTCACGCAAAAACAGTGGGATGAACTGCAAGCAGATCCTTTGCATCCCTTTTTAGATCGCAGCATTAACGCTTATGCCCCCGGTTCAATTTTTAAGATTGTGACCACTCTGGCCGGATTGGGCACTGGTCATTTGACCCCCGAGCGTAAATTTCAAAGCAACGGCTATTTGATGGTGGCCGGGCATCGGTTTAACGATTGGAATATGAGCGGATTTGGAGAAGTAGACATTGACAATGCTCTGGCCTATTCCATTGATACGGTATTCTACGAGCTGTCTTTAGAAATGGGCATTGAACCCATCAGGGACTACGCGCGCCTGCTGGGACTGGGGGCCAAAACCGGCATCGATCTTCCCCAGGAGGGTGTCGGTATTGTGCCAGACAAAGCCTGGAAAAGACAAAAGCTGGATGCCCAGTGGCTGCCAGGAGATTCTGTCAATGCTTCTATTGGTCAGGGGTATGTGCAAATGACGCCCTTACAGGCCACTCGTATGATTGCTGCGGTGGCCAATGGTGGCAAACTGGTGCAGCCCCATCTGGTAAAAGGCATGTATGCTCAGGGTAAAGGAAACAAAACCCGTAAGTATATCCAGCAAGAGCCTGTTCCTATTCCGGGGATTCCTGAGGCCCACTGGCAGGTGGTGCGTGAGGGATTAGAAGGAGCGGTGCGGTATGGCACCGTCAAACGGCTCGGGGTCCCCGGTGTTACCGTGGCGGGAAAAACGGGCACGGCGGAGACCATTCCTGGTAAACCGAATCATGCCTGGATTGTGGGTTATGCACCCGCTGAGGCTCCTGAGTATGCCATTACGGTGTTTTTAGAACACGGTAAAAGCGGTGGCGGCAACGCTGCACCCCTGGGCGGAAAAATTTTACGCTATATTTTTGAACAACAAAAGCAGCGAGACATTCAGTGATCTCACTGACGCTGATCCTGATTTTATTGGGTTATGGGGCGTTGGGGGTCTGGACCACGTCTGTGGCCGCCGACGGGCAGTGGGGCCTCTTTTACAAGCATGTTTTTTCAATGGTGTTGGGGTTAGGTGGTTTTGCCTTTATTCGATGGTCAGGCTATGACCGTTTGCAGCGTTTTTCTCCACTCTTGTACGGTTTGCTCTTGCTTTTATTGGGGGTCGTACTGGCCATTGGCCCTTCGGTGGCCGGTGCCCGTCGCTGGATTTTTCTGGGAGGATTTTCTTTTCAGCCTTCAGAACTGGCCAAGTTTGTGCTGACCCTGACGCTGTCTTTACATCTGGCCAGTTTGCGCTTGCAAAACGGAAAAGTGGTGTCCCGGTTGTGGCAACTGGCGGGTCTGGCCTTGCACATTGGGATTCCCTGCGCGCTGGTCCTCAAGGAGCCGGATCTGGGCATGACCCTGGTGCTGCTGGGGCTGTTTTTTAGTATGTTGGTGGTATCGCCCTTTAGCTTCTGGATTTTGAGCTTAACGGCACTGCCTGCAGTGAGTATAGCGCTGTTTTTCTGGAATCAATTGCTGTGGCAAATGCATCTGGTGCTGGGGGCCATCGTTCTGGCGGTGGGTACGCTGGCGGCTCGCTTTTATAAGCAGCAGCGATCGGGGCCTTTATTATTACTCAGTCTTGTGTTGAGTCTGAATGCCAGTGTCGTATGGCTGGGACAGTGGCTCTGGCAAAACTTAAAACCCTATCAGCAGCAGCGTATTTTGACCTTTATTTCTCCCACACCCGACGCTCTGGCTTCCGGTTATCAGGTACAACAGTCGAAAATTGCCGTGGGCTCCGGCGGGCTGACGGGGCAGGGACTTTTTGCGGGCAGTCAGACCCAACTGGGTTATGTGCCCGAACAGCACACCGACTTTATCTTTTCTGCCATTGCAGAAGAAACCGGTTTTCTGGGTGCTGGCCTGCTCTTGTTGACCTTTGGGCTGCTGGTGTTTCGCATTCTCTGGATTGGTTTTAAGGCCCAGGAATCTCGTCAATTGTATATCTGCACCGGGGTCTCTGCGCTTTTACTGATGCAATTACTCATCAATGTGGGCATGAATCTGGACATGATGCCCGTCACCGGTGTACCTTTGCCGTTGGTCTCTTACGGGGGCTCCTCCATGCTGATTCAGCTGGCGTTACTGGGCCTGGTAGAGAGTATTCACGTGCGGCAAAAACAAACGGGATGGCTTTCTCATGCTGCGCTTTAAAACTCCGCAAACCCTGGGGCTATGGCTCCACAAGGAGCGTTTGAGTACGCTACATGGTCAGCAAGGGCTCATCTCTCACGTGGAACCTGTGGCCTATGTGCAGGGTAAATCCTGGCAGTTTGGCGAAAGGCCTAAAAAAGGTGAAAAAGCACTGTGGCTGTTTTCTGACGCGGAGTTTCCGCTGGCCGCCTTTTTTCGTTGGCATCTGGAGCGCATTTACCCTCTGAAAAAAACCACGGTGGTGCTGGTGACTAATGCTCAGAACCGGGGCATTAGCGGCAACCTCTGGCAGGATATTTTTCGAGACATGCCCCTGGTGAAGGTGGAGCAATGGCAGCCGGTGGATATTCTAAGTGCCGTACACGTGCAGCAACAGTCCGGCCTGCTTTTGTACTGTGAAGACGGCCTTGCTCATCTGCGTGTGGTGCAAAAGGGGCAGGTGATTGAATCCTTACAACTGGGCTACGGTCGGTATATTTCCCGGGAAATTCGTCAGCGTTTTCATGAGCAATACGGTATTTATCTGGCGTTACACACCGCTGACAGCGCCTGGCGCAAGTTGAGTCGGCCTGAGGTAGAACAGGTGACACTCGAAGGTCAAAGGCAGGGGGCTTCTGGCAGTCAGCTTTTACTGAAAGAGGAGCTTCATGCGATCGTGCTTCGTGCGCTGGAGCCGCTGGCTCAGGAGATTCATTTACTTCAGCAGGCCTATGATTTGCCCTGTCTCTGGTTGATGGGCCCCCAGCAGGGACTCACGGGCCTTACAGAAACCCTGCAAAGGGTGTTTCGCGCTAAGATAGAGCGAGGGGCTGCTTCTTCCTCGGCCTTTTTATCTGTATTTCAGCAGTATCTTCACCGTTTCAGGAGTTCGTAAATATGCGCTGGTTGCTCTGTCTTTTATTCCTTACGGCCTGTGCCGCTCAGAAGCCCAGTTACCACGAGGACTGGCCCGCCTTACATCAGAATAATCAGCGCTATCCCACACTCAAGGCAGGGCCCGTGCCCCCTTTAAAAGAAGCCTGGAGCTTTCAAACGAAAGGTCGCTTGCTTTATCCGCCCATCGCGGTGAACGGCACCGTTTATCTGGGATCAAGGGACAGTCATTTGTATGCCATTGATGCTGCCACCGGTACACAAAAGTGGAAAACGCCCGTGGAGGTGGGGGGCTTGTTTTCTTCGCCCGCTTTTGCGCTGGGCAAGCTTTACGGCGGACGCTGGAACCCCTATTATCACATTTACAGTTGGGATGCGACCACGGGCAAAGAACTGTGGCAAAAGCGCACCGGCGATCTGGTGAATCGCCCCCCCTGGGTGCTGACGGCCGGCACATCGCTGTTTAGTCACGAAGATCCCCCCGTGGGCGCACCGGAAGATCAAAAAATTGTGCAAACGGGTTGGACGCTAAGTGAGAGTACTGAGGGTGCTGACACTACCAACCCCGTGCTGCGCTGGAAAACGCCTTTGCCGGGGATTCCCAAAACCGCCCCTGCCTATGCCAACGAAACCCTGTTTGTGGCTTTAGACAATCAGTTT
>CAYFGW010000230.1:0-7806 GCA_964342365.1 uncultured Candidatus Sericytochromatia bacterium | reverse complement strand
AAACGACGCTATGTGGGCGCCCGTCGTATTCGACCCGAATACTTTTAGCCCCTCACCGTGGTATATTGACCCATAATTACCATTAAACACAGATTTCAGGAGCCTCTTTATGTCCATTATTTCGTCCAACGACTTCCGTACCGGACTCACCATTGTTTATGAAAATGATCCCTGGCAGGTGGTGGAATTCCAGCACGTCAAGCCCGGAAAAGGTGCCGCTTTTGTGCGTTCAAAACTGAAAAACCTGCGCACCGGTAACACCCGCGAAAACACCTTTCGCGCCGGTGAGAAAATGGAAAAAGCCGACGTAGAAAAGAAGGTCATGCAGTACCTGTATCAGGACGGCGACCAGTACGTGTTTATGGACAATCAGACCTTTGAGCAAATTATGCTTCATACCGATACCTTGAACGATCGCGTGCTGCGCTATATGAAAGAGAGCTTAGAATACGACGTGCTCTTTTACAACAACGATGTGATTGGTATTGATCCACCAAACTTTGTGGAATTAGAAGTTACCGAAACGGATCCCGGTCTCAAAGGCGATACCTCCAGCGGCGGCAGCAAGCCTGCTACCGTAGAAACCGGAGCCATCGTTCAGGTGCCTCTCTTTATCAGTATTGGAGACACTCTGCGCATTGACACCCGTACGGACAGCTATCTCGAACGGGCTTAACGCCCGGTGACCCGTTTTCTATACACTGGCGATCGGGGCAGTGGCAAAACCACTGCCCTGGTTTTGCGTCTGTGCGCGCTTTTAGACAAGGGAGTTGCTCCTGAAAAGATTCAGGTACTCACCGGTCACCGCTATCGCCATCAGCAACAGTTCAAAGAACGCCTCATGCAGTATCGACTGAGGCCCGTGACGGGCTTGCGTTTACACACGCACCCCTATCTGGCCCGGCATATCCTGGAAACCTTTTCCCACCTGACGCCCTATGAGAACCCGGTTTTGCTGAACCATCAGGACATGCTCATGTTGCTGCACCATGAATACACAACCCGGGGCGACACCTTTTTTCCCGGCCACCACCCGTCCCCTCAGTTTTTTCAGCACCTGTTGCGCCGTCATCAGCGCTGTGCCCAGCATTTACTCTGGGACGATGCACTAAAGCAACGCACCGCTGCCTTAGAAACCGACCCCATGGCCATGCAGGCCAACGCTTTTTTGACCGCCTTTAGTGAGGGTTTACAGAACAGACGCCCGGCCCTTTTAGATAGCCGGGCTCAGGCCCGCACCCTGCATCATCTGGTACAAATTCCTGAAGTACAGGCTCACTTCAATGCCCGCTACTGGCTCATTGACGATCTTGAAGAAACTCACCCGCTGGACCAATTTGTTTTAGAACAGCTTTCTAAAAACAGCGAACGCTGTATAGCCACCGCCAATCCCTATGGGGGGCTGGATATGGGCGCAAATCCCGAATACGTGAACCGCTTTGCGGCAGCCCCCTGTGAGATCCAGGAACTGATTCAACACCAGCCCCTGGGCAATCTGGCTCGCAAAATGTATGCCTGTATTCAGCATTTGCCCTATTTAGAAGACGAAGACACCGCCGACTTACAGGAGGTATCTCACCACCAGCACACCGGGCAAATGTACGAGGCCATGGGCGCACAAATCGAGCGTTTGCTGCAACAGGGCACCCCCGCCCACGATATTGTGTGCACCACCTGGTACCTGGATGCTCTGTCCGCACGCCAATTGCACAATCACTTTCACCATCGGGGCATTCCGGTGGATATTTTGCAAAGTCAGCAGGGCCTGCAACGCTCACCGCTGGTGAACACCCTGCTGTCGCTGCTGCGGCTCGTGTTCTGGGCCTACTTTCACAAACAGCCGGACATTCCGCGTTTGACAGGTCTGGACATGGCGCAAATCTTCAGAATTTGTGGCGGGCTCGACGCTTTTGAGGTGTCAGAATTGCGTTTTCAGTGCAAAGACCGTCTGGAGGCCTGGGGCAAGCAGCTACAGCAAGCCCCTGAAGGGTCACGGCTTTACGAACTTCAGCAGGGCATTCAACAGCTCCGCAGCCAGTATGACAATCCCGATATTACTGACTTTTATGGGGCCCTGCACACCCTCTGGCAAAAGCATTTTCTCCCCTTTCTGGAGATTCCGCTGACTGATACACCACAGCAACCGGAAGCCCATACGCTACCCCGGGAGGCTTTTGGTCATGTGCAGCAGCTTTTTGAACGGCTGGTACGCCAAATAGAGCTTAACCCCTCCCTTGAAGAAGCCCACACCCGTTCCTTCTGGGCTCAAATTTTTCATCAGCAACTTCAGGTGTATGCACCAACACCGCCCCGTGAAAACGGACGGGTAAAAGTTATGACCACCTACCGGCTCTGTGAGCAGCGCCAAAGCTACGGGTATCAACTGTGGTTTGACTTGAGCAGTTCCGCCTGGTTTCGCCCGCTGAACCACCCCATTGATAACGTCTTACTGCTGTCTCAACGCTGGCCTCTGGACAGACCCTGGGATATGCGAGCAGAAGAGGAGCATATTGAAGAGCGGCTGGCCAGATGCTGGCGCAAGGGATTATTGTACTGTGAGCAGGCCGCTTATTTTTACGGCTGTCTTTATGACACCCGCGCCCAGATGCAGCGCAGTGAACAGTTGGCTTATTGGCTTCAGCACCCCTGAAGTGTTGAGGGGCTTCAGGCGTTATTCCGTCCTTCGGTGACGGCCCACCCCAGGTGCAAACGGTCTGATTCGTGATCAATTTCAAAAAACAAAGACTGATGGGCAAAAATAATCACCAGACTCTGATTGGGAAACATATGAAACCCCGACAGAGGCTCCCTTAAAAACTCGTGCAGCACGTCGTGTTCTGCGGCGGTAAACCCCGAAAAAGGCTCCTGAAACTCAATGAATTCTGTCATCATCATCTGGGTACTGATGTTCAGCGCAAAGGTTTTATCTTCTTTTGCCCCGTAGTACTTATAATGCACCCCGAGAAACATTTCGCTATCGTGCCGCTCCATGTCTCGCAGACGGACGGTAAATTTATCGGAAAATCGCTCGGTATCAGGGCTTTTGTCTCGACGAAAGCCGGTGGCAATTTTACCCGTAAGCGGGGCCAGCACCTGACGATGTAACCCCGTCAATTGATTACGTTTTGACATAGTCCTCAGTATAAAACATCCGCCCTGAAACTGTGGGGCTTTGTGATAAATTAAACATTTTTTAACCCTAACATATCCGATGCTTAATGACTTTTACGCAACATTATCCACACATGTCTAGATAACATCTGGTAAGTACATAGGCAAAGCGTAGAGGAGTAGCAGTATGAGAGTAGCCACCTTAAGAGCCCTGGAAGAGCGGGATACTAACCGCAATCGTCAAATCGAGCGCAGCGAATTGCGCAGTATCGACACCAATAAAGACGGGACGTTTTCTGCTACAGAAATGCAAGAAGCGGGGCTGGATGTAGCGGATCGTGCGGAACTCAACGCCCGCTATAAAAAAGGTAATATGCAAACCGCCACCGCCATTCTATTCAGTCGCACAGAAATGTCCGGATTCAAAGTGGCCGCTCCCCTGAACACCTACTTCAATAGCATTGACCGCGATAATAACCAGCTGCTCTCCAAATCTGAACTGGGCAGAGCCCTGGGCAGAACGGACCTCGACGTCAAATCTGCCGCCGCCGTCACCGCCGCCTATAAACATCATGGCACCATGAGTGCCTTGTCTGACGACACCGGCTGGCTCCCTCGTCTGCCTCAAAACGAATACTTAGACAAACTTCCGCTGCATCATTATGACGAACGGGGCATCAGCAAAAACGATCTGAAAGCCTTTGTGCAGCAGCAGGGCAAAGCAGAAGTCTCCGAGGTCATGGGTCGCTACTCCATGTCCAGCTACCCGCGTCTTCAGGAAAGCAATGACCTCTTTGCCAATGGCAAAGCCAGCATTCGCCCGGATCATATTACCCAGGGTGAACTGGGAGACTGTTATTTTCTGGCAGCGGTGGCTTCTCTGGCCAATACAGAGCGGGGCAAAACCGCTATTTTTGACATGATCAAGCCTTTAGAGGGCAACCGTTTTGAAGTGACCTTTCCCGGTCAAAGCCCTGTGACCGTTGATGCGCCCACCCACAGCGAACGCAGTCTGTATTCTTCTTCGGGCAAAGACGGCATCTGGCTGGCGGTGCTGGAAAAAGCCTACGCTCACCAACAAAACGATTCGGCCTGGATTATTAAACACAGCAATCCCTACGACAAAATTGGCAACGGAGCCTTACTGGATGCGGGAATTCGCGCCGTGAGTGGCAAATTTTCCGATACGGATATTCTGCCCCTGACCCGCATGAGCACCCTGCGTCTGAAGTTACAGCAGGCGGTAGCGGGAGAAAAATCCGCCACCGCAGGCATCTTAAACGAACTCTGGGGCGATAAACGCACCGACAACGGTCTGCCCGTGGGACACGCTTATAGCATCCTGGATTATAACGCCGCTACCGATGAAGTAACCGTGCGTAATCCCTGGGGAAGCACCGAACTGGTGGACGACAAAGGCCGTACCCGCGATGGAAAAAATGACGGTACGTTTACCATGTCTCTGACAGAATTTAAGTCTACGTTTCACATGATTGCTTACGAGAAGTAAAGTAAAAACTAAGGCATGTGCTACCGTGTAGGTATGCAAACTCACGTACAGGCCGTCCTGATTGCTGTAGGCACAGAAATCACCTCCGGCCAGATCATCAATCGCAACACTGCCTGGCTGGCCCAGCCCCTTTCGGAAGCCGGACTGGCGCCCATTATTCACTGGAGCGTGCCCGATGACAAAGCCCTGATTCTGGAAGCCATTCAGGAAGCGGCCAGCATCAGCCCACTGGTCTTTTTAACGGGCGGGCTTGGTCCCACTTCCGATGATTTCACGCGTCTCCTGGTGGCACAATGGGCGGGCCAGGAACTGATTTTCAATACTGACTCCTGGCAACGTATAGAAGCACGGGCCCGTAAGTATAACTTCACCCTGGTAGATGCTCAAAAACAGCAGTGCTGGTTTCCCGAAAACGCTGAAGTACTCGTCAATCCCGTGGGCACCGCCGACGGCTTCTGGCTAAGTCACGAAGGAGCCCATGTGATTGTCCTGCCGGGCCCACCCCGGGAAGTGGCCGCCATCTGGGAAAGTGTTTTGCACCAGAAGCTCGTGCCCCACTTCCCCGAAAAAGCGCCTCAACAGCTTTACACCTGGCAATGTATGGGGATTCCCGAAGGCACCCTGGCAGAGCAGGTAGACGCAGTACTCGCGGACTATAACGTTGACATCGGTTATCGGGCTCACTTTCCGTACATTGAAGTGAAAGTGTGGATTCCCCTGGCCGAAGATCATGAAGTGATTCAAAAAGCTTTGGCTCCAGTCATTGAGCCCTGGGTGGTATTGCCTCCCGGCGAAGAAGCCGGTGAACGTTTTTTAAAAGCCCTGCAAAAGCAAAAAACGGCCGACCATACCCGCATCGTCATTGACGACGCCTTCACCCAGGGCGCTCTTTTAGAACGCCTGTTGCCGGTGTTAAGAACCCAACGCAGTCACTGGCGCACCCTGCATATGAATCAATGTTTTGACGGTCAGCTTCCCCCACGGTCTCCGGAAGAAGACACCCTGCACCTGACACTACAAGACAGCAGTGGACGTTGTCAGGTAAAATGGCAACAGGGTCACGTACGGGGAGAACACGTCCTGAAAACGCCCTCCCGCTACCAGGCAGAACGCCTCCAGCGCTACGTGGCAGAACAGTTTTTATTAAAACTTCCCGACCTGTGGGCCGCAGTGGACACGCCCTAGAAAGTTACGCCCAACCATGTCATTATTTACCCGTTTCCTCAGCGTTTTGCTCATTCTATGCCTCTGGGTCACGCCGGTCCTTGCAAAAGACGCCCTGACACCCGCAGAAGCTCCCCAGATTTTTGTGGAAGCCATGTACAAACTGAATTATCAAACCGCCTGGCAAATTCTCAACGGTTCTACCCGGGAGCACTTTGTGGACACCGTGCTTAAAATGGAGAAAAACAACACCCTGAGTAAAGACCAGGTGGAAAAATATTTTAACACCGCCGACCGCGCTTTAAGGCGAGGATTCTGGACACAGTTTCGCCGCAGCATGGATATTCTGGCCTGGAAAGACCAGACCTTTACCACCGCTGGACCCGGTCCCGACGGGCTGGTATGGGTAGACGTTAAGCCCGCTAATATTCGGGTGCTGGCTCAGCAAGAGGGCAGCAACTGGAAATTTGCCCTTTACGAAAGCTTTATTAAACAACCCACGCCCACACCGCCCTCTCCCAGCCCGTCTCCGTGATCTCTGAGGAGAGCATCCTGGCGGGGCCACTGGTGCGGCGAGTGAGCCCCAAAGAATTTACCCTCTGGCTGGTGTCAGATCAGGAGCTTGCCCTGAAGTTGCGCCTCAATGACGAGGAAGGCAACCCCTTATTCGAAGGCCGTCCGTCCCAACGGACGCTGGCCCTGGGAAAATGCGTGGTGCATTTTCTGACCTTGCACACGGATGCGGCAAATATTGCACCCCTGCCAGAGATAATTTATTACCAGCTGTCTTTGCGCCCGCAGAATCCTGAAAATACAGAGAGCGTAAGTACACCTACCGGGGTCAGCCTTCAACAGATCCTCCCCCGGCTGAGCTACACCGCCAGAGAACAAACGCTGGGATTGCAGGTTCCCGTGGCGGGAGCACTACGAGAAATCTGGCACGGTTCCTGCCGCAAGCCCCATTATCCTGCCAAAGACGGACTGGCGGCCGCCGACCAGGAACTGGCACGACGACGGAACAAAGAGGAGACCACGCCACAGGCACTCTTTATGACGGGGGATCAGGTGTATATTGACGACGTGTGCGGTCCCATGCTGATCGCTATTCGGCAGGTGGTGCAACACCTCCAGCTTCCCGAAGAAGACTTGCACGTGGGCACGGGCCTCTATGACCGGCGCAACTATTTACCCTCTATCTTGGCAGAAAACCGCTGGAGCCGGCTGTTTTACCGCAAAACGGCGCTGCTCACCTCGCAATACTGTGACAACCATTTGATGACCTTTTCAGAAATGTTGGCCCTGTATTTGCTTTGCTGGAGCCCCACCCTCTGGGAACAGATTGAGCTTCCCACGGCCCGAGAAGCCACCGTTCGTTACTCGCTCAACCCCGCACAAAGCCTGCTTTACGCCACTGAATATGATGCCCTGCGAGGATTTATTGAAGAACTGCCGCAGGCCCAACGCCTCATGGCACATCTGCCCTGCTATATGATTTTTGACGATCACGATGTGACCGACGATTGGAACCTGAGCAGCGCCTGGGAGCGAGCCGTTTATGGTCATCCGGTTTCCGAACGCATTGTGGGCAATGCCCTCATGGCTTACTGGATCTGTCAGGGCTGGGGCAATAACCCCACTGCCTTTGAAGAACTGTGGCCCGACGCTCTGGAATATGCCCGGAATACGCAGCATCAGCATCATTTTATTGAACACTTGCTGCGCTTTCGCCGCTGGGATTATCGTCTGCCCACCTCTCCCCCGGTGTTTGTGATGGATACCCGTACGCGTCGCTGGGAAGCCCCCCACGATCCGCGACAACCTTCGGGCCTGATGGATCGGGCAGCCCTCCAGGAAAATTTGCGAGGGATTCCTGACCACGAAGCGGTCATTCTGATTTCCGCAGCGCCCGTCTTCGGTTTAAAAGTGATTGAAACCCTACAAGCCGTTGCCAGTAAACTGGGATTTGCGCTGGCCGTGGACGCTGAAAACTGGATGGCCCACAGTGGCAGTGCACGCACCTT
>CAYFGW010000229.1:0-7865 GCA_964342365.1 uncultured Candidatus Sericytochromatia bacterium | reverse complement strand
AACAAGCGGCCAGCCAGAGTGAGGGAGCCCAGGCCAAAGGTTTTACCAAACTGCAGAGGCGGCGAATAAAAGGCGTTGGACTTATGGGCCTCATAGCGAATGGTTTTGCCGTTGGATTTAAAGCTGCCTTCTGCTTTCAGACTGGAAATATCTGTGGCCTCGCCCACGACGTTGACGGGCACCGTGTCCCAGCCCTGAGCCACTTTCATAAAGGCGGCGGTGTTTTCCTGCTGGCGGGTGTCTGTGCTGTCTACTTCAAAATGCTCAATGCGCAAATAGTTTTCGCCCTTGTCAAAACCCACCATGCCCTGAACGCTGGCGCTAACCGAAGGATTCTTAAAGGCGGCAGCGGGAATCACTAAACGAGACTGGGCTTTAAAAACGCCCAGTTCTACAAAGGCACGGTTGGTCATGACTGTGGACAGCATGGACACGCGAATTTGTCCGGTCTTGGCCCGCGGCATTTGCAGGTCCAGTACCAGATCTTTGCTCAGGTCCACGGTAATATCTTTGCTTTTTCCGTTAACCCGCTGAATATTAATGGTACTGGTGGGTTTCAGGGTGAAGCGGGTGCTCTGCCCCGTGCGACTGGTTACCACCACCTCTTTGGGGCGGGTGTCGCTGGCGGGGAAGGTGGCAAAATAAGCGCCGTTCATCACATAGTCCAGCGGTTTTAAGGGATCGTTGGTGCCCGCATGACGCCAGCCCAGGGTGCCGTCAATTTCATAAAAGCCAATGCCTTTGTTTTTTAAAAAAATCACCGAAATTGCGTTATTGCCCGGCACCCAGCGCTCACCCATAATGCCCACGCCCACGTCTTTGGTGTCTCCGGTGTAGAGGTTGGTGGTATATGTGGCCTGGACGGAGGCCAGATTCAGGTTAGCGGTTTTTTCCGTCATGGCCATGGAGGCCGCGCCGCTGATGGCTTTCATAATTTCAGCACAACCTGTGGTGGCCACTGCGCTTCCGCAGAATAAGCTCAAAGCCAGGGCTTTTAAAACAAATTTTTTCATGACACTATTTTTCTGCCTTCTTAAATATTGATGGGGGGCATCCGTAACGATGTCTATACAATAAAACATCAAAAAGGGGAGTTGTAAAGTTGTATTTGACTTTATTATATGATTTGCATGATGTGCTTATGGGGTGCTACCTGACGGGGGCTCAGCCAATGCATTTGGTCCATGGGGGCTGTTCGTAGGCTTAATCAGTGGATTTGCGTCAAAGGTTAAATATGTATTTGTCTAAAGTTAAACAAAAATACGCCTTAAAATAATCTTTCCTTAATTTTTAAAGGCGATTGTTTTGCTAAAGTAAGATCATTCAACCAAAGTAGAGGAAATTACATCATGTCCAGTTTAAGTATTAAAGCCAGTGCTCCCTTACAAACCCTGACCCCCGCTCCTGCGGCAAAGCCTCAGCCGACGACTCAGCCTGTAGCACAACAAAAAGAAATGGCCGCGGATAGCTTAACACTGGGCAACAGCCCCTCACTGGGTGAAGGCGTTAAAGAAGGTATCAAGTTTCAGGCCAAAATGGGCGCCAAAGTAGGTGCTGGTGTGGGCGCTGTGGGCGGTGCCTTTGTGGTTCCCCTGGTGGCAGTTGCACTCACCGGCGGTGGAATTATGGGTCACGAAAATGCGATGCTGAAAACCGTCGTGGGCGGTGCTGTGGGCGGCGCGGTCCTCGGAGCCGGTATCGGAGCTGCCAGCGGAACTATCTCGGGTACTGTGAACGGAGCCATTACCAGTCTGGCCGACTCAAAAGAACAGGCGCAACTCTACACGGGACTTGCAGCCGGTGGTTCTTCCATTATCTCCAGTGTTCGTAGCGGTGACTCTCTGGTTAAGGGTGCTGTAAAAGCCGCTGTAAGCGGTACCATTGGAGCCCTGATTGGTGGCAAGATTTACGAGAACGCCACCCAATAAGTTTCTTCTACAGATTTAAAAAGAGTCCTGAAGCTAAATTCAGGACTCTTTTTGTGGATCAGTTCAGATCAGTGGACTCAGGGTTTTGAGTTGCTTCAGGGTTCCAGGTCGCTGATCAGCCGCTTTTTAATGTCTTTGGGCATCTCATAGGTTTCCATATTCCAGCCTTCTAAACGCACCACCTCTTCTAAACACTCTTCCATGAGCTTGTGATTTTCGATCACGGTTTCAGCAATAACTCGATGTACCTTTTCATCGGTATCGGTCTGGTTAAGACAATTTTGCTGATACTTAAAGAGGCTGCGCTGAGCTTTAAGTTGAGTGCAAACCTGCGCCGGGCAGGCGCAAGAGTGCACCATGGACTGTTCGAGAATACGCTGAAGTATCTCATCGGAGAAGCGACGGGGGAGTTCTAGAGACATGAAAACACCTTCAAAAATCAAATATATTTTACAGCTTACCTTGAAAACAAAGCTTGTGCACGGACTTTTTTTGTGAGTATGTTTAACAAAAAACTAAGGGCCTGTTAAGTCGCATATTCTTAGCTCCGCTGTATCGTGTATAATGCCTAACTGAAAATGCACAGGAAAAATGCTTGCCTTGAAAAAACATTTGCGCGCCGCTCTCTTAACATCTCTTCTTCTGGTCACGGGCCTGTCTGCTTGTGATGTGAAAGCGCCGGTGGATCCTGAAAAAGTCATTATTTTTGGTAAGTCTAAAGATGCCATCACCCTTGATCCCGGAGACACCACCGACGGTGAATCTTCGGCAGTGGTGGTGAATCTATTTGAACCTCTGCTTCGCTTTCAGCGAGAAAAGACCCTGGTAGAGCCTGCGTTGGCGGAGTCCTGGGAAATTTCTGAAGATAAACTCACCTGGACCTTTAAACTGCGCGAGGGGGTCACCTTTCACGACGGCACGCCCTTAAATGCAGAAGCGGTGAAATTTAACTACGATCGCCAAAAAGACGATGATAACCCCTGGCGTTTCAAGGGTAAGTTTGAATACTGGCACCTGTTCTTTGATTCCGTGGCCAGTATCGAAGCCCCCGATGAATATACGGTGGTGTTTAAACTCAAGCGACCCGACGCTACCTTTGCTACCAACTTAGCACTGTTTAATATGGGTATTAGCAGTCCCACTGCCATCAAAAAATATGGCGAAAACTACTTCAAAAACCCTGTGGGGACCGGCCCCTACCAGCTCAAGCGCTGGGTGCGCAACGAAAAAATTGTCCTCAAGCGCTTTGATAATTACTGGGGCGAAGTGCCCCAAATTGAAATGCTTATCTACAAGCCGGTGCCTGAGAACGCCGTGCGTCTGCTGGAATTAGAAAGTCATTCCATTGACGTCCTCGACGGTATCAATCCCGATGACGTGCCGCGTATTCGTAAAAACGAAGAACTCACTCTGCTCACTCAGCCGGGGCTCAACGTGGGCTATCTGGCCATGAACGCCCTCAAACCTCCTTTTGACAATCTGAAAGTGCGTCAGGCCATCAACCACGCGGTGAATAAAAAAGAATTGGTAAACGCTTTCTTTGCGGACGGCACTCTCGGTGAACCGGCGGTGAACCCCATGCCCTCTACCATCTGGGGCTACAATGAAAATATTGAGGGCTATGCCTACGATCCCCAAAAAGCCAAACAACTCCTGGCAGAAGCGGGTTACCCTGACGGTTTTAAAACCAAGCTCTGGGCCATGCCCATTGCTCGTCCCTATATGCCCCAGCCGCAGCGCATTGCTGAAGCCATTCAGGCAGACTTGAAAAAGGTAGGCATTGAAACCGATATTGTGTCCTTTGAGTGGGGCACCTACCTCGATAAATTGTCCAACGGGGAGCACGATATGGCCCTCGGCGGCTGGATCGGCGATAATGGCGATCCCGACAACTTTTTATATACCTTATTAGATAAAAACAATACAACAAAAGGAAGTGCGGCCAACTACGCATTTTACCGTGGTGAAAAAGTGCATGATTTACTGGTGAAGGCCCAGAAGGTCTACGATCAGTCGGAACGCAGTGCTTTGTACGAAAAAGCACAGGAGCTGATTCATGCAGACGCCCCCTGGGTCCCTCTTTTTCACTCCACGCAAATGATGGCCACTCACGCCGATGTCAAGGGTTTCTACTTGCATCCGGTGGGAGAAAAGCGCTTTGGCACCATTCACTGGGCCACGAAAGGAAAATAACGATGACAGAACGTACTTTTTTAGCAGTAAAACCCGACGGCGTACAGCGCGGTCTGGTGGGAGAAATCCTTCAGCGTTTTGAGCGCAAAGGATTCAAACTGGTGGGCTTAAAGCTCATGCAGGTGACACAAGAAATGGCGGAAAACCACTACGGCGAGCACAAAGGCAAGCCCTTTTTTAACGGCCTGGTAGAATATATCACCTCTTCTCCCATTGTGGCCATGGCCTGGGAAGGTCCTAATGTGGTACTCACCGCCCGTCAAATGATGGGGGCCACCAACCCCAAGGATTCAGCACCCGGCACCATTCGTGGTGATTTTGCCGTGGATATCGGCCGTAATATCATTCACGGATCTGACTCTGATGAGAGTGCCAAGCGCGAACTGGGCATTTTCTTTTCTGAAGCCGAACTCACCGCCTGGGATCGCAGCAACGACGGCTGGATCGTAGAATAGTCAGTTAGAAAGTAATTGTGGTATGCCCGTTCTAGATTTACCGACCCGTTTTGATTTTGCGGCCATTGAAAAAAAATGGACCCGCATCTGGGATGAGAACACCTATTTTCATCCTCAGGTAGAACCTGATAAAAAGCATTTTTCCATTGCCTTTCCGCCACCTAACGTGACGGGGATTTTGCACATGGGACATGCGGCCAATATTTCTGTACAGGATGCCCTCGTGCGCGGCAAGCGGATGCAGGGGTTCAATACCCTCTGGACCGTGGGTGCAGATCACGCAGGTATTGGGACGCAGGTGATGGTGGAGCGCCAACTGAAAAAAGAAGGCACCACCCGTCAGGACATCGGGCGCGAAAAGTTTTTAGAACGTACGTGGCAGTGGAAAACCGATTACGAAGCACGCATCCATGAACAAATGAAGCATATGGGCGCCTCCGGCGACTTCCGCCGGGCCCGCTTTACCATGGATGCGGGCTATTCTAAAGCCATTCGTAAAGTGTTTGTGGACTGGTACAACGCGGGCATTATTTACAGAGACAATCGTCTGGTCAACTGGGACCCGGTGTCTCAGACCGTATTGTCTGATCTGGAAGTGGAATCCAAAGAAGAAGCGGGCCACTTGTGGCATATTCGCTATCCTCTGAGTCACGATTCTACTCAATTTATTACGGTGGCCACCACCCGTCCTGAAACCCTCGTGGGAGATATGGCGGTAGCGGTACACCCTGAAGACGAACGCTACAAAGAGCTGATCGGCAAAACCGTTAATTTACCTTTAACGGATCGTCAGATTCCCATTGTGGGAGACGGTGAAGTGGCTGACCCTGCCTTTGGTTCGGGAGCCGTAAAAATCACCCCTGCCCATGATTTTAATGATTATGACTGCGGCAAGCGTAACGGCCTGGAGGTCATGCAGGTCATTGGTTTAGACGCCCGTATGAATGATCAAGCCCCTGAAAAATACCGTGGCATGAAGGTGAACGCTGCCCGTAAAGCCATGGTAGAAGACCTGGAAGCCGGTGGCTATCTGGTCAAAATCGAAGACCATACCTATTTGCCCGGACGCTCCGAGCGCACCGGCGCCATTGTGCAACCGCTGCCGCTGGTGCAGTGGTGGGTAGACATGAAAAAACTGGCGGGTCCGGCTCGCGATGCGGTGCGCGAAGGCCGTATTCAGTACGTGCCCGAACGCTATACCGATGAAGGTGTAGAATGGCTTGAAAAAGATATTCGCGACTGGTGTATTTCCCGTCAGCTGTGGTGGGGACATCAGATCCCCGTCTGGTACGATCAAAACGGGGAGATTGCCTACGTGGGTACAGAAGACCCCGATCCTGAGACGGCAAAGCACTGGACCCGCGACGAAGATGTTTTAGATACCTGGTTTTCTTCGGCCCTCTGGCCTTTTGCCACGCTGGGTTGGCCGGAACAAACGCCGGAATTGCAACAGTTTTACCCCACCTCTGTGCTGTCCACCGCCCGGGATATTCTCAAACTGTGGGTGGCTCGCATGAACTTTTCCAGTCATTATTTTCTGGATACGGTGCCCTTTGACAAAGTGCTCGTTCACGCTACCATTTTGACCCACGATGGCAAGCGCATGAGTAAGTCCAAGGGTACGGGAATTGATCCGTTGGAAATGTCCGAACGCTATGGTGTAGACGCCTGTCGCTTCTGGCTTTCTGAAGTGAGTATGAGTGGCCAGAGCGTGCGCTTTTCTGAAGAAAAACTGCAAAACGGTCAGCATTTTGTCACCAAAATCTGGAACGCCTGCCGGTTTATGCTCATGAACCTGGAAGACGCGGATCCGCAGACAAAGATTGATGCCGACCGCTTAACGCTGGTGGACCGCTGGATTCTCAGTCGTTTAAACACCCTCCACGAGATGGTAACGCAGTCGCTGAGCGATTTTTCTTTTACTCAGGCGGTGAAACAGCTCTATACCTTTATCTGGAGCGAGTTTTGTGACTGGTACCTGGAAATGGCCAAGCCTCGCTTGCAAACAGAGGATCGCGCCCAGGTGCAGGCCATTCTGCTGCATTGCATGGATACCATGCTGCGTCTGGCCCATCCTTTTATGCCCTTTGTAACGGAAGAACTCTGGAGCGAGGGTCTGCGTAAAATCGCGCCTGAGCTGTCTAATGCCAGTCATCTGACGGTGGCTCAGTGGCCTGAGTCACAGGCGCAATTTGCCGATGCGGATGCTGAAGCTCAGATGGATACGCTCATGGATACGGTACGCGTTTTGCGCAATTTAAGAGCAGAAATGGGCGTGCCTGCCAATAAAATGGCGGAAACCGCTCATTTGTCTACCTCTGATACGGATTTACAGACATTGCTGAAAGACAATGTGCTGGTGTTTAAAGCCCTGGCCAGAATCCGTGACGTGCACGTGGCGGACACGGCACCCGATATTGCCCAGGCTGCCCAGGGCATGAGTCAAACGGTGCAGGTGACCTTACCTCTGGCAGGATTGATCGATCTGGACAAGGAGCGGGAGCGTCTGCAGCGTGAAATCGCAAAAATTGACAAGGATCTTAAGGGACTTGAGCAGCGTCTGGGTAATCCCAAATTTGTAGAGCGGGCTCCTGAACACGTGGTGGCAGAAGCCAAAGCACAGGTGGAAGAACTCCAGTTCCAGCAGCAAACTTTAAACCAGAGACTGGGAGCGCTTTGATGTGATAAACTTGCTTCAGGTGGACAGCTAGCACATATGCGCGTACTTTTAGAAGGCAACCTGGCCTATTTATCTTTGTTTAATCTGCTGCAGTTTATTAAGCTGGAACAAAAGCATATTTTGCTGCACGTGAAAATCAAAGAGGTGGCACAGGAAGCCAAGGTTTACTTTGACCAGGGCACTATTATCTACGCCGACTTGAATCGTTTGCAGGGTGCTGATGCCATGTATCGTCTCATTGGCTGGTGGAATTATGGAAATTTTCAAATGATTGAAGTGCCCGCCGAAGAATTGCCCGCTGATAATATCACCACGTCCCTGGATGCTATTCTGATGGAAAGTGCCCGTTATATGGATGAATTTACGGACCTGCATGATAGCGTGCAAAATCTGGCTTCGGGCCTGGCCTTTACCCAGAAAACCATCCAAATGATTGACGCCGGACAATTGCCGGAATTTACCAAGATGATGCCCCGCTCCTTCACGGTAGCTCGCTTTTTTGAGGTGTGCCCCTATTCCCACTGGGACTCGCTCACCTTTTTACAGGAATTGTTCAAATACAAAGCGGTAACCACCCCCGAAAAAGCCAATGCTGAGGATTTGCGCACC
>CAYFGW010000228.1:0-7986 GCA_964342365.1 uncultured Candidatus Sericytochromatia bacterium | reverse complement strand
TGGCGGCCCTCAAGCGGCAGGGGCTGCGCGAAGGCTTATTAATTATGCCCGGCAATAATCTGGGGTATTTTGGTCCTGAAGAAGCCCTTTTGCGCTCTCCCAAATCCGGGGGACGGGATTTTTTTCAGGGGTGTCAGGCAGGTAAATACGTCATGGGCATTGAATCAGACGGTGCCGTCAAGGGCTGTCCTTCTCTGCAAACCCGTGATTACGTGGGTGGGAATTTGCGTCAGCAATCGCTGCTTTCTATCTGGAACGATACCGCAGAACTGGCCGTTCGCCGCCAGCCCATTGCATTAGAAGGTTTTTGCAAGACCTGTGATTTTGCTCAAGTTTGCCAGGGAGGCTGCACCTTTACTACCCACGCTCTGTTTGGTAAGCCCGGTAACAACCCCTACTGCCATTACCGGGCGCGAACTCTGGCCAAACGCGGACTGCGAGAAAGGGTAGTGCGGGTCAGTCAGGCTCCCGGCACCCCCTTTGATCATGCTCTGTTTACTCTGGTTGAAGAACCCTTTGACGCTCCGGATCCCGGAGCCAGTGAACGCCCTTTGCGCATGGTTTAAAGGCATTTAACTCCTTTTTGACGATCACTTTCTGATTTTCTAATCTTGTCACCCTTATGTTGAGGTTATTAAACATAAAGTGAGGAATTTAATGTCAACGCAAACACTCGATAATCAAACTGTTATTGTCACCGGTGCTTCCAGCGGAATTGGTGAAGCTACCGCCCGGGCCCTGGTGGAAAACGGAGCCCAGGTGATGCTGGCCGCCCGCCGGGAAGGTCGTTTAAAAGAACTGAAAGAAGAACTCAATAAAATCAAGCCCAATGTAGCCGAGTACAAAGTCACCGACGTGACCCAAAAAGCTCAGGTAGACGACCTCTTTGAGGCCACGAAAAAGCATTTTGGCGGCGTCACGGGACTGATTAACAATGCCGGACTTATGCCCCTGTCCATGCTGGCTAAAAACCGCGTGGAAGAATGGGAGCAAATGGTAGATGTGAATATCAAAGGCGTGCTTTACGGTATTTCTGGCGCCATTTCAGCCATGAAAGACGGCGGCCATGTGGTCAACGTCTCTTCAGTGGCGGGACATAAGGTATTTCCAGGTTCAGCGGTGTACTCAGGCACCAAATTTGCGGTACGGGCTATTTCAGAAGGCATGCGTCAGGAGCTGGGTGACAAAATTCGCGTCACCATTATCTCTCCAGGGGCCGTGGATACGGAACTGGCCAATACCATTGAAGACGAAGACATTTTAAAACAAATGTCGGGCATGCAGGATATCGCTATTGATAGTGAACACATTGCCAACAGTATCGTGTATGCGCTATCTCAACCGGAGCAGGTGAGCGTGAGCGAAATTATTGTGCGCCCCACACAGCAAACCAGCATGTAGAAACCTAAAGTCCCTGTTGGAGTAAGGACAAAAGTTCTAACTGCTCCAGGGGCATAGAGGTATTGTGAAGCAGTCCCGCTTGCAGGGACTGCTTTTGCCTTTGTAAAGCCACAATGCGCTCTTCAAGGGTCCCTTTGGCAATGAGCCGGTACACAAAGACCGGCTGGGTCTGTCCGATGCGCCAGCTGCGGTCTGTGGCCTGCTGTTCGGTGGCCGGGTTCCACCAGGGATCGTAGTGAATCACGGTGTCTGCGGCAGTCAAATTCAGGCCCACGCCGCCGGCTTTCAAAGAAATTAAAAAGAGTGACACCTCTCCGGACTGAAAACGCTCAATTTCCGCATCCCGCTGCCGGGTTTCCCCGGTCAGCAGAGCGTAGTTTATGTCGAGCTGTTGCAAGGACCTTTCCATAATACGCAACATGCTCACAAACTGCGAAAACACCAGCACTTTACGACCGCTGCGGCGCAGCTCTTTAACCAGTTCCAAAAAGTGCTCTAGCTTGGCGGAGCGCCTGACTTTCTGAGCTTCGGGCAAATTCAGCAGCTGCGGATGTCCACACACCTGACGCAGCTTCAGCAGGGCATCTAATACGAAAATACGCGACTGTTTAAAGCCGTTTTTGGCAATGGCCTTGCGCACCTCTTTGTCCACGGACAGGCGAATGGTTTCATAAAGATCTCGCTGAGCGGTCCCCAGTTCAATGGGGCGCACAATTTCTGTTTTGGGGGGCAGTTCTGTGGCCACCGCCTGTTTTAGTCGCCGCAAGATAAAAGGAGCAATCCGTTCCCTGAGGACTTGTAAACGGGTGAGATCCTGTGTGCGCTCAATGGGGTGACGAAAACGGCTGTTGTACCGTTCGAGAGTTTCTAAAAATCCGGGCATTAAAAAGTGAAACAGAGACCAGAGGTTTTCCAGATTGTTTTCAATGGGGGTGCCCGTTAAGCACAAACGATGGGTGGCAGGTTGAGCACAGGCGTTTAGCGCGGTGCGGGAGCGGGGATTTTTAATGTTCTGGGCCTCGTCCAGGATCAACCAGGTATAACAGGTCTGACGATGTAGGAGCACATCGTGACGAAAAAGGGTGTAAGAGGTCAAAATCACGTCGTAACCGGTGAGTGTTTCTTTATGGCGCTCCTTACCGTGATAGCGAAGTACCCGCAGCGCAGGGGCAAATCGACGGCATTCCGCTTCCCAGGTGCCCAGCACGGAAGTGGGCATGACCACCAGGGCAGGGGTTTTTAATTGGCCGGTGGCTTTGTAATGCAACAACAGCGTCAGGGTTTGCAGGGTTTTCCCCAGACCCATATCGTCGGCCAGAATACCGTTAAGGCCCAACTCAGCGAGGGTCACCAGCCAGCGAAAACCGCGCTCTTGATAGGGTCTGAGAGTAGCCTGCACACCTTCTGGTAAATCTACCGCCACACCGTCCTGGGGCGCATCACTCAATTTTTTGATCACCGCATTCAGTTCAGCAGGTGCCTCCCAGTGCACCCCGTAATCATCGGGGTAAAGATGAAGCTGTGTTTTTAATTGCAGCGCTGAAAAGTAAGACAGGGGAAGAGAGTCCCGGACTTTTTGATCATCAAACAATTCAATCAACACGTCCAGAATACGTACCAGACGCCGCGCGGGCACTTCTAACCAGCGTTGAGGCAGCGTCTTGTGCTCGCTTTTAGCAGCCCAGGCCTCCACGGGCTCAGGATCTAAGGGCAATAGCCAGGTGTCCTGATTGGCGAGTTGTTCCCGCATTTGTCGGGTGTCAGGTACCGTGCGCAACACCCGCAACAGGAGCGGCAATAAATTGACGGTTTCGCCCTCAATGGTAACGCCCAGCGCCAGATCAAAACCGTGGGTATCGGGGTCGGGCTCCAATTTGCCCTGCCAGGCGGGAGAAGCAATAAACTCCAGTTGAAAGGCCTTGTGCAGATGAATCCGCCAGCCTTTTTCTCGCAGTGCCGGCAGATGCTGATGCAACCAGGGGTGCCAGTGATTTACCAATTCCACGTCATTCAAAGCTCCGTTTTCTGAAGGAAAAGCAAAGGCCGACTCAGGCGTTTGCAGGGGCATGAGCCCCGTGGCAATCAGCACCTGATAATACGCTTTTTCTCGTTCCACATCTCGGATGAGGGTATAAAGCGTCTTTTTATCGGGGCTCAAATGACGTTGTTGAGCAGCGGGTTTTGGGTGATACGCCAGATGTTTTTCGCCGTAATCAAAACCAAAGCGTGTCAAATAAGGACTACACAAATGGAGCACGGGCACCGGCTTTTCACACAGCACGGTTTCGGTAATGTCCGCACCTGCGGGAATGGGTGCATTGGGCAATTGCGCAATCAGCGTGCGGGTCACTTCCGGTAGTGCCTCAGGAGGAATCACCGGTGCGTTGAGCCACTGGCGCATTTGACGGGCAGACGTGTCTAAAAACCCCACACTTCTTTGATGCTGATCGTAATAAAAAGAATGGGAAGCCATCAAAAACAGGTGACTTTGCTGAGGCAAAGGTTCTGTGACGGGCTCCACCCGCACCTTCCATTGCTGTCCACCGGGCACCACCTGCCAGTGGGGACATGCCGTCCGCTCGCTTCCCCAGTTCAGGGCATGCTGCTGCCCAATGCCGGGCGGACGCTGCCAGAAACAGCGGCCCGTCTGCACCATTTCCTGTAAGGCCAATACACCGCTTTTGCCCGCAAGATACACCCGCAAGGTGTGCGCTTTCCCCTGCTTTTGCTGTGCCTGCTGGAGCGACCACAGCAGTTGAAAAATGTCGCGATCGGTGCTAAGAACAACCCGATCTTTGGCCCGCGATGACTCTGGCCAGAGAGATTGAAGATTCATGGACTGGGCTTTACGCCAGGGCTTCTGAGGATTGGCCCGCTGCTGATGCATGACTTCCACCCACAGGGTATGAGGCTGAGGAGACGGGTGCAGCACATACACCCACTGACTCCGGGGAGGAGCGGGTGTAGACAGCTCAGTGTCCGCAGGGTCTAGAGCCCGAAGCCAGGATTGAATCATCAGCGGGTTAGCTACGGGGGCAGGCTTTAACCGCAGCCAGGCATAGACCAATGCTGCACAGTGCTGACAGTCATTGCCCGCCGAACAGGTGCAGTCCCCACTGAAGAGCCAGTCATCGTGGGGCTGGTAAAACACCTGCACTTCATAAACGCGTTGTGCGTCATGCACCTGACCGCTGAGTTCTATATCGTCACCGTCTAAAGCGGTGACTGCCTCCAATTGCACCCGACCGCCAATAACCGCTTGCTCACCGTAAGATGCGTGAATTCGCCCAAAACTGCGCTGAATATGCTGGGCAGATAAATGCGATGGCGGCGGGGTGAGCATGGATGCAGTGGAGCAATAGCCCCTCTATTTGGCCACAGGCTCTCTCAGAGCCCGACGCAGAACTTTGCCCACGTTGGTTTTTGGCAATTCGTCCATGAATTCCACCACCTTGGGCACTTTATAACCGGTTAAATGCTCTTTACAATGGGCAATGATTTCTTCTTTGGTGAGGCTCTGGTCATTTTTGACCACGCACACCTTGACCACTTCACCGGATTTTTCGTGGGGCTCGCCGATGGCGGCCACCTCTAAGACTTTGGCGTGCATGGCTACCACATCTTCAATTTCGTTGGGATACACGTTGAAGCCGGAGACCAGAATCATGTCTTTTTTACGATCCACAATGGTGGTAAAACCGTTTTCGTCCATGCAGCCAATATCGCCGCTTTTGAACCAGCCGCCTTCCAACATCACTTTGGCAGTTTCATCAGGACGCTTCCAGTAACCTTTCATGACCTGCGGGCCGCGAATACAAATTTCGCCGGGTTCACCCAGAGGCACTTCCTTACCGTCATCGTCACGAATAGAAATATCTGTAGAGGGAATAGGCAGACCAATAGTGCCGTTGTAATCAGGAATATTTAAGGGGTTAATACAGGCCGCCGGGGACGTTTCGGTAAGACCGTATGCCTCCAGCAGTGTGACACCTGTAACGGCTTTCCATTTTTGGGCCACGGCCTTTTGTACCGCCATACCACCACCGAGGGTGAGACGGAATTTGCTAAAGTCAATCTTTTTAAAGTCTTCGTTATTCACCAGGGCGTTGAACAGGGTATTTACACCGGTAAAGGTGGTGAACTGAACCTTAGAAATTTCTTTAACAAAACCGGGGATATCGCGGGGATTGGTAATAAGTACATTTTCAGCACCTATATTACTGAAAATGATGCAGTTGGCGGTCAGAGAGAAGATGTGATAAAGCGGAAGCGGCGTAATAATCACTTCTTCCCCTTCGCGAATCACGTCTTTGATCCAGGCCTTGGCCTGAAGCACGTTGGAAATAATATTTCGGTGGGTCAAAACTGCACCTTTGGATACGCCGGTGGTTCCCCCGGTGTATTGCAGCAGGGCCACATCGTCGGACTCAATATCGGGCTTGTTATAGGGCATGAGCTGACCTTTTTTGAGGGCGTCTTTAAAGGACAAAGCGCCGGGCAAGTTAAAGGCGGGCACCATTTTCTTCACGTGCTTGACCACGGTGTTCACCAGCAGAGATTTGGGGAAGTTCAGCAGGTCGCCCAGTTGGGTGGTGAGAATGTGCTGGACAGGGGTGTCTTTAACCACTTCTTGCAGTACAGAGCAGAAGTTTTCCACAATAATAATGGCTTTGGCTTCGGAGTCATTGAGCTGATGCTTGAGTTCTCGGGCCGTATACAGGGGATTGACGTTGGTAACGATCAGTCCTGCTCGCAGAATACCAAAGAAGCAGATGGGGTACTGTAAGACATTGGGCATCATAATGGCCACGCTGTCCCCTTTTTTGAGCCCCAGTCCGTTGCGCAAATAGCTGGCAAAGGCCTTACTGTATTTGTCTATTTCGGTATAGGTGAGCGTACTGCCCATATTGGTAAACGCCGGGCGGTTGGCAAACTTTTGGAAGCTGCCTTCAAAGAGTTCATTAATGGAATTGTATTCATCAGGGTTAATGGTGGCGGGAATGCCTTCGGGATAATGTTCGAGCCAACGTTTTTCCATGGGGTTCAAATCCTTTATGTGATTACTGCTTTCATTGTACCGCGAGCCATAAAAAGCTCCAACTGCAAAATTACCGGGCTTCTTGCTGATACACCCAGAGGACGTGAGGGTACTTTTCTATAAAACGTCGTTCGTGATAAGGCATACGCCCCATGGCAAAGCGTAGTGCCAATAAAATACCACCCCAATAAGAAGGCCAGAAGTTTTTGACGGTGGAGGAAATCTGGCCGTCCTCAGTCCAGTGGCTTACATAGCCAAAGCCGTAAAACAAACTGGTGGCAATAATAACGGGCCAGAACTTTTTTTTCAGGGCCTGTTTAAGTCCCCAGGGAATGAGCGGTCCTCCCAGAAAAAAGCCCAGGGTGTGCCAGATTTGTGTGCGCCGGTTCAAGTGCAGGTAAAAAAAGTAATCCTGGAAATTATCAAAGTCATCAACGGTATAGCTATTCAAATGTTTTTGACGAAAGGCTCGTGAGGTGGTGGTTTTCACTTTTTTCTCCTCATATTAGTTTAACAGGTCATAGAGTGCGTGGATATGTTCAGGAGAGGTGCCACAACACCCTCCCCAGGCGTCTATATACTCAGCATAAGGAGCCATTTGTTGAGCAAAAGCAGCGGGTGAGACATAATGACCGGGTACACCGGCATTGGGCTTCAACAGCCGCAGCCCGCTGAATGTTTGCAAATGCGCCACCGCCGTTTTCAGGGCAGAGGGCAGCTGACTACAGTTTAAGCCCACACCGGCAGGCTGTAGCTGAACAACCCGTTCTATGTGTTGTGTGAGCTGCGCTGCATCAAGGTGTGGCCCCACGTGTAAAAAAACGTAAATCTCACAGTCAGTGCTAAGGGATTTGACCGCACGGTAAGCGGTCTCGGCCTGGGTCAAATCCGTGACGGTTTCCAGACAGATACCGTCTACTCCGCCCTCAAGTAAACCGTTGGCCCAGATTCGGTAGATGTCGTAAAGTTCAGAAATCTCTACTTCTTGTTTTTCTGGCGAACGCCAGCCTGGCCCCATGGAACCCATGACCTGCACCTGATCATGGGAAAATCGCGCTCTGGCTTCAAAAGCCAGTTCAGCTCCCGTTTTAGCTACCGTTTCAGGAGCAAAACCCGAATTTTTCAAGCTCAGCGGCTCACTGCAAAAGGTATTGGTAGTGAGCCACCGGGCCCCGGCCTCAAGATAAGCCAGATGTGCGTTAACTACTGCATCAGGTGAAGACATATTCAGAGTATCCGTACACTGAAGTCGGCCCGGAGCAAGACGGAGTGCGGGCAGAAGTAATGTCCCCATGGCACCGTCCATGAGCAGCGGGGAGTCCCGCCGGTTGCCTTTATTTTTGGGGGATCCAGTTGAACTTTTCAATGGCCTGCGCCAACTCCACATCTTTGGCCGTTACCTTATCTCCCGCGTCGTGGGTGGTGAGCGTGATTTTCACCTCATTGTACACGTTCCAGATTTCCGGGTGATGGTTCAGTTCTTCTGCATGAAACGCCAGGCGCACGAGAAAACTCATGGCCTCTTTAAAGTCACCAAATTCAAAGGT
>CAYFGW010000227.1:0-8051 GCA_964342365.1 uncultured Candidatus Sericytochromatia bacterium | reverse complement strand
AAGGCTTTGGGGAACTTTTGGAACAACCAGTAAAAGGTCTTCTGTGCAATTTGCAGAACCTTTGATACCTCGTGAGAGTGAGGTTCGTATTTAATGGTCTTTAAAAGATCGTGAACGCCGTCGTCATTGCGTCCGTAGGTTTCAGCACCGTGCAGGCCCAGTGTGTGTAAAAATCCGGCAGGATCAAATTTTTCCTGAGGGTCTCCCTTGATGGCCTTGATATAGGCGGCCTTTTGTTCCGGCTTCTGGTACGCCACGGGTTTTCCCGTCACGGACTCCACCCATTTGAACATGTTGTCGTAGTCCTGAGGGGTGCGTGGGGGCGGTGCAGTGGGCGTTTGAGGAGCAGACGGTGGCGCAAACACATCTTTAAAAAGATGTTTAGGAACTTCCAGACGGGGACGGCTGCTGCCCACCGGATATCTGGAACGCACGCTGTCACGGTGAGCCGGTGACACGGGTCCCTGAGTTCCTCTGCGGGGAGCCACCTGAGTGCGATCCAGGTGAGCTGCTGCCAGATGAGAGGCCAGATGGGGACTATTAAGAGGTTGAATACTCATTAGTAAATCATCGGCTCAAGGGTCTGAGCTTCTTCAGCCCAGTCTTTGAGTTCACTCAAACTGGGGGCATCGATGCCATAACTCAGAGCGGTTACTTTCATAGCAACCACCATAGCACCCAGCTCAACTGTTCCACGGCGAGCCAGATCTGGCACGCTGGTGACACCGCTGGCTACCAGTAACCACGCTTGATCACGGTTCACGTCTTTCAGACGAAGCAAGTCTGCTTGCTCTACCCAGAAGAGCAGCTGACGACTAAAATCTTTGGGGGCAAAAAGACCTTCAAGTTTTAAACGCAGGACCCAGCGACGCCAGGGAGAGCGACCGGCTCGTAAAAATTCGTAAGCGTTATCAATGCCCCAGGATTTGGCTTTTTTGCCATATTTAGGGTGGTACAAGAACAGTTCAATATCCACATCTTTGCCCTGTTCAGCGGAAAGGGTAGAAAAGTCGGCAGGGGTATGATCAGCGAGACCGTAGGCAGCATCTTCGGCGGCAATTTTGGCTTCCGCCTGAGCAATGAGTTGTTTGACACGCGCCATTTCTGATTCGGAAATCACTTCCGGGGTGCTGGTATCACCCAGATCGATAATATCGCGAGAAAGGTCGCGGGAAAGACTATCGCGAGAAAGACTATTGACTACGTTCTCAGCGGGTGTTTGCCCGTCGGAGACGACCGTGGGGGCATTCTGGCAGCCGGTGAGTAAGGTGGATGCAAATAGAGCGCTGAGCACAAAAGATTTTAAATTCATATAGGACCTCTACGATGTTCTTGTTCCTTAATTATAGCGAGTGTCCATGAAAAACTGAACCCTCTAAAATTAAGTAAAGATTAAGAAAAGGCGTATTTTTAGTTATTTTTCCGAGAAAATGTCGGGGGTAATCTGTGCCAAAAAAGCTTCTGAACGGGCCATTTCTGCCGTCACATTTTCCAGGATTAGCACCCTGTCTTTGTGTTCATAGAGAAACACATGACCGTGTTCAGGGTCGTTCCACCGCTGGAGGTTTTCAGCTATCTGAACCGGCTTTTTCTTAAAGCGTTGCTTGAGTGTCTTTTCATAGGCCCGGGCAAATTCTCTGGCATCTTGTTCACGATCCCAACGCGACACAAAGGCAAAGGTTTTATGATTGTTTTGCTCAAAGACATAATAATGATCCCCGGCCCAGCCCTTAGAAGCGGTTTTGACTTCCTGCCATTTTAAATGGGCCAGTAAATACTGACGGTATCCCAGTTCACCCCACATGGAATGGGTTACCGTTTGATGTCCTTCAAACAGGGTCGGATTCAGGGCTATGGGCTGTGGGTCGTTGCCTTCTGTGTAGGCCCGTAAATGTAAAATATGTTCCGTAGAACGAGGCAGGTTGTCATAAAGGTCGCCAATATCCTGCCAGGTAAAACCGTCGTCACGAAAATAGCGCACAAACTCAGCACCCTGCTGATAGGGAAAAACCAGGCTGTCCTGAATAAATTTGGGAGCACTGCGAAAGGTCTTGAAAGAAGACATGGCTCTGGCCTGATTAAAGAGGGTACCCACCACAGAGAAAAATCCGCTCACGGGATTTTTAGATAAGTTGTTTTGCACATACTCCATAGACGTCACCGTGGCATCTCCCTCCACAAGCGCCATGAGCGCCAGAGTGGCGTCGTCATTTGCTTTGCGTTCTGGTGCACTCATGAGTTTGTCCAGCTCGTAATGCTGATCCTGGAGCGCGTGAGTCAGTTCGTGAGCAATGAGGATTTCTTGCTCAGCCCCGGTCAGGGGCATGCCCTCAATGAGCTTTAAGTGGCGGGTTTTGGGGTCATAAAAACCACCGATTTGTTCGGTATACAAATCCAGAATGAACTGTCCGTAGGCAAAATCCCGGGGTAGCATGTCGAGTTGTCGGTACATGGCTTCTTCAGCGGCTATTTTTTCCGGGGGGATTTCTTCTTTGATTTTGACCGCTAGCTCCGCTTGCAAAGCTTTACGATCAATCACTGTGAGTTTAACCGGGCGCTTAATGGGCAGTTGCCGCAGTGCGGAAACACCTTTGAGAATGGTTTCAATTTTGTCGAGAGACTTAAACGTGCCTTTTTGAGCAGCCTGTTGTGCCGCAGGAGACAGTTCAATCAAAGGACCTGCGGGTGCCGAGCACACGGGCGTCCCCCATACGATTAGACTCATACTGAGAGCCGTCAGGACGGCACCGACTCGCGTTAAGATGGGCATGAATTAACTCTCGCTTTCAGCGGTGTTTTCAGCAGGTGCTGGCCCCGGTTGCAAGGGCTCCGACAGCGGCGCACGGGTTTCTTCAGGTTCGGGTGTGCTGGACGGAGTAGGGGCCGTCACTGGATCACGAGTGCCCGGCGGGGCCTGAATGACTTGAGCACAGCGCCGATAAGTCACGCTGCCACTCTGGCCTTCTAGCCTGCGGCTGATGGTATTTCCATCAGCACTCACAGTACCGGTAGAATGAATATACCCCGGTGGAAAAAAGGGCTTTTCGGGATCGCGATTCCCCTCTGTAAATCTCAGGTCGGGGCGCACCACAAAGCTGGTCCTGGCCCGCTTATTAAAAATAAAGGTGTTGCTATCGATGGTGAAAATAGTAAAGGCGGCCCCATTAGAGAAATTGCTGTCGGTGCCTATTACCGGACGCCAGCAGCCGGAAATATCTACAAAATGAGAAATCCTGGCGGTTTCGTCCGGGGGTGTTTCCATCTCCGCTGTGGTTTCTGCTTCCACGGCGGCCTGTGCCGCTTTCGGACTCAGGCCTGTGGGAGACGTGTTATCCGCAGCGGCACAACGAAAAAGGCCTATGCCACTCGCCAGCCCCATCAGGGCCAGGGTGGCAAATTTAAGTGGTCCACTCATCTACAGGGCCCTTGACTTCCCGTTTCCAGAAGCAGGTGGTGATTCCCGTGTTGTTGGGGGCGGCTTGCACTAGCTCCCAGCCGTGTTTTCCCATTTTGCTAAACAAATTCAGCGCTTCAGCATTTTTTGGTTTTTTTACGTCAAAAGGAGGATTGAGTAAAAAATGAACCTGTGTCACTTTGTATTCCCAACGGGCCATAAGAAAACTCCTGTGTTGTATTACTTTCAGGTCCATTGTAGCAGGAATGACGTGGTAAACTGAAACAGATAGGAGTTATCTATATGCGTTTTTCCTCTGCCGGTCTGGCTTTATCTCTGATGGTGCTGGCTGCCTGCCAACCCCGTGTGAACCCCTCAAATTCTGCTCCCCGTATTCCTGTTTCATCCCGGATGGCATCTCAAAATGTTCAGGCACAGGGAAGCGCCATTGACGATAGCGATTTATCCGGTGGTTTTCGCCCGCTGGTGGGCAATCGCCTGGCCAGTGAAACCATCGCCAGAGAAAACGGAGTTCAGCTTTTTCAAACCCAGACGCGTCAAACGCAACCACGCTCTGAAGCGCAACCTCTGCAAACCGGTGCTTTGACCGTGGCCGGCCGCTTAACGTTCACAGATCGTAAAGGGGAAGTACGGCCGCTGCCCCTGGCGAAAGTCACATTGCACACGGGCAGCGGCAACGGACGTGTGGTGGGCACTGCCGAAACCCGTCCTGACGGTCAGTGGGAAATTGACGTGCCAACCCAGGGCGTTTATAACGTTCGCTATCAGCTGGAAAACCGCTACTGGAAAATCAGAGGTTACGCCTGGCAAGGACCCACACAACAGGTATCAGCTCCCGTTCATGTGGGCACCACGGCCTTAAGTGCCGGTACGGAAAACGCCAAAGCAGCCTGGATTCACGATGTGTTTGTGGAATCCATGAACCTCTTTGCCCGTGAAAATGTACCCCTGGACTGGTGGAAACGTCAGATTACCACCGTTTGGCCCGGACGAGGCGATTACTATACCAATTACACCGTTAATATGACCGGTGCAGAACAATGGGATGTGAACGGTCACGAAATCGGTCACGCCATTTATCATCAGGCCCTTAACGCCGCCTCCCGTGGAGGCCGCCATAAAATTGATGACTGTTATCATGAAACCCTCGCCCTGAGCGAAGGGTTTGCCACCTTCTTTTCGGGAGCGGTCCATCTGCAAAAAAACGACCCGGACGCCCGCTTTGACCAGTATCTGGTGCCTCGTCGGGCTCCCATCCGTATTGAGAACGTGCCGGAAGACGTTTGTGCGGGTGCCGGAAATGAATGGCGTGTAGCCTCCGTGTTCTGGGATGTTTATGATTACCACGTGGACGGCGGAGAAAAACTGGGTGTGGGTCTGAAAACTATTTTTGCGGCCCTTGGCCGTCAAGATCGCCCCACGGCCCGTGGCATTGGGGATGCTTACGCGCGTCTTAAAGAAGCTCTTCCCGCTTCAGAGCACATCGCACTCCAACAAATTTTTAGCTATAACACCATGCAGGTGGACTAGCGCCTGCTCAGTGCCTACGCCCGCTACCAATATCACCAGCTCAATGCCTGTGATCTGAAAAAAGCTCAGGAAAAGGTGCTGCGTCAGCGGGTCTTACAGGGATTACCCTCTCTTTTTGGCCAACAGCATGATCTGGCCGCTCTGGGTTCCCGTTTCTCTTATGCGGACTATGCCAGACGGGTATCGTTACATAGCTATGAAGATCTCTGGGAAAGCTATTTACAACCCCATTTACACCGCTTAGATCACGTGCTTACCGGAGGCGAAGTCACCCATCTGGCCAGTACCTCCGGCAGCAGCAGCGGCAAAGAAAAATATGTACCGGTGAACGGGGCTTTTGTGCAGCATATGCAGCGTGCCGCCACGGTGCAAGGGCTGTTTAACTATTTACGCTTACAAGATCCCCGTCTCTTATTTAAACCGGCTCTCTGGCTTACAGATCTGAGCGACTGGCTGGCGGTGGGAGCATATCCCAGTGCCATGATTTCGCGCATCGTGCGCTCTCAGGCCGGGGCTTTTCCTCGTTTGTTTCCCCCGCTGGATTTTTTTGAATCTACTCCAGCTGCCCGCCGCTTTCAACAGCTGGTGATTCAATCTTGTGAGCAGGATTTAATGAGCGTGGCGGGCATTACGCCCTGGTTACTCCGTTTTTTTCAGCAGGCGCTTTCCCATAAAAATGTGCCCTCTGTGCACGATATCTGGCCCCGATTGCAACTGGTGGTGCATGCGGGCGTGGATTTTACACCTTACCGTGAGCGCTTTGACGCGCTTATGAAAAAACCGGTGCACTACGTGGAAAATTATGTGGCCACAGAGGGCTTTCTGGGCGTTCAGGACTTGGACCATGCCCTTCTCCGCCCTCTACCTGCTCACGGTGTATTTTATGAGTTTGTGCCCGTTGAATTGACGGGCACGCAAAACGGTGAACGGCGCGTCCCGCTCTGGCAGGTGGAACCCGGAATTCCTTACCGTATCTATGTGACTAACCCTGCCGGACTGTGGAGCACAGAAGTGGGCGACGTGGTTGTATTTGAACGCACGTTGCCTTATCCATTGTTTCGTGTGTGTGGACGGGTCAAGGAAAAATGTGATTTTTTCGGGGAAAAGCTGTTGCTCACAGAATTGGAGCAGATGCTGCGTCAGGTTTTAAAGGAACGGGGCTACGGTCTGCGTCATCTTGCAGTGGGGCCAGATTTTGCACAACGTCGGTTGCAGGTGGTTGTGGAAGCGGATGCGCCCCCGGAAGAAATACCGTTTCTTTCCCATGTTCTGGATGAGGCTCTACAGGGTATCAACGTGCAGTATCGTCGTAACCGTTCGCAAGAGGTGCAAAACCAGGCCCATCTGGAATACGTCTCGCCAGGCGCTTTTCAGCGCTGGCTGTCTCACGATGGCAGTTTGCGCTTGCAGCGTAAACTACCACGCCTCTTCTCAACACCGCAGGATTTACATAACTTCATAAAAGAGTTGAAAAAACAAAATTAAGACCCTGCCAAAAAGCCTTCGGGCCCCTTTGTAACGGCCCCACGAGTGCGTTAGGGTGAAGATACGAACAGGAGCTTACATGTCTTTCACCTTTATTTTGCTTGTATCTGCTTTTTGCGTACTTGTGGTCATTACCAGCCTGTTTATGCTGATTAGCTTTTCTTTACACGAACGCAATGAAAAGAAGGCCCGAAAATGGCAGCAGTTAGAACATCGCTGGGAACATTTAACGGAATCCGTACTTAATAAGGAAATCGCCCCGGAAAAACTCTGGGATAACGTAGATGCTGACGAGAAACTTTTTTTTCTGGACTACCTTTATCATAAGGCTGAACACATGCCGTGGCGTCTGGAACACTCCCCGCGTTATCAGCAGTTGATGCGTCTGGCTGAACCATATATGCCTGCCATGGTTCACCGTCTGGACTATCAGGAAGAAGAGCTCCGTTCACGGGCCGTGGATACCTTTGGAAAGCTTTCCCCTTATCAGTATCGTGATGCCTTGCGGGCTGCTCTGGAGGATCCTTCAGATGCGGTGGCCTTTGCGGCCTTTCGTGCGCTGGTTTACAGTTATGATGTCGGCGATGCGGGACTGTTGATTAAAACCTACCCCCGGTTTTATGCCTTTCAACCTGCTTATCTGGCTATTTTGCTTTCCCATCTGCCCCCGGAAACCACCATGATTCCCATTATGACCCACGCCTTGCAAACCCAGAACAGTGATTGGTGTCGTATGGTGGCCTTATTGACTCTTGAACGCTGGAGTCCACAAATTGAACACGCAGGCGCCCTGGCTGCTCTGGCGCTTTCCGATCAGGAATCAGAAGTGATTAAGGGACTGATC
Source organism: uncultured Candidatus Sericytochromatia bacterium (assembly GCA_964342365.1). Lineage (GTDB taxonomy): Bacteria > Cyanobacteriota > Sericytochromatia > UBA7694 > UBA7694 > CAXRDE01. The sequence goes on along the minus strand of CAYFGW010000227.1, from coordinate 777 downwards.
CTGAGGGTGCTCCTGCGTTGGAACGCCAAAAATGTACTCTCAGAAGTGGTGCTAGATTTTGCGGCTCAGGATTCTGATTATCTCAGGGCTTATGCCATGTTTGCTCTGGGAGAATCTCCCTCACCGCAGGGGAGAGAATTGTTGGAATTGGGCCTCACAGATCCCTCCCGTTGGGTGGCTATAGAAGCCGCTCAATCTCTGGCATATTTGGAAGACCACGGGGACAGGCAAATCACAAGACAAAGACGGGTTTCTGGCAGCCTGCTGACCTATAGCCAACACCAGACACGAGATGAGGTTTTTGTGTGACAGAACTTTTACTTTCATTTGCTCGATATATAAGCTATGTCCTGATTCTCTATTTTTTGATTTTAAACGGCACCTATTTGATTCAGGGGCTGCTGTCGGTAAGTCTTTTGCAAAAGTATTATCGTCGTCTTCGGGTGAGTGATCTCAAACGTTTCGGACAGGAAAAAAAGCTGCCTCCCGTATCTTTGTTGATTCCTGCTTACAATGAAGCCACCAATATTGTAGAAACCTTGAATAATCTACAGCATCTGGATTATCCAGATTATGAGCTGTTGGTGGTTAACGATGGCTCTAAAGATGACACCTTGCAGGTGCTTCATGAAGCTTTTCAGTTAGAGCCCATGCTACACCTGAATCCCAATCAGCTGAAAACTAAAACCGTCAAAGAAGTGTATCGCAGCGTCAGTCATCCCAATGTTTGGATCATTGACAAAGAAAACGGGGGCAAATCGGATGCGCTCAATGCCG
>CAYFGW010000226.1:0-8090 GCA_964342365.1 uncultured Candidatus Sericytochromatia bacterium | reverse complement strand
TTGCCCCAGAATGTTAAGGTACTTAGTATCCTGCAGAGTTTCTAGCATTAATACAATATTTGGATCTGTTATTTCCCCTGTCTCTAAACCAACCAACCCCCCCACCATACTGGCGATGGTGTCCGTATCACTTCCCAACAAATTAGCTGCTGTATAAATTGCTTCAATCGGTTGAGCCTGATTTTGAAAATACAGAAAAATAGCAGCTGCAACTGTAGCCGTCCCCGAACCCTTCGTTTCACGGTTCAAGCAACCAACTCTTTCAAAATAAGCAGCAGGATGTTGAGTCAAAAACTCTGGGATCAGCCGCAGCATATCTATAACTTCATTAATCGTTTCCAGACAAGCCTCTAAATAGTCATCAGGGTGATGTCCCCACCAAAGCTTAAGTTCTTCTGGCCAGTTGTGACGACTTTGAAAAAATGCTGGCAACTCTTGTTTTATAAGATGTCCGAGTGCGCGATGGCCCAGTTTACCGTTTTGAATAAGTTGATAATGCGCACAGGCTAAAACAAGAGCTCCTATAAAACCACGGGGATGACCATGAGTAATAAGTGAATGACTTAAGGTATGCCTTAATAGATCATTTAATTGATGAGCAAAAGCCAAAGAGATGGGCAAAGTGCGCATGGCAGCGCCGTTTCCGCCTGCCATCAGATAGTCCCTGCCCTGTTTACCAAATCGGTTATCGTACCACAGGGTTTTGTGCTTTAGTAAATTTTTGGCTGCTTGCTTGGTAGCCCTACCGCCGCCGCGCTCATAATGCAACCAAAAAGGGAGTTCTAAGTAGGCAAAATGTTCAGGCCAAAACTCACCATGAGGTTGAATACTGCGCACCAGAGCCAGCATGAGTTGGGTATCGTCTGAGTATTCACCCGCCTGAATCGGGTCCAAATAGCCCCAATACTTACCACCGCTGCGTTTTCGCCAGGTTTTAAAGTTTCTGACACCCGTGAGGCCTTTACCTCGTTGAAATTCTTGAGGCCACCCTAAAGCGTCTCCAAGGGCAGAGAGTAAAAGAGCGGCTTGATAATGTTGACACGATAATAGTGCCATTGCTATTTAACCTCGCATTTCAGCCAGCATACTTTGTCCATAAAGACCCGAAGCGTACCTTGCTTATTGTTTAATTGTAACACTCTTCCCAAAATGGACTGCATTCCTACACTTTGAAAAGTGCGGTCTAGCATGAGTTCTCTGTCCAGATAAACCCTTAGACGTGCTCCCATCGTGGCGTATACCTGAATACTTATATCCATATCAAGGCTCACCGGCCAGTAGGGTAACTCGCTCTGATCCCAACAAATGCTTTCTGCATTCAACTCTTTGACTTCTTCTTTGTGGAGATATTTAATGCGGTTCACAAACGGAAAGCCAAACTGTTGACCAAAGTTACCTTTAAAAGTATCTGGCTGAACAATTATTTTTTCGTAAGCCTGTCCAAAACTCAACTCTGCATACAGCTTGCTGATGGGGCTGACTGTGTGAAGTGACTTAAGACATTCAGGTTGAATAGAATCAGGCACCAAAACCTCAGCTTGAACAAATTCGCGCCAGTCCCTTGAGTACGGGTGATTGGGATAAAAATACTTGAATTGAACTTCACTGAGTCCTTCAAGGCCGGGTTTGCGGGTTGTGCCATTGAGCTTTTTCAGTGCATTTTTATTGGTGAAAATAACATTCTCAAAACTGGCGACTTTTGGATCCACAACCCAATACACCAGGTGCTCTGTTTGCTTGGCATGATAGAACATGGGGGTTGCTGGCGTATAAGCTAATGAAATCAAATTCCAATGCCCTCTTTGTTGATCCAGTTCCAATGAGTCCTGGTTGCCCCCTGTTAAGACCTGAGAATATAAACCTTCAGACTCGAGTTTTTGCTTGCTGTACAAACCTCTACCTTTGATCAGCGGAAGATTTTTTATGTTCGTAAAATGCCAGAAATTTTCAATACCCTCTTGAGCCAAACGTGCCTGTATTAGCGAAGCATCAGCAGATAAACTCATGCCGATAATTTATCCCAGGCTTCAAGCACCAGCCGTTGCGTACGGTATTCGCCAAATTCTTTGATTTCTTTCTTTTTTAATACCCGAAAAGTTTCCGAAGGATATTCTTCACCCATGACATCAGCGGGATCGAGAATATAACGCAATTCATCACGTGTCAGGCCATAGAGCCTGGCATAATAGGCATCCAATTCAGCCCGTAAAATCGCACGTCGCACAGGATCAAAGGTATAAGGTTCGCCTGTGTAGCCCAGCTCTTTGGCCCAGTCTTTGAGGGAATAAGATGTATAGATGAGTTCGAGGACGCGGGGTAGGATAAATTTTTTATCTTTGTCAGAATAAAACTCTGGAGCTATAAATGGAAATTGTTTTAAGTAACCATAGGTGAGGTGGGTTCCGCCAACTTTTTGACGGGCAATATAATCCAAAGTCAGGGAATCAAAATTGGCCAGTAACAGAGCATCGTGTGAGCCGCTGAAAACCGTGTAGAATAATGGTAACGTATGCCCCACACCAAGAAAAGGTATCACCGAAGCAATCACCGTTCGTTCATTTGTTGCGTTTGTAATATCCCGCCACCCCATCAGCCAGCGGGGGCTGCGCTTTTGAATCACATCAGTAACGGAATCAGTCAGGGATTGGCTTCGGGCTAAAGCAGCCAGTTCAGCTTCACTCAGAATGTATTCAACAGCTTCCTTTTGCTGTTTTTCATCGGCCCAATCAGGCAATAAACCTTTAAAAACCGTCCATTCTTGCCAGGCAGCCTGTGCTTGAAAGAGACTGCCCGTTAAGCCTTGACTTTGGCTGACGGCCACCCAATTGGCTAAAGCATGGCGCTGCTGGTGCTCATCTTCAGACACCCAGGCGTTGAGTAAACTTTTAGGAGCCTGAGCCACCCGTGCCATGACTTCGCGTTCACTCACCCAATATCGAGGCGTCACTTCAAAGTTAGGGTCTGCTTTTTCGGTTTCGCTCACATCGCGGGATTTAGCTTTTCCATCTTGATGGTCATAGGTGGCCCAACGGTGATCAAATTGGTGAATCATCTTGGCCTCGTAGAGCGGAACCGTATGTTCTGCAGGCTCAAATTGAAACAGATGACTGTCATTTGACATATCTAACATTCTCATAAATGAGATGCCCCACGGATTCACTTCAGGCTCATTTTCTTGTGCCTCACGAATAAGAACCGGGGCATTGCGATAGATTTTTTTGGTTAGCTCAGCATCTTTGTTACTGCGAAAGACCGGGCAAGTCAGGGTATTGGGGTTAATCAAAGCAAAGTCTTCGGCGCTCAAAGTAAATCGGCGTTCTGAATCTTGCAATTGTTCGGCCTGAGTCAGGTAAAAGGCGAAGGTTGTTGCTTCGCTGTGTCCAAGGGTTATTAAACTAAAGCGATAACGACTGTCCACATCTTGGAAGAGTTTGGCTCGATTCTCAAAGTCAAATAAGCTCACCAAACGCCGCTCCTGAGTGAGTGCGGCGAAAAAAGCTTTAGTGGAATCATCAGTAGCAATACCTGTCGGTACAATAAAGCCAGAACGTCCTGACAACCTTGTGTTTTGTGCAATGGTTTCTGAAAATAGGGCGTAGGTGTTCACATCTCCCACCCCTGTGAGCGGATAACGACCGCCTTCGTCACCGTTTAAATGCGCAAAGATGCTGGTGGCTTCGGCCAGACGACGCGCTGAAATAAACTCTGCATAGAGCTGCTTTTCGTCCTGGGCTATGCTATCACTTACATAATCTTGTGGGTGCAATTGCTGCACCAATTGCCCCTGACCCAGCCACTCAATGCGTTGACCTCTCTCAGCCTTATTGCGGGCAGCAGCAATCACAGGGTGACGGCTGGCAAAAAACTCTTCTTCTTGAAGCTTAATACGCTCCCAGGGCGGGTTACCCAGGATACAGTCAAAACCGCCTTCAGCAAAAACCTTAGGAAAAGCCAAAGGCCAGTGCAAAACCTTAGCCTCATTACACTGCTTACGGGCCGTACTTGCAAGCTGTTCAAAACTTTCTTCTGGCGCATCGCCCAAAAGTGCGGTACTCAGTTCTAAAGTGGTGGCAATCTCTGATTTTGTGCTTTCAGTTTTGGGAATGAGAAAAGCGCCTACGAATAAGTCAGCAGCTTGCGCCAGAGGCGTGTCCTGAGACTGGTCCCAAAAGCTTTGCCATGCAGCTTGTTTGGCTGCAATCTCATCCAGCGTATCGTCGGGCAGTGCCTCAAGTTGACGCCGCTGCTCAAGTAGGTCTTGCTGTTTCGGGCTGCTGAGGAGATCACCCCGGTTTTTGCGCCGTTTGTCTAAGTCTTTGCGGGCCTGGCGGTTGAGCTTTTTGAGCTCAGCACACAAGCTTTTGTCATCTCCTGACAGGGGTTTAAATGCCTTATCCGGAATCCCTTGTTCCATTTGCTCTAACTGCGTAATACCCAACAGCGCATCGCCACACACCAAATGGTGATCTAAAAACGACAGTGGGCGACCGGGTTCAAAGCCCTCAATCCACAGGGCTGTGCGGGCCAGTTCCAGCGCCATGGGGTTGCGGTCAATGCCATATATGCAATGGCTAATGACCTCGCGCAGGGCGTGGCGGTAGTGGTTTTCTTGCACAGCACCTTCGGGGGAGCGCAAAAGTGCGAGTTGCTCAGCCAGTCGGCGGGCCGCAGCCAGCAAAAAGTGCCCGCTGCCGCAAGCGGGGTCGAGTACAGAGATCGACAAGAGTGCCGAGCTGGGATCTTCAGGCTGAGCGGCAATGCGTTCAGCAATAACGGGCTCCAGGGCTGATTTAAGCAGTTCCTGCACCAATGAATCGGGTGTATAATAGCTGCCCGATAGTTTACGGGCATTGCCTTTTGTGCCTTCATCGTTTAGGCCCACAAAACCAAAACTGCGGGCTTGCAGTGAAATCTCAGGCACCAATTCCAATAGACTCTCGTAAACTGAGCCCAGTTCTTCAGGGCCCATATTGCGATAGTCAATGGGAGCCAGTTGGCCCGAAGCCAATGACCAGCGCAAATAAAACTGGGCTTCAAGCCAGCTGCGGTTACTCAGGGCACAGGCATCTAACGAGGCGCATTGTTCTGGAGCAAAGAGCCCGCCCAGAGCAGGCAAGGCCAGCTTGTATTCTCCCTGAGCCAGGGAGCGAAACACAATTTTTTGAGCCTGCCAGAGATCGCTATAATGGTCAGCCAGTTTGTATTCCAGGGCTTTAGCTCGTAGTCGCTTTAAGCTATACCCTTGAGCATAAAATGCGCGAGCCTGGTGCTCAGCCTTTGAGCTGTCTTCAGTTAACGGTGGGTGCAAAAGTTCGCGCTCTTCAATGACATACAAAAACAGGCAGCGATACACTAAGCGCAGCAATTGGTTAAAGTATTCGGTTTTGTTCAGCGCTTTGGTATGCAAGGCTTCGCGCAAAGCCTGATTTTCAGGGTGTTGCAAAAAGCCGTTGCCCAATACTTTTAGAGCTTCAGTGACCCCTTTGCTCAGATCCTCGCGTACTCGGGTGCCTTGTTCAATGCCAGCCTGCCGCCAGGACTCCCAAACGCTACTGAGTGCCATTTGACGTGCAGGCCGTTGAGCACGACTGGCGTGCAATAAACGCCACAGGGCTGAAAAGTTTGCATAGCTCTTATCGCTGAAAATAGCCTGAAGATCCACTTGTAAATAAGCGGGGCGTGTCAGACTTGAAGCATGGCGCATTAAACGCAGTTGCAGGCCGTTGCACACCAGCCCCCAGGTGCCTTCAGGACTGGCATTCAGATATTCTTGCAATAATTGAATCGGACTCTTTTTGCGCGTGCCGCCCACCGCAAAACGGGCATCGGCACTCTCCAACGCTAAGGTATAGGGTGCAATCACCACCGGAACGGCATCTGCCTGATAGGCAATCGGATAAGAGCGTCCCTGAATGTCGAGGGTTTCGCAGTGTTGCAGGCTGTGATAACCCAATACATCCCGCAAAAATTCCTGCACAAAGGTTTCTGTCACTTGCCAGGGGTCTATATCTTCACGGGCTTGCTGGGCGGTGAAGGATTTCCACTGAGCCTGTGCAATTAAAAAGGCACGCCCGTATTCATCGTGTAATTTTAGCCCTTTGGGCACCTGGTAATCTTGTGCCCTTTGGTGTTCAGCTTTTTCCTGTGCTGCTTTTTCAAGCAAGTCAGGTACAAAGAGTCCACCTTCTAGCTTTAAGCTGTCAAAAGTTAAATGATCTTGTGTTTTATTTTTCATGGTTTTATTCTCAACCCTTATAAAGCGTCCGGCAGGAGTACGTAGACACCCACTACGTCAATAGGTAAACAAGGGCGGACCGTGTAAGAGCCCAGATCTTTCGCGGCTTCACGTACCCGGCGATGATCGGCCAACAAGGCATCGGCTCTGCGCTGGGCCAAATCATTCAAGCGTTCTTCGTGGTCTTTTAAAAACGCAAGCGCCTCTTGCACTTTTTGGACGGCCAAATCAGGGCTCAGGTTAGCGCTGGGCCGCACCGATAACAAACTCAAAACGGCTGCCTCTTCGAGCCATTCAGGATTGGAACGTCCTTCAACGGCCAACGCCAACGTTTCTTCGGCCATCAGGGTCCGGCGCTCCTGACGACGTAAAAAGGTAAGCTGATGGCGGATGCGCAACAGATAGATTTGCGTGACTTTATCTACATCGGCGCTAATCGTCACCGCAGAACGGGCAGCGAGCGTGCTGTCTGAGCTGAGTGCATTTTCCAGCACATAATCGGCCAAATAAGAAACGAGAGGATGACTTCGGTGCACAAACGTGGCCCCCGGAGCTGGAGGGTATTGAAAGTCGAGCAAGACCCGTTTACTTTGAGACAGGCTTTGCTCAAAACGCAACTTCAAAGCACTGGGTAGATGCGTGACGGGCATTTCCAGCCCTTTACGACCCCGTGGTTCCAGGGCCGCGTTTAAACGGGCACAGGCATTGCTAACAAAGCGTTTTACATCTTCTTCTCCGCCCAATACAGCCAATTGCTTGCGCCATTCAGGCAAAACTTCTTCGGGTTTCAAACGACGCTGGGCAAAAATCGTGCGATTGGCCCTGGCTTTTTCCATCGCATCTTGCCATTCGCTTTCGACCTGTTGATTCAAAGCATGGAGATCGGGCGACAGTTCGCTCAATTGGTCTAAAAAGTTGATCTGCTGGATTTTGTGTTCAACACGCTTGCGCTTCAACAGAGCAGCTTTGATCAGGGCTTGATTGACCTTTTGGTTGTCTTCAGGCAACGGCACCAAAACCCCCAGTTCTTTACGAATGGCTTCCGCTTTACGCAAAATCACGTTTAAGATAAAGCCGTCGATGGGGTTGTCTTCTCCATAAATCATGGTGCAGCGCACTTCAGGGGCTTTCTGGCCAAAACGGTCCACGCGCCCTTCGCGCTGCTCGTGCCGAGTCGGGTTCCAGGCCAGGTCATAATGCACGACCGCATCAAAAATATGCTGCAGGTTAATGCCTTCAGAGAGACAATCGGTAGCCACTAAAATCGGGTGTTCGGCTTCACTTAGGGTTTCCACCCGCAATTCACGTTCTTCTGGCGTGTATTCGCCAGTGACCACATCGACCGTATGTTTTTTGAAAGTCTGGGCTAAATGTTCCCCCAGATAATGAGCGGTGGCAATATACCGACAAAAGATGACCGGGCGAAAACCTTCTTTAAGCAGCTCTTCCACGTGATTGACCAGCGTGGCCAGCTTGGGATCTTGTTTGAGTCCTACCAGATTACGGCTGAGCTGAATCAGCGCTTTGAGTGGTTTGGAGTCATCCAGTGCCGCAGCGGGTTCTAGGTCGATTAAAACCTCTTCTTCCGCTTGATAGTCAAAAAGACGAGCATCCTCTTCATAGTCTTGCTCTGGATCTTCACCCAGACGTTTGCTCAGGGCTGCTTCGGCGGCAGCAGGTGAAGAAGCCACACAGCGCAACATCGCCAGCGTGACATACCAGATCATACCTGCCATGCGACCATCTTGTTCCCCTTGCTGGGCCAGGTCCACACAGTATTGCTGAACAGCATCAAAAAAGTCGCCCCATTCGCCACTCAGGGTATAGGTAATTTCACGGGTCATGCGTCTGGGAA
>CAYFGW010000225.1:0-8131 GCA_964342365.1 uncultured Candidatus Sericytochromatia bacterium | reverse complement strand
TCTGTTTGTGCAGAGTCCTGAAGGGCCTGGGTATCCGCGTCGATATTCTGGATTTGTGAGGCCAGACGCGCTCCTTGCTCCACCAAAACCCGGCGCAGGGCGGTGTCTTCCGGGCGCTGAGAAGCATCCTGCCAGGCGTTGAAAAAGCGTTCGATGTCACCGCTGAGTCCCGTATCTCCCAGTTCTCCGAGGACGCTTTCCAAACGGCTGAGATAGTCTGCCCGGGTAGTAAAATTTTGCCCTTCGGACTGCTCCCGGCGATAGTCCTTGTCCAGTAAATCGTTGCGCAACCGTTCCAGCTGCTGGGCCTGAACCCCTTCTCCCACAGCACCGGGGTAGTTTTGCCCCAGATTGTAGATATCAGGAGCGGCTTTCACGTCAATGCGCTGACGACTGTAACCCTCGACACTGGCGTTGGCAATATTGTGCCCGGTGACGTCCAGTTGTTGCTGCTGGGTAAAGAGGGCAGAACGGGCAATGTTGAATCCTAAAAAAGCGGGTCGCATGACATCTCCTCAGGCGCTAAAGTCATAGGCTGAGCGGGCGGGCTGATACTCAGCAGTATGTTCACCCTGCGCGCCGTAGACGCTGGGCTGGGTGTTTTTGTGCAGGGTCACCAGATGATCCAGTTGTTGCTGGTTCAACTGCTGGGATTGTTGCAGCAGGGCCGTGTTCTCAGCACTGAGTTTTTGCAATTGCTGCAGCTGCTGACGCACCATGTTTTGCAATAGCTTTGTGCGCGGGTCGGCCTCTGTATTTTCAAGCTCTGAGATGGGCATGTCCAGACTTTGCAGGTGGGCCAGGGCCGCCTCGCAGCGCCGACTGCTTTCAGCAATGTCCTGCACGTGACACGCTAAGAGCGCTTGTTGTTGCAAGCCAAAGGCCTTCAGGGTGTCCTGAAGAGCCTGGCTAAAGTCTTGCAACCTCATGAATCCAGTTCAGCCATGCGGAACATCATTTCACTGATGGCATCCGCGGCCACGGTATATTCACCGGTTTCCAGACGGGCCTCAAGCTGACTCACCTTGTCCTCGCGGATATCGGGCAGGGCCTGAAGCTTCTCTGTATACTTTTGAATTTCCCGGGCCTGTACCGACATATTGGCCTGATCAACGCCCGTGCTCCCCGCTGTGGGAGAGGCACCGTAGGCTTTGAACAAATCAAACGCCGGTGTGACTTTCTGGATATTCTGGGCGTCTTGTGCTCCGAGAATTCCCGAAGTATCGTCTATTTTCACAATACACACCCTCCTTCATTTCTATTATCGGTGACTTACGGCAAAAACTTAAATGCTATTCTTAAATAAAAATGGAATCGATGATGAAAATAACGCTTCTGCTTTTTCTGACCGGATGTTTGAGCGCTCTGTGTTTTTCTGCCTGTGGCGCATTTTTGCCGTGGCCCGGTGCGGCTTTATCGGAACATGTGCCGCCAGAATTTAAAGCTTCAGTGGTTTATCAACAAAGCCAGGTTCACGCTTTTGGTCCGGCGGGCATTAACGAAAGATTTGTGGTGTACACCTCTCCCGAGGCCCTGAACTCTTCTGAGTCACAGGGACTTGAGGACTTGAAAAATCTGACCTCTACCACTCGTTTTGAAAAAATAGCCACAGACTACGCAAAAGTGAAAGCAGATTTGCAAACCCGTCAAAATTATCAGAACAGGGTGAAGGGACACTATATGAACTGGTCTGTCACGCCGCTATCTCCGTTAGACACCTCTGATTATCCGATCAATCGCTGGTGGAAGCAACAGCGCAATCCACTAACAACTAAAAAGATGAGCACAACTATATAGAACTCTAAAATTCATCGTGGATGTGGGCAACATGAGGTAAAATGACAAAAATTTGCCTTTGTACAAAACAAATTTGAATTCAAACAGCAATTGGATCATACAAAATTGATAAACGTATTTGAACTTAAAGACAATATCATTAGTGAATACAGCTCATTTTCTCGCAGCTTTGCGACCATCAGGGCTGAAGATATTCATGAAAAAGTGGAAAGTGAATATAACAATAATCGCTACTGGCCCGAGCCTCTGATTCAGATAAACCCGAACTATAAGCGCTGTGAAACGGTTCAGGAGCTTGTTCAGCAAAACTTGCTACATCCGGAATGCGAGCATATTTTTAAAATAGGAAAAAATGAGATCCAATCTTTTTCTTTGACTTTGTACAAACACCAACTCGAAGCGCTTGCTTTTGCTCAAAAAAGCCAAAGTTATATTGTCACAACAGGTACAGGATCAGGTAAATCCCTAACGTTCTTTTTACCTATCATTGATAGGATTCTCAAGGCTAAACAAAAAGATGCTAAGCCCAGGACTCGCGCCATTATTATTTATCCTATGAATGCTTTGGCGAACAGTCAACTTGAAGAACTCAATAAATTTTTATACGGATATTCAGAAGATCGACAACCGTTTACGGTTAAGAGGTACACCGGTCAGGAAAGTAAATCAGAAAGAGAAAATATCGCAGCAAATCCCCCAGATATTCTTTTAACCAATTTTATGATGCTAGAACTGATTTTGACGCGTTATGAATCAGTGGACCGTCGTATCATTGACCATTGTCAGGGACTAGAATTCTTGGTTTTGGATGAGTTGCATACTTATCGTGGCCGACAAGGTGCAGATGTTGCTCTGTTGGTGCGTCGATTAAAAGAGCGTTTACATGCTCATCAATTGGTCTGTATTGGCACTTCGGCCACAATGTCCAGTACGGGTTCTGTTTCAGACCAAAAGCAAACAGTAGCCGAAGTAGCCACAAAATTATTTGGACAAACGATTCACGCGCGTCACGTTATAGATGAACATCTTGAGAGACTAACGGATCAAACTCAAACTCTGAATACAATTAAAGAAAAATTAGCAGAAACTATTTTGAATCACAACTTCGAATGGGCTAGTTATGATTCATTTTGTAAGGATCCGTTATCCATTTGGGTTGAACTCACTTTAGGGATTGAAATGGAGGGCTTAGAAAAACCCCGGCGGGCACGCCCTCTGACTCTCAAGAAGGCTTCTGAACAATTGGCGAAAGATGCTGGAGTGACGCAAGAAATTGCACAGGAAGTGCTTGAGAAGTTTTTACTGGCCAGTAGTCTTATTTCCACACCTCAAAATAAACAACCGTTTGCTTTTAAATTACACCAATTTATCAGCGGGCCGGGCAAAGTATATGCAACCCTCGAAGCTCCTTTTGAGAGAACAATTACATTAGATGGACAAAGGTTTGCTCCAGGACGTCAGAATGAAGACGTGTTGCTCTACACCGCACATTTTTGTCGAGAGTGTGGGCAGGAATACCATCCGGTTTGGCGAGAGTCAGGGTCTCGAGAACGCTTTTCTCCCAGAGCCATTGATGATTTAAGCTCTGAAGACGATGATGTCTATTTTGGCTTTCTTGCCAGACAAGATGCTGAAATGCTCTATCTTGGAGAATCAGATTTGCCTGAAAACTGGCTGGATTTTTCAAAATCAGAACCCAGAATCAAAAGTAATTATAAAAAAATGATTCCGCAATTGGTGAGGGTTAAAAGCAATGGTGAATTGGGAGTTGGAATCACTTATTGGTTTATACCGGGTAAGTTTAGATTTTGTCTGAACTGCCTTTTCTTGCATGAGGCGCACGGCAAAGATGTAAACCGTTTATCCAGCTTATCTGGAGAAGGCCGTTCATCAGCAACGACTATGTTAACACTTAGCATATTGCGCAATTTATTTGAGCAACAGTGGCCTGATGATATGCCTGATCCGAGAAAACTACTTGGTTTCAGTGATAACCGCCAGGACGCAGCACTTCAAGCTGGGCATTTTAATGATTTTATCTATTTGCTAACCCTACGCTCTGGCTTGATCAGTGCTTTGCAAAGAAATACCGGATGCTTACAAGAAGAAAATCTGGCTGATGAGGTTTTTAAGGCTCTGGGGTTTGAGCGTCCGGATCCCGAAACGCTTGCAGAGTATTTAAAAACGCCTAAACTCATGGGGTTGGCTCGTCAGGATGCAAAAAGAGCGTTGCGTTTTGTGTTGGGTTATCGATTGTTGAGAGATTTACGTAAAGGTTGGCGCTATAACAATCCTAATTTGGATCAGTTAGGCTTATTGCAAATAGATTACTTATCTGTAGGAGACTTTGCTCAGGAAGACGATCTTTTTTCAGGCTCTCAAGTTTTAGTGCGCCTGACACCCACACAAAGAGAGACCTTTTCTCGTTTTGTTTTTGATGAAATGCGACGTAATTTGTGCCTGGATTCTCGTTATTTAGATTCTAATGAGCAGGACAAAGCGAGAAACACTTCTTATAGTTATTTGAACGAGCGTTGGGCGTTTAATGCCGATGAAAAATTGATGACGTCTCGTTATTTAATTCTTGGGCCACGCCCTGAACGAAAAGGTAAAACCCGTCAGGATCTAGTTGGTGGTGGTCCCAGGTCTCGTTTGGTTCGTTTGCTCAAACAAGCTGACTTTTGGAAAGAGACCGTCTTTGCAGAGTCGGTAAAAACATGGAAGGGTCAGCAGTTCACTGAGTTAGTCAATGAATTGTTGGAAATTGCTGCTCTTTATGGTTATACACAAAAGCAGGTCATTGATGCGGGTTGTGAAGCCTGGCAACTTAAAGCAACTGCTATGCAATGGATTCTGACGGATAAGCAAATAGAGGGAGTGAGCAATCACTTTTTCCGACAACTTTATCTCTCTTGTGCAGAGCTTCTGCAAGATGAACATCATCCGTTGTTTAGCTTTGAAGCTCATGAACACACTGCTCAGGTAGAATCCTTTAAACGTCAAATTCTTGAATCCCGGTTTCGCTTTACCGCCCAGGACAAGGAAAACTGGCCTGCTTTGGCTGGTACAGAGCTGCCATTGAGGCGTTTACCGGTTATGTATTGTTCACCAACCATGGAATTAGGTGTGGATATATCTAGTCTTAATACAGTATATCTACGTAATGTTCCTCCGACTCCAGCCAACTACGCGCAAAGATCTGGACGCGCAGGACGTTCGGGTCAAGCAGCGCTAGTTATTACCTATTGTGCTGCAATGAGCCCGCATGATCAATGGTTTTTTCATCATGCTGAAGACATGGTGTATGGCATTGTTAAAGCACCCACATTGGATCTAAGTAACCGCGAGTTGATTAATAGTCACTTGCACGCGACCTGGCTAGCTCAGGTTGAATGTCGATTGGAAAGCAGTGTCGCTGGCCTATTGGATCTTGAAAAAGCAGAGAAGCCCTTGAAAGCAGAATTATCGGATCATTTTTCACGGCCTGAGGTTTTTGAAAGTGCTTTTGAGCAAGCCAATCGGGTCATGATGAGTCTGGAATCTGAGCTTGGCGCTCAAAAGGCTCCCTGGTATCACGAAGCCTATGCTCGGCAGGTCATTCAGGAGGCACCTCAAGAATTTGAAAATGCACTGGGGCGTTGGCGAAAATTATTGGATGCTACCTTGGCTCAAATGGATCGTGCTGATACTGTGGTTCGCAGTCATGCTTCCACCCATGAAGAACGCGAAAATGCCAGACGCCGCTACAACGATGCGGCCAATCAACGCAACGCGCTTGAAAAGAACAGTAACTCTCAAAACTCTGACTTTTATACCTACCGTTATTTGGCCAGCCAGGGATTTTTACCGGGGTACAACTTTCCGCGATTACCTTTGATGGCATGGATTCCTTCTTCAGCGAGTAATAAAGGTAAAGATCAGGCCGGTAGTATGGTCAGCCGGTCTCGCTTTTTGGCTTTGTCTGAATTTGGTCCTCGCAGCTTGATTTACCACGAAGGGCGTATGTTTCGGGTGGTGCGTGCCAAATTAAACCTGTCATCTCATGATCATATTTCTTCAAGCAGTGAATTGGCCACATTGGGGGCTCGTATATGCTCACATTGCGGGTATGGCCATCTGGGTGAAGAATCTGAGCCTGAACCCCTTGCTAATGTATGTGAGCACTGCCAGACGCCTTTGAGTGATGATGACCGCGTGAATCATCTCTATCGTATTGAGACGGTTGAGACCGTTCAAGTGGAACGCATTTCAATTAACGACGAAGAGCGTCAACGCCAGGGCTATGAATTGCAAACCACCTACCGTTTTTTACCAGGCGCAGATGGACAAATTCAATTGCAACAGGCTCATGTCATGAATGACGGTGAAAGTCTGGCTGAGTTGTCTTATGCTCCAGCAGCGCAAATCTGGAGAATTAACCGAGGCTGGCGGCGTCGTAAGAACAAAAAACTTTTGGGATTCTATATCAACCCGATTACAGGCAGCTGGAGCAAAGAAGAAAACCCGGATGATTCAGATAAAAGTGAAAGCGCTGAAGACAAAGCCCTGAGCCAGGTGAAACCCCAGCGGATTGTACCTTTTGTAGAAGACTTCAGAAATGTTCTGATTTTTTCACCCCAGCAAGAATTAACCCAATCTGCGATGGCCACATTGCAAGCAGCTCTAAAACGCGGGATTGAACAAACCTTTCAGATCGAAGATGGCGAATTGGCCTGTGAACCTTTGCCTACAGCAGATTCAAGACAACGTTTCTTGTTTTACGAAGCCGCAGAGGGTGGTGCCGGGGTCTTGACCAGGCTGGCTAACGAACCTCAGCAAATTGCAGCGGTCGCTGCTCAGGCGCTCGAACTCATGCATTTTAGCCCTCCTGCTGCTGATTCTCTCTGGGATTTTGAAGCTCTATCTGAGCAAGAAATCAAGACACCCAAAGGGGAGAAAATCTGCGAAGCCGGTTGCTATCTCTGTCTGTTATCCTACTACAATCAGCCTGACCATGAGCTGATCAATCGACAAGATTCGGAGGTTTTGAAAGTCTTGGTCGCCCTGGCAAATGCAAATGTGAAAACGCATACTGAAAACGCAAATCCAAGCCCGTCAATGGACCATGATCTGGATAAAACATTGAATCAATGGTTGCAATTCCTTCACGCAAAAGGATATGCTTCACCTGATTCAGTACAAGTCCCTTTAATGGAAGGGGCTGCCATTGCCGATGCGCAATATAAAGCGACACGGGCTCTGGTCTTTTTAAGCCCACCCGACGAAGCAGTGCGTGACTATATTCAAGATCGTGGCTATACGTTAATTTGTTTTGAGTCTGCATCTGACTGGGAGACGACCTGTCAGCATTATCCTCAGATTTTTGGAGTTCAACCATGAGTGTACAATTTTTACCGGGAGCCTTAATTCGAGCAAGAGGCCGAGAATGGGTCGTGCAGCCGGGTTCCCTTTCTGAATGTCTATACTTGCGACCTTTTGGTGGATCCGAATCTGACGTGGTCAGTCTGATTCCTGAATTGGAATTTGAAGCACCCGAAGCAGCGACTTTCCCCTGGCCTGACCCCGATAAGCCAGGTAACCATGATGCGGCCATGTTGTTGCGCGATGCTTTGCAATTGAAATTGCGTAATGGTGCTGGACCTTTTCGCTCTTTTGGCAATATTGCACTGGAGCCCAGAGCCTATCAGTTGGTGCCGCTTTTAATGGCTTTGCGGCAGCCTGTGGTCAGGCTTTTGATTGCTGATGACGTGGGGATCGGTAAAACCATTGAAGCTGGTTTGATTGTTCGAGAACTCTGGGATCGTGGCGAAATTCAACAGTTTGCGGTGCTTTGCCCACCGCATTTGGTCGAACAATGGCAAAAAGAACTCTCTGAGCGCTTTCATTTTCAGGCTGCGGCTTTAACGTCGGCTTCTGTCAGTAAACTCGAAAAGCAAATTCCACCTGGGTCCAGTTTATTCAATCATTTTCCCGTGGTGATTGTCAGTTTGGACTACATTAAATCCGAACGCCATAGAGAGCACTTTTTAGCGATGGCTCCCGACTGCATCATTGTAGATGAAGCACATACCTGTACCACGCGCGGTCAAACGCGCCAATTGCGTTTTGAACTCTTACAGCGTCTGTCTCAACGCGATGAACGCCACTTGATTTTATTGACGGCAACCCCGCACTCGGGCCAAGATCACGCCTTTTATAATTTGCTCTCGCTGCTTAACCCAGCCTTTGGGCATTTGCCTGAACTCAATGGTCCGGAGCAACGGCGGTTGCGTGAACAACTGGCTGCACACTTTGTACAAAGACGGCGTAAAGATATTGAAGAATGGCAAGATGA
>CAYFGW010000224.1:0-8165 GCA_964342365.1 uncultured Candidatus Sericytochromatia bacterium | reverse complement strand
CTTTGAAGATTGGTTTTATAACATTGTTCCACTCAAGTAAATCTCGACTGTTTAAACTTACATTTGAAACTAAAATCCAAGATTCCACAGCCTCCCATACTTTCTGTGAATTAGCCCCAGAATTTTCTTTGTATTTTTTTATTTGGGCGGCTTCTTTTTTTGCGTCCGACACAACTAATCTAAAGTTGCCTTCTTTGTGAAATTTAGCCTGGAACACTGTCTTTCGGTCACCTGAAAGTACATCTTGGGCATCATCTCTCCCGGCTCTACCAAATGGTATTGCATTTGAATCAAAATCCAAGATAACGATTGAGGTCACTAAGGCCTCAAAAGTACGTCCGTCTGAAATCATGCCCCAGTTTATTTCGTCTGGCATTACGGCCCCTCATAAGATTTGCTGTCTAGTTCTGAATTGATTAAGCTTTATTATATCTAAATTTTTCGCTGTGATATCTTGCGGCAGTCAAGATGGTGTCCAGAGTAGGTCTGTGACCGACAGACATTTTTCTTCAAGTGAATAGTTAATTTCGGCCTCGCTATCATGTAATTGGTTGCTCATCGAGCGTCTGGCCAACGCCTCAAATGGCCTGCGAGCAGGCCCGAAGGGAGCAATATCGGTTCGACCTGCGGCGTTTTGTGAGCTGAAATCAACTTCTAAAATTAATCGACCCAGATCATTGATCCAGCAATCATACGGCTTCCACCCACTTCATTCCCGCGATAATCTACGATTTTTATCCTGGCTGAGTCAACTTCCTCCGTAAGATTCTGAGCCAAAGCCGTGCGCGCCCAGAGTTCCCACATGCTCTGAGCAGCCTGTTTGCGAATCTGCTCTGGCTCGTAATGCCAATTGTTTTTAACGGTTACTGTAATCCAGGGGTTTCTATCTTTGGTTCCATAAGGGAGATTGTGATTATAGCTAACACTTTCAATAAAGTTAAATTTAGACATAACTACACGATACGCACCGATGGCTAAATCCCATTTCTCACGTTCTTTTTTAGCAGCTCTTTCTTGTGCAGCTTTCTGTTCACGCGCTTTCTGAGCAAAATGCTCTGTTAAGGAGGCTATGCGCTTTTTGACGTCTTTGTAGTTTGGCTCTATCTTCTCTACTGCCTTGTAAGCAGTTAGAGCGTCCCACTTTTTGTTTTGCCCCTGCAGATTAAATGCTTTTTTGTACTTATCACTCAGATCCTTTTGGCGCTTCTCTTTTTTTTCTTGAGCGCGTATAGCATGATTTAAACTGGCCATTCTATTTCTTGCATCTTTATAATTAGGATCTGCATCCAGAACATCCATATAAGCTGCTGCAGCTTCCTTTTTTTTGCCTTGCCCCTGTAAGTCAAACGCTTTTTGATAAAGCTCTCCGGGCTCGCCTTTAGGAACAGGCTTTTCAGTAGAGACAGGTGCTGGAGTGGCCGCAGTGGCCTCTTTATTCGCTGTAACATCTCCAGCCGCTATCCCAATAGCAATAAACCCTACGACAAAGGAAAGAAGGCCCACTCCTGTTGAATGTCTTATCAGTACAGGTCGATTGAAAGTCTGAGACAAAAATGTTCTAACCTCTGGCAAAAACAATAACGCTCCTAATAGAAATACAAACCCGGCAAAAAAAGAAAGGATAAATCCGATGACGGACAAAATGAGTAGAAGACCAAAACAAACATAACTAAACACTTTGGATATAAGTAACAAAAAAACACAACCAACTTTCAAAACATATTTTTTTCATCTATTTCTGGTTAACAGGCGTTTTATTTAAAAAATAACGCATATGTTAATTTAAGAATACAGTGCTATTGTGTATTTTTCGTGTGGTTGTGATTTGTTCAGCAAATCTTAATAGAACACGAGCCGTATCCATTCACCCTCCCTGTACAAAAAGCTGATCAGGCTCTAAATTAGAATCAGCCCTTTAGCGAAAGTGAAAACAGCCTTGAAGAGCCAAGATAAACTGCCCGACACTTTAGAAGAAGCTCACAAAGAGATCTTGGCGCTGCGTCAAAAGAACGCTGAACTTGAGGAGCGTTTGCAACGCCTTGAAGAAATGCTTGGCCTTAACAGCAAAAACTCATCAAAGCCTCCCTCCTCAGACTTTAGTAGGGCCAAATCCAAACTACGCAAACTCAAAAAAACCAAAGGCAACCACAGAAAAAAACGACAGCTTTGGCCCGAAGAAAAAGTGAGCCAAACACTTGTATGCCCACCGCCCGAAACTTGTGACTGTGGTGGAGTCGTAAATATTCATGGAAAACCTTACGTTCATGAACATTTCGAGTTACCAGAGATAGAGCCTGTGGTCACGCACTATCACCTGCAATATGGCTGTTGTCAGCAATGCCACAAAAACTATCAGGGTGAACTCCCTCAAGGAACTCATGGCGGCATCATTGGCCCCAGGCTTTTGGCCCTGAGTGGCGTACTCAGCAGCCATTACCATCTGAGCAAAGCCAAAATTTGCTTGTTGTTTCATGACTTACTCGGCATCAATGTAGCCATCGGAACGCTCTCTGAGCATGAAGAACTGCTCAGCGATTCACTAAAGGTTTGTTATGACGAAATTCATGCTGCACTCCAGCATAGCGACCATGTTCACATGGATGAGACTGGTTTTCGTCAGGGCAATAGAGATAGCAACAATGCTCAGAAAAAGCGAGCCTGGGTATGGGTGATGTTAAGTCAACATTTGACGTTATTTAAAATTGCGCTGGGTCGAGGCCAAGTTCAGGCCCTTGAGTTACTGAGCGAACATTTTAAGGGTACGGTGTCCTGTGACCGTTACAGCGCTTACCGTATCATTCCAGAAACCCAGCGCTTGTACTGCTGGGCTCACTTGCTACGAGATTTTCAACGCATAGCCGAGCGACCGGGAGAGTGTGGTGAAATTGGAGAAGGATTAGTAGAACACGCGGTACAAGTCTTTATGGACTGGCAACGCTACCAGTCGGGTGAGCTAAAACGGTCTACTTTCAAGCATTACATGCGCACACTGCGAAAAAATGTGAGGTCACTTTTAGAGCAAGGAGCCAGTTACTCAAAAGGCAAGAGAGAAAAGTCATTGCGCGCGCAGACTGCTTCTATCTGTCGTTCTCTGCTAAAAGTAGAGCCCTGTTTGTGGAACTTTGCAAGTAAAGAGATTGAGCCCAGTAATAATGCTGCTGAGCGTGCGATTCGACCTTTTGTAACGTATCGTAAGGTCTGCTACGGAACCCAATCAGAGCGTGGAAGCCGCTTTTTAGAGCGAGTTTTTAGTGTGGTAACCAGCTGCCGCCAGCAACAGCGAGATGTATTATCTTTTCTCAGTGAGAGTATTCAAGCACATTTGGGTAAGGGAACAAGGCCCTCACTGGTTTTGGAGACTAACCAGTGAGGGTAGGAGTGAATGGATACCACGAGCCAAGCCTCTTTTCGCCTCATGAGGTCTGCTGTAATGACTTTTTGCCACTGTAAGACTTACGTTACAGCACCCGCAGCCTATTCACAAGAACGAGGCGGCGTGGTTCTATATAAAGACCCCAGGGCTCAAATACACAACCGTGACGTATAATAAAGTATGGACTTATCACAACGTGCCTTATTGGTAGAAGACGAACCCGCACTCCGCATGCTCCTGTGCGATATTCTGACAGAAGCGGGCCTGACCGTGGACGCTTTTGGTGACGCAGAAAGTGCATGGGAACACTATCAGCAGCACCAGGCTCTGGATTTTCGCCTGCTGCTTTTAGACTGGATGCTGCCCGGTAAAAGCGGACTGGAACTCTGTGAACAGATTCGTGCCCGACCGGACGGTGAGGCGGCCTTTATCTGGTTGATTACTTCCAAGGATTCGCCCCAGGATTTACTCACCCTATTAGAAGCCGGTGTCAACGAATACCTCAGCAAGCCCCTCGATCTGGACGCGCTCACGGTGAGGGTTCAGGTGGCCCTGCGGCAAAGTGCCTGGGTACAACAGCATTATCAGGCCCAGCAAGCCCTTGAAGCACACCAGACCCAGCTAGAAGCTCAGGTGGCCGCCCGCACCCGGGAATTGTCGGCGCTTTCTCAGCGTCTGATTCAGGTGCAAGAGGCTCAGCAACAGCGTATTTCCAGAGAAATTCACGACGAACTGGGTCAGATCATGACCGCGCTAAAACTGGATTTAAGCTGGCTTTTGCGTCAGGTGGAAGCGGATGCCCTAAAGGATCGGATTCAGCATATGCTGCCCATGGTGTCTGATACCATCACCACCATTCAGCGGATTTGTGCCGAACTGCGTCCGGGTATTCTTGACGATCTGGGCCTGGTGGCAGCACTGGAATGGGTCATTGACAATTTCTGCGAGCGCACGGGCCTGACACCCCACGTGGATTTGCCCCCGGATCTGGAGTTAAATAACGATCTGGGCCTGGTCTTGTTCCGCATTACGCAGGAATGTCTGACCAATATTATGCGCTATGCTCAGGCCACGCAGGTGTGGATACGCTTACACAGCGAAGCCCGGGAACTCTGGCTCGATATACGAGATGACGGCGTGGGCATGGACATCACACGGGTGATGGACAACCCGCGTTCTATCGGCATTCTGGGCATGAAAGAACGCCTGATTCCTTTTGCAGGTCGCCTGGATATTATCAGTCAACCCCATCAGGGAACCCACGTTCGGGTATATATTAAGGATATTTTGCACAAGGGAGACATCTATGAGCCACATTCTGATCGCTGACGATCATACGCTGGTAAGGGCCGGCCTCAAACAGGTTCTTAACGAGTGGAAAGGACTCAGCAGCCTGCGAGAAGCCAGCAATGGACAGGAGGTGTTTCAAGAACTGGCGGAAGCACCTTGTGATGTGCTCATTCTGGATTTAAACCTGGGAGATCAAAGCGGTTTTGAGGTGCTCAAACAAGTGCGACAGCAGTATCCTCAGGTGGCGGTGCTTATTCTCACCATGCATTCTGAGCAACAGTACGCCACGCGCATGCTCAAAGCGGGGGCCGCGGGCTTTTTGAATAAAGGAAGTGCCGCCGAAGAATTGCTGCTGGCGGTGCAAAAAATAGCGCGGGGGGGCCGTTACATTACCCAGAGTCTGGCTGAGCAGCTGGTCATGGACATTGGCCAGGAAGAAACAGAGTTACACAAACGGCTATCCGACCGGGAATTTGAAGTGTTTTGTCAGATTGCCGAGGGCAAAAAAAACAAAGAGATTGCGGAATACCTGGTGCTGAGCGAAAAAACCATCAGCACCTATCAAAGTCGTATTCTTGAAAAAATGAATCTCAAGAATCGGTCCGCCATCATTCATTACGCCATCGAGCATCAGCTCATCTAGAGCACCCGTTCGTACTAAACTCACAGGCTGTAAGAAAAAACCCACACCGCCCATCATTTTTCACCGATAGGGCAAAATAGCTCTTCTTGTTTCAATATATACAGGAGGAAGACTTATGCTCTATTCTATATTTTCCAGCAAGTCAGCACGTCGCACACTGCTCATATCCGCGACACTGCTTGGTGCGGCGTGTCACCGTACGCCGCCTGTTCAACATCGTCTCGCGTTAGAAGTGATGCCTTATACACAAGCCAACACCACCCGCTCCGGCGTGGTTTATGTCCCCAATACGTCCAGTGTGCCCACCCAGCGCTACCGTGCGGGCGGTCAGGTGCAGCTCTCTGCTCCTGCATCTCGCTCCACGAGCACCGGTGTCGCAGCAGGGACTTTTGTGGCTCAACAACCCCTGATGGTAAGCCCCGTCGCACAGTCTGCCCCGGTCAATTCGCCCGCCCAGGCCATTATCGTGGCTCCCACGGAGGCCATCACGGGCGCTGTAAATACAGCGGGGGTCATCAACACCACACCAGGACAGGATATTCACAACCTACAAATTTCAGAAACCTTTGACTACCGCACGACCCGGGACGTCAGTCTGGATATTTTTGTGGCCAACCCCAACGGCAACGCCTATGCCCTGGTTCCCATTGAAGTATATGTTCCGGGCGGTGAAGCCCCTATTTATACCGGACTCACTGACGAGAACGGTGTGTTTAAAAGACAGGTACGGGTTCCCACATCCGTAACTCACCTGGACGTGCACGTGATGGCCATTGGCCTCAACAATCAGCTGCGTCTGCCCATTGTGGAAGAGCAGGTTCAGGCACGCTTGCCTCAGCAGCCCACGCCCACAGCCCCGATTATTGTGGCCTCACCCACCCCCGAAGGAGTTTAAACGATGCGCTTAAAAAGAGTTTTGTCCCTGTCTTTACTTTCCGGTTTCTTCATGCCCGCCGCCATGGCCGTGGCCCCCAATCCAGTGTCCTGGCAGTTTCTGGCCGGAGACTACGGCACCGCTTACGACCAGGACGGCATGGATCTCAACCTGGACGTTCTGCCCCGTAAAACCTTTAGCGATCGCTTCTGGAATCGCCTGTCTGCGGCTCTGCCTGAGCGCCAGGATTTGCGCACCACCCACCCCGAGCACATCACTGACGATGCCGGTGCCACCGTACGTCTCAGAGAAAGTGGAGAGGTCTTTCTCACCTTTCTACACGAAGGCGCGGGCTACCGCAACAGTCTGGGTTACTTTACCTTTGACCCTGATAATCCGCCCCGGCGCATGGAAGACATCCAGGAAAAAATCGTGTTTCCCAACGTGTCCTTTCAGTATAGTGGGGGTGGGTCCCGGGGCCTTCAGAGCGGACAGACCCTCAAACTGGGAAGTTTCCCTGCGGGTACCGCCATTGGCTTTGTGCTGGTGGCCAACGGTCACGATCCGGCCACCGGCGTGAAAACAAATCCTGACCGCGACTGGATTTTTACCACCTTAAAAGATCTGAATGCCGAAACAGATCCCGAACTCAGAGCCCACACGGTCCTGCTGTACGACGAGGAAGACCAGCAGGTGGTCCTGGGTTTAGAAGATACCCTCAGAACCCTGGGAGCCTGTGACCATGACTTCAATGACGTCATGTTTTCCATCACCTCCAATCCCCCTTCAGCCATTCGACCCGATAATCTGACAACCCTGAGTACAGAAGAGGATCGAGACAGAGACGGCGTCAAAGACAGCCTGGACGCTTTTCCAGAGGACGCCAGTCGCAGCTTTGTACAGAACTATCCCGAAAACGGGGGGTATCACACCCTGGCTTTTGAAGACAACTGGCCTGCACAGGGCGATTACGACATGAACGATCTCGTGGTGCAGTATCGCTACGAACAGGTGCTGGACAGCCGGGGCTTTATTAAAGATATTCACGGCTATTATCAGGTGAAAGCACGCGGTGCGGAGCTGCACAACGCGTTCTCTCTGGAAATTCCCGGAACTCGCCCCGCAGATCTCGCCAGTGCCCACATTACCCGCGGAAATCAACGGCAATCCGTGAGTCCTGAAACGGAGCAGGAATATCTGGTTTTCCCCGTTATTGAAGACGCCACACGCTTTACAGAAGCCCCGGGCTGTGCCTTTTTCAACACCCTGCCCCATTGTCTGAACAACGATCCGGCTGAAATTAAACTGGAACTGAGCTTTCAACAGGCTCTGGATCCCTTTCAGGTGGGGCAACCTCCCTACAATCCCTTCTTGTTTCGCACGGATCAGCGGGGAATGGAGGTACATTTGCCCAATCACCTTCCCACGCGCAAAGCCAGCACCGCTCACTTTGGCACCCGTGACGATGCCTCAGACCCCGCCCGGGGACAGTATTACAAAACCCGTGACCATTTGCCCTGGGCCCTCAATATTCCCAGCGCCTGGGAACACCCTGTGGAACACCAGTCCATTTCTCGCACTTACCTTGATTTTGCGCGCTGGGTAGAATCCGCCGGGCAAAGCCACAACAACTGGTACACCACCAACACCCACACGCCCTATCTTTTCCGGGCGCAGGCGAACCAATGAGTCTGTGTGTTCCACAGGTGGTACGACGGATCTCCAAAGCAGACTGGGGAGGAACTGAGACCGTGGTGTATCAGACGGCCAGAGGCTTGCAACGCAGAGGCGTTCAGAGCGAAATCCTTGCCACACAGGCCCTCAACACGGTCACTGAAGAACAGTGGA
Organism: uncultured Candidatus Sericytochromatia bacterium; assembly: GCA_964342365.1. Taxonomy (GTDB): domain Bacteria; phylum Cyanobacteriota; class Sericytochromatia; order UBA7694; family UBA7694; genus CAXRDE01. Next base: position 137 of record CAYFGW010000224.1, on the reverse strand, counting down.
GTGGACTCACCGTCAAACGTTTTCCTCACCACTACCCCTATCTGGGACTGTCCCCCCGGGGTCGCAAAGCTCTGGATCGCAAAGGGGGAAACCCCTACTCCTTCGGACTTTTACGCTATCTGAAAGCCTGCACGCCC
>CAYFGW010000223.1:0-8205 GCA_964342365.1 uncultured Candidatus Sericytochromatia bacterium | reverse complement strand
TGAGCTGAACTTTATTTGTGTAAGGCGTATAGCCCTCCCGGGTAATTTTCAAGTCATAGGTCCCGGGCAACATATTTTTAACGTGTACGGGAGTTTTGCCCAGAGTTTTGTCATTTAGCGTCACCTCAGCCCCCATGGGCGTGGTGACAACAGTTAGTGAATGATGCTGTGGCCTGATTTCCGCCAGGGGCACATAGCTGGGTACTGCTTTAAAGGGCAATTGATTAAGGACGGGATTTCCCGCAATTTTGTCTACCAATCTGGCGGGAGAGCGGGTCAATAGAGATTCGATGCGGCAGTCGCAGTCTTCAAAGTCTTCCAAGACCACACTGCCGTTTTCTACATTTACCATGCGGGCTGAAAGAGAATAAAGAGAGCCAAATTGGCTGGCGCTGCCGGAAATGATGTAGTTGACGCCCAACAAACGGCCTAATTTTACCGCGCACTGGCTGTTATTGCAATAAGCGCTGGACTGAAAGCCCTGTTCTTTGAGAAGCACATCCATTTTTTCGCGCTCCATAATTTTGAATTTTCCACTGCGCAAAAGCTGTGCGCGAAAGCGGGCCGTCAAAATGCTGGCTTCGTCCTTACTGATGTTGCCCTTCGGGTCAAGATCCAGCACCGCCACAAACAGAGCAGGTTCTAAAGCCCGGGCAGTAGGTGCCACATATCCGTTAAAGTACAGGGCCACGAAAAAGGCAAGAAAGACGGGAAATAATCGTGTTTTGATCATGAATCTACTCTCAAATTATAAAGAAATGCTAACCGAATCTTACGCTTAACTTAATAGATTTGATAAGTTTTTGTCAATAGATGCTAATTTTTGGAGCTGGCTAGTAAAACCAATTCACCGCTGATTTGCTGCATTTCTTGTTCCAGAAGCGCCTGCATTTGTGAAACTTCAATCACGCCACTGAGATCCACAATCCGCTGTCCAAGAAGGGCGTACACATCGGGCAAGAGGCCTCCTGCATCTCCGTAAGCGGTAAGTTCCTCTAAGAGTTCTCCCAGCGCTTTTTTGGCTTCATTTTTGGGGGTGCTGCGACAGTGGGCATCGTTAATTTGTAGTTTCACCGTACCCCGGGCGTCCAGCACCTTAATGTTGAGCTGTGGACGCTTGATGAGCCCCAGCATCAGCGAGCGGGTGGTGTGCTGACCGTACACAAAAAGATGTTCTGTGGCTTCCAATAACTCTATATCGGCACCCTTAAAAGCCTGTTGGGCTTCCTGACGTCGCTCTTCAGGGCTCAGGGCTTTTTGCTGCCCCTCATTTTCGAGACTGGAAGCGCCTGTGGCTACTGCTACCACCTTTTTATTGCGGTTGTCCACTTCAATAGAGACTTCCACAGACTCAGGTACAGCTCCCATTTTAATGACTGCTTCGTAAGCTTCCTGCCTCAGGTTCACCAGATCTTCATCGCTGGGATTAACGATGTTGCGTTCCACGCTGTCGCGAATCAGTCCCAGGGCCGCGCCAATCGCCGAAATCATTTCCGTGTGTTCCACAATCCGGTGATCAAATCCCAGGTGCTTTGCGCCAAAAGGCACAATGGCACTGGCTCCGCCTCCACCACCTACAAACTGCACCAGGTCTGTGTCCAGTTTGTATTCTCGCAGCAATTGCTGAATCGTGGGCCTGATTTTTTCCGAGGCCACCGTCAGGAGTTGGGTGGCAAAAGCTTTTGCAGACTGTCCGTTGTGAGTGGCAAGGGTTTCTATGACGCTACTGACCGCCTCCTGATTGGCCTCGCCGTGTCCGTGTACTTCCACCAGATTCAGAAAATGAGCGGCTTCTGTGGGGGTGATCGTGTAGCTTTTCTCGTCGTCGGGTCGGGTGATTTTAAGGTAGTCTTCAGGATCTCCGGGGCGGGGCTGAATCAGGGTTTGGGTGGCCTGTGAAAAATCGGAGGTTTTGCTGAAGGCCGGATAGCTCAGATGAGCAATGTGGGCCGAGCGTGGGCCCACGGCCACAATGGACTTATTTTTCAGGCGCGGAATAGATCCTCCCGCCACGCCCAGTGTGCGTACATCCAGGGTTTGTACATACAGGCGATGTCCTCCAATCTGGGCCGATTTTACCTGGGGCTTGCCGTTGCGAATGACCGTAATATCGCTGGAGGTACCCCCCACTTCAATAAAAATGCCGTCAGAAATTCGAGCGTACATCAGCGCTGCCGCCACCCCTGCTGCCGGGCCGGACAGCATGGTTAAAATGGGGCGCTTGCGCATTTCGTCTATGTCCATAATGCCTCCGTCAGAACGCATGACCATCACGGGCGTTTGAATCCCCGCTTTGCGAATCGCCTGTTCCGTGAGGTTGGCGGTATCCAACATTTTGGGCATCATACTGGCATTAATCACCGCTGTTAACGTGCGCACACGCAGGCCGTAGAGCTTAGAAATATCGCTGGCAGCGGTGGCCAGCAGATCCTTTTTACGGGCCCGTTCTACAATCAAATGCTCGCGGGCGGGATCATCCACTCCAAAGGCTTCTGAAGCCACAATCACTTCAGCACCTGCTTTTACCAGTTCGTCAATGAGACGATCCGCTACCTCCGGCGTGAGTTCAGCGGGATTCACAAAGCGTTGGTATACGGGCAGGACTTTGCCCGCGGTGAGTTCTAAGCCTTCAAAGCGCGTCTGACTTTTGGCGCGCCAGCCTTCTAAACCCTTGCCCATACCAATGACGCCCACGGCGGCCACGTCACCTTCCAGAAGTGCATTGGTGGCCTGGGTGGTAGAGTGGGCAATGAGCTGAATATCTTCAATGGCAATATCTTTTTCTTTGAGCAACTGCTGCAAAGCGTCAATGACGCCCTGAGCCACGCCTGCCTCTGCGGCGTGGGTGGTGGGTACGCAGACTTTGCCCACAAGGGTGCGTTCACTAGCGTCCATGGCCACTGCGTGAGTAAAGGTACCACCTACATCAATTCCAATTTTAAGCATTGCCGCCTCCCATAAAGAACAATGCAGAAATAATCAGGCCCAGAAACGCCGTGCCCCAGGCATAGGGCAAAGTATTCCACATGACCTTTTGCACATCCACACGCATTTCGGACGCCAGCCACACATTCTGGGTATTGGTGGGGTCAGAAATACCCTGAATTTGGCCTACAGAAAGCAAAAGCCCCATGACCGCGGCCGGGGGAATACCCGCTGCCATAAAGACCGGAGCCAGTCCAAAGCCCATACCCCATAAATTTAAAGGCCCCCGATACAGGGCCAGTGGGGCAAGTAGCGTAAACACGCCCACATAGGCCCAGGGGGAGGTGGGGATCAATGCTTTGGTAAAGGGTTGAATAAGCTGTAAGACGGGCCAGTCGGCAGGCTTAATATCCCCTCCGGGGCCCATAATGGCCACCAGAATCATGCCAATGCCAAACATCAAAATAACGGCGGGCATGACCACACCGGCTCCTTCAATACTGGCCTGGACCAGTGTGTTTAAATGTCCCCGCTTGTAGGTGGACACAAAAGCATAGAGCAGTCCGGCAATAAAGGCCGCAATAAAGTTTACCTGAAACACTAGAATCAGTACCAGCGGCAAGACCGGGGCTAAAAAGGCGCTCCAGTGCACCGGATGGTGTTTTTTGTGGCGGTGTTGAAAGGCCCGGTAAAACACCCACAGCAACAGTGCGCCCAAAAGTCCGCCGGTGACATACTGGAATCCCTGCCAGAGCAGGGCGGTAACGCTGGCAATCTGTGTTTTCAGGGTGGCCGGTAGCCAGTAAAACCAGCTGAGTAGGCCTCCTGCCACCAGGGTCAGAGCGCCGGATCCTTTGGCTATCAGACGTTTAAGTTTGAGATCGTGACCATCAAAATACAGCTGTAGCGTAATGTAAAGCAGGGCCATGGAAAATAAAATGCTAAAAATAATCAGTGCAAAGGGACGAATCTGGTCCACAGACAGTTTCATCACGCTGGTGTAAAGGGCCCAGTTGCCCACGTTAAGGGTGCCGCCAATGGACACGCCAAACAGGAAAATTCCTACTGAGGTCATGGGACCCACTCCCACTGCTGCCAGCACCGGCAGCACAATGGTAGCTACCATGATAATGGCGCCGAGGCCTCCCAGAGTACTGAACAGCAGCACAATCAGCATGAGCATGGTCACCGAAATCACCCAGGGCTGATCACCAGCCAGTTCTGCCCCTTTTTTAATAAAATTTTCTGCCACACCGGTTTTTTGGAGCATCAGGCTTAACATGCCTCCAAACATAGCAATGGTATACGCTGAGCTCAGTTTGAGAGGACCCTTTCCCACCACGTGTTCCATGATTTGATCCGGGGGCACGCCGCCAAAAAAAGCGATGAGCAGGGCCATCAGAGGCAGGGCCAGTAAAGCAGGCAGGAGGCGGTAAAACATGAGCAGGGTCATGACAATAAAGACGCCAAAAATACCGGTAATTTGCAGGGCTTCCATTCAGATTTCCTCAGGGGCTGTTATTAAACAGCTATTATAACCCTGAAGCGTGAAAACAGTCTGTGTCTTATGACAAAAATGGATTTACTTTGTTGGCAAATTTACCCGTGGGTTTACCAGGGAAGCACTTCGCCGTTCATATGCCAGAAGCTTCCCGTGGTCTCCAGGTTTAGATCTTCGATGCGTTCAAGAATATGGCGCGCAGAGTCTTCAGGGGTGACATGACCATTTTGATCCGTCATATCCGTTTTTACGTAGCCCGGATGAATGAGCCCTACAGCAATATTTTTTGGCTTTAAATCCAGAGCCAGAGATTTGCCTGCGCTGTTAACGGCACTTTTGGACATACGATACCCGTACATGCCCCCACTGGTATTGTCCGCAATGGAACCCATGCGACTGGTGATAATAATCAGTTTGCCACCCGCTTTGAGATAAGGCAAGCACACTTCGCTGACTCGCAGGGGCCCGTAAGCGTTGACCTGTATCTGGGCCTCAATGGCCGCAAAATCCAAAGACTCCAAGGGCGTTTTCTTATAAACGCCGGCGTTATTAATGAGTAGATCCAGCGAGGTGTTGTGAGTGTCTAAAAATTTTTGCAAAGGCTGAATACCGGCTTCGCTGCTCACATCAACGTTTTCAATAAGCTGTAAACGGTCGCCAGACAAGGATTTCAGAGCTTCTGAGGCCTGACGACAGGCCGCCAGAATATGGTGACCCTGCTGATGCAATTGTTGGGTCAGGGCCAGACCGATGCCCCGATTAGCTCCGGTAATGAGAATGTGTTGGGTCATTTTTTATCATCACTTTTCTTTTTTCGCGTTTTTTTGGGAGTACGTCCCGGCACGTAAATGAGTTTTTCTTCAGCGTCTTCTGTGGCTGTTTCTTCGGGAGTTTCACTACCAAACCATTCACTCCGGGCGGTTTGCACCGCGGAACGAATTTCGTCCGTTTGCTGCAGGCGATACTCAATAAATTTGAGGGCATCCAGTAACCACACGGACAGATCCGGATTGACCAGTCGATACAGTACGTTACGTCCCTGGCGGCGCTCTGTGACAATTTTATGAGAGCGCAACAGAGAGAGATGTTGAGACACACGAGAATGGGAAATACCCAGTTTTTCTTGCAGGGCTTTTACCTTGCGTTCACCCTTGTAAAGTTCTTCTATGATAAAGATACGGTCATGGTGAGACAATACGCCCAGGAGCTTCGCAAGCTCTTGTGTTACCACTTCATGAAAAGACATAATTCATCACCTTTTAGTTTATTATATTAAATAATTATAACATTTGATGAATTTGGATGGATATCGCCTCACCGGATCTTTTAGCGGTATTTTTACTCCGAGGCCGAGACAAAAGTGCTGTTTTTCAGCGCCTTCAACAAAGCACCCATGCCGTCCCAATTGCCGGTGTCAGGGTTCCAACTCAGCATATTAAGCAAATCTTCAACCTGTTCTTCTTGTCCCGTTGCTTCAATGGCAAGCTGCAGGTGCTCAAACAGGCTTTCGTCGTCCATCAGGGCCAGATGATTGCTCAACAAATGCTGTAAACAGGCCAGGGCTTCCGGTGACGTATGCTTTAGTAGCGTGGGCGATAATAAGGCCCGCAGTTGATACGCCCAGAGAAATTGGAGCTCGATAAACCCTTCCTTCAGAGGTCCGATATGTTGATTCAGGGTTTCACGGATCTGAGGCTGTTCGAAGTCGGGTTTTGTCATGAGCAACGGCCCCAGTTGATCAAGGGCTTTGATTTCCGACAGGGGGCGTGTTAAATACAGGCTTTCTTCTTCGAGGCGCTGGTCAATAAAATCGCCGTAGTCGTTGAGGGTGCCCATTTGCTCCACCTGAGAACCCCCGGGGTGTAAGGTCAGTTGAATCAGGGTAATATCGGGAATGTCCAGGCCAAAATAATAGCTGCTATAGTACTGATCTTGCCAGTTATAGCGCAGCAGCAGGGCGTAAAATCCGGATGATAAATGGGCAAAACGCAAGCGTTTTTCGCTGATGTCTGCCTTTTGTTGCGGCAGGTTGTTTAAGGAGGTTGCTGTGGAAGATATCGGCCCGTAAAGTACGGCTTCAAGATCTTGAAGTGCAGCAGGTGCTGCTTCGCCTGTAGGGGTGGTCCAGTCAATATTCAGATGATAGTGCATTGTAATCCTCTCCTCAGATTATAACGGGGGGTATATCCCAGTGTTTGTTGCGCATGACTTAAATTGGCACGGGTTTGGGTAACCTCTGCCGGGTGAGCTTTCCGACGAATCACTTTCGCCGAACCTTTAAGCGTTTGTTCAAGGGTTTGAAGTGCTGTATTTAGCGTTAGCGATTCTCCAGAGGCAATATTGAAACAATGGTATGACTCTGGCGTTTGCTCAAAATAGGCTGCTGCTTTTAAAAAACCCTGGACCGCATCGTCCACAAAAGTGAAATCTCGATACATAGGAGGATCGGTGTGATGCAAGTGGAGCGGTTCCTGATTTTTTATGGCTTTTATCCACTGTGCAAAAGCCATGTCAGGCCGCTGTCCCGGCCCGTATACGCTAAATAAGCGCAGCGCAATGACGCTAAAATGAGGGTGGCAGGCGGCCTGAAGCAAACGTTCGCAGCGCAGCTTGCTTTCTCCATATACCGACACCGGCTTGCAGAGATCCGTTTCGCTAGCTGCTCTGTTCAGATTGCCGTATACCGATGAACTCGAGGCAAAGATGAGCCGTCGAATATTTCGCCGTTCACAAACTTGTATCAGCCGGGCTGTGGTTTTGCAATTGGCTTCAAGATAATCAGTCAGGCAGGTGGAGCTGCGGACACCGGGTTTGGCTGCCAGATGAAACACATACTGCGGAAAGGGAAGATCGTCAAAATCGCTGAGTTGACCGGCCCGGGGATGTAAATCTAGTTTTGCAAACTGAAGCGGAAGAGAACTGAGTACTTCAAGGCCTCGTGAGGCATCGGGGGTGCTAAGATTATCTAATGCAACCACCTGCCAGCCGAGGTCGCACAAACGCTGACACAAGTGGCGACCTATAAATCCTGCTGCCCCGGTCACCCAGGCCACGGGAGATTCGTGAGATGAAGACATAAATCAGGCGTTGGGGCCGGGACGCTGTACCACGTGATTGTACTGCTGTTGACCCTGTTCCTGAGTCTCGTGAATGTATTCCTGAACGTGGGTTTCAGACTGGGCGGCCACTTCCTGATGGGTTTCTACCAGGGTTAGCCGTTCTACTTCCAGCAGGGCATCGTGCTCTAAGTGAGCTGCGCGCAATGACACCACGTCACCCACCTGAATTTCCGATAAGAAAGCGGTCTCAGTGGCCTTGCCTCCGGTTTTGCGGTAAATTTTCGTATCGGGGGTTATCAACCCGAGACTGTGACTTTCGCTCAGCTTGTCTTTAATGAAAATTTCGCCCTTTTCATGATTAATGGCTGCTACATAGCCGGAATCAATCACGCTCTGCGGTTTGGGTTTGGAAATGTCTTTGTCCAGATCCACCCCCGCTTTGAGTAAAAACAGGCCCACAAAAATGCTGAGCATGGCCAGAATGGCGTAAACGTCCCGGGAAATCAGGGCATAGTTGAACAGAAGTTCTGAAATCCAGAGCAGTGCTAGAAAGCCGGTAATAATGGCCAGCGCCACGCTGAATTTGCGAATCGGGGAAGGAGCCATGCGACGGGCTTTATACCAGGTGCGCCCGATAAAAAATACGGAAAAACTTAAATAGACCAGCGTCAGCAACAGCCGGAAACCGTCGATAAGCTGGTACCACATATTTTGTTTTTG
>CAYFGW010000222.1:0-8291 GCA_964342365.1 uncultured Candidatus Sericytochromatia bacterium | reverse complement strand
AAGACCGAAAAGCCCGCCGAAAAAAAGAAGGCCGCTCCCCGTCCCAAAAACGATGGCGACGCCATGGATCAAACCCTCGAAGACGTGTTGGCTCGCTTAGAAGAGTTTAACCAGTCCGTTAAACTGCTCATGTCCAACGCTTCTGTAGCCCTGCGCAATGTGAGCATGATGTTGATCACGCCCTTGCTACCCTTTTTAAACGGTATTTTGCGCCTGCTCAATATCCCTTTGCAGTTTATTAACCTGCTGACCCGTAAGGTGAATGAACGCATGGGTAAATCTACTCCGGCACCCGCAAATGCTGGAACAGAGGCTGCTCCGGTAGCAGCAGAAGAGGCTGCTCCTGAACCCGAAGCCCCTCCGGCCGAAACCATACAAAAAGCCAAGTTCACCGATATGATTGAGCTGAATATTGTTTTCACGGACAATATGAAGAAGCCGCTGTACAAAAAGCAGCAAACCATGGCACAAAAACTGGGAGCCATGGAAGAAGACCTGATTTTTTCGAATGCTCTGTTGGCCATCAGTGAATGTGCTGAGTTTACCGCAGACCTGCCGAGTCCCGCTTCAGGGCTCTACGCAGGCCAAAAAATCTATGATATTATGTCCAATGTTACCAAAGATGATGTGGGCATTTTCCTCGGATTTGTGAAAGCGTTTCCCGGTAAATATATTGGCAAAGAGTGGAAGGTTTCTGAAACCTTTGCCACCTGGTTAATCAATAACGCACCCGTGGCCGAGTAAGGAGTTTTAGCGCATGAAAACCATAATTCTGGTGCTTTTTATGGGTGCTGTGGGGATTCAGTCTCTGCGCAGTAAAACCGCTCACCAGTTACTGGGCAAAGACAGCGCCCGCCAACTGAAAAACCCTCAATAAAGGCTGGATATGTCATGAATAAGGTTCTTTCTCTCACGCTAATGGCCACCCTGTTGGCACCCACTACAGCATTTGCTCAGAGCGTATCGGAGCCCGGCGCACAACCCCTGGTAGAACAGGTGGTAGAAAAACAATTGCTCGGACAGCTTTACCCCGGGCATCGCCCCATGATTTCCGTGTATCAGCAGCCCACGGGTCAATTTATGCCTGTGCAACCTGCGGGCGGACGCGTGGAATTCGTCAAGCAGCCCGTGGCCACAAACGCCGTGACCAAAACCTACACCGTAGCTCCCGGCGTATACCAGTCACAAATTGCCGTTCAGGATCAAAAAGGTCAGACCCTGACCCACATCAACGTGGGGCGTCGCATTAGCCGTATGGTGGCCTCTCCTGCCAATAATCGACTTTATGTATTGTGCGGCGGTTATTTTGGCAGCGTCTGGGAAATTGACACCACCCGTGATGTGGTGGTGAGAAAATTGCCCACCTTCAATCCCGGTGTCTCTGATACCCCTGTCTGGAACCCTACCGACATCTCACTGTCTCAAAACGGACGTTATCTGGCCATGGGTTCTGGCAAGGTGCAAGTGATGGACACGGTCACCGGTCATCTGGCTCACGAATTCATGTTGCCCGACGATGCGCTGGCGGTGACCCATATTTCGCCCGCTGCTGCGGATTCCTTTCGCTTTCGGGTGCAGATGAAAGACGGCGGTACACGCGGCTACCAGCTTGTTGACGAACAACTACAGCCTTCTGCTCCTGCCGGTGCAAATCCGTATCATCCCCATAAAATTAAAATCACCACGCAAAAGTTTGTGGCCCCTGCGGCATCTCGTCAGATGTTTATGGCCAGTCGCAACACGGACTTTATTCGTATGGTGGACAAGGTAGATTTGCTGAGTACGGGACTCCTGCCCGTGGATTTTCCCGTGGACGATATTGAAATTAGTCCGGATCGCAAAAAACTTTTTGCCTATCATCGCCGCTATGGGCAAGTGAGTATCATTGACTTAAATCCCCGTTCCCCCTATCAGTACTCCACCGTCAAGCGTATTCGCGACCCCCGTTTCAAAGACAATTTACAATTGGCCAGTGCCGTAGACAGCGTATATCTCTGGAACGGTTCTGGAAAGATTCTGGCGGGCTTTCATCAGGAAACCCTGTACCCACGGATTGGCATTCCCTTTAGCGTGCGTTTAATGCCCGAAGCGGAATCCAAAGTGTGGGTGTCGCGCCCGGCCCATCAGCGTTACTATGTGCGCGAAGGCAAGCTTTATAGCGAATACCTGGAAAAAGGTCCCTCGCGTCCTTCGGATCGCGTGAATATTGGTGCTGGCGTGCGAGATATCAAAATGTCGCCCGATAAACGGGAGCTTTACGTACTCACAGAGCAGGCTGAATTGCTCAGGTTGGATACCCGCACCCGGGAAGTCAAGCAGCGTCTGGCTCTGAAGCAAATGAATCCAGGAACCCTGGCCATTTCTGCTGACGGCAATACGCTGGTTGTCACGGATCGAAATACGGGCCTGTTGCGCAAGGTGCACACGCCTTCTTTCGCCACGCGGAATATTATGATGGATATGGACGCCCCCCTGTCCTATCACATTACCCTTTTTGATCCCCGCCTGACGCAGGTTATCGAAGTGGAACTCCCCCGTTTTTCTGAAGACGTGGTGCGCGTTCGCTCCTGATGACTCTAACTCTACAGCCCATGACTCCCCAGGATGTGCCTCAGGTGGCGGCGCTGGAAAAAGTGTGTTTTGGCGCCCATTGGACCCCCACCAATTTTCACAAGGAACTCGACAACGAAAGATGTTCCTATTTTGTGACCCGCGATGCGGATCGGGTAGTGGGATATCTGGGATACTGGCAAATATTAGAAGAAGCGCACATTACCGCTGTGGGTGTAGAGCCTGAATATCGCAAAAAAAAGTTGGCGCAGCGCATGTTGTGCTATATGCTAGATCAGTGCACTGAAAAAAATATTCAGTGGATCACCCTCGAAGTAAAGGCTTCAAATATTGCGGCTCAGAAATTATATGAGAAGTTTAATTTTGCCGTAATGGGTCGCCGTAAAAACTATTATCAGGCGGAAAAAGAAGACGCTCTGATTATGTGGACCGAAAAAATTACGGCACCGGATTATCAACAGCTTTTACACGAACAAAAAAAAGAATGTAATTACGTCCCGGAGAGGAGCACATCGTGAACAAATTGAACAAAATAGGCCTGAGCGTCCTGGCCCTGCTGGCCCTGACCTCCTGCGCAGACCCCATTGAAAAAGTAGTGCAAGAAAATATTGAGGGCTTTAACGCCCAGGATGTTCAACAGGTCATGATGACCATTGACGACCGTTCTCCTGACTATGCCAGCACCAAAGCCAAGACCGAAGAGCTGATTCAGGCTTACAATCTGCAGTTTGAAATCAAGTCCATGGCCATCACCAAAAAGCCGCTGGACGAAAGTAAGCAAGCCGAAAAAATGCAGGCCGAAAACCAGGACGCCACCGGCTTAGATAGTCTGCTGGATGATGCTGCCATTACGGAAGAAGATCGCGCCAAGCAAGAGCAAAGAAAGCGCGAAGAAGCCGAAAAAATGCAAAATAAAGCCCTGATTGCAGAAGTGAAAGTGGTGCAAGTCACCCGCAGTAACGATGCTTCGGGCCGCTACAAAGACAACCAGATCAACGTTATTCACACCTTGCACAAATACCCCACCGATCCTGAGCCCGCCTGGAAAATCTACAAAAGCGAAGTGAAATCGGTCGACGAAATCAGTAAAGAAGGCTAGCACGTGGACAAGAAAAATTTACGGACAAATCCTGAGCAAATTCAGCAAATTTCTGAATTGGCTGAGATTTCTATTGATCGGGCCAGAGGCGTTTTTGTTAACCGCCCTTTGAACATGTCTCAGGTACGCTATATCGGCTTTGATATGGACTATACGCTTGCGATTTACCGTAAAAAAGCCATTGAAGAACTGGCCTTCAACGAAACCCTTAAAAACCTGGTGGAACACAAGCAATACCCCGAAAGCGTTCTCAAGCTAAAATATAAAGCTGATGAAGTGATTCGGGGGTTGCTGGTGGATCGTGAAAAGGGCAATCTGCTCAAAATCAACCGCTTTAAGCAGGTGTGCCAGGTGCGCCACGGCCAGGAAGAACTGCCCGTGGAAACCTATTTCAACGACAAAGTGGATCAATCTGCCATGGATCGCTTTGTATCAGTAGACACCCTGTTTTCGCTGCCGGAAGCCTATTTGTACGTACTGCTGGTGGAGTTGTCTAAAACCGGTGAACTGGGCGAACGCAGCTTTTCAGAAATCTATGACGATATTCGTTACGGCATTGATTTAACGCACCGTGACGGTTCTCTTAAGACCGAAATCATTTCCAATCTGGACAAATACATCTACCCCGATCCTCATCTGGCACTCACCCTGGATAAATTTATACAAAACGGTAAAAAGCTGTTTGTATTGACCAACTCAGAGTACTTCTACACTGAAAAAGTCATGTCCTTTTTGTTAGATAATAAGCATCCGGGCTATGATTCCTGGCGAGAGTATTTTGAAATTATTATTGTCAGCGGCCGTAAGCCTCGCTTCTTTACGGAGCAAAACCCCTTTCAGGTGGTGGACGAATCCACTGAAGCGGAAACAGAATTTACCGGCGATAACTTTGACCCCAACGTCATTTACAGTCAGGGCAACTACCTGCGTTTAGAAGAAATGATCGAGGCCAAGGGCAACGAAATTCTGTATGTGGGTGACCACATTTTCGGAGATATCTTACGTTCTGACAAAGACTCCAACTGGCGCACGGCGCTGGTGGTAGAAGAACTGGAAGAAGAACTGCGCACCACGGAATCCATGCAGGCTCAGCATATTCAGCTGCGGCAGCTTTTGAATAAGTTTGATAAGCTGCATTACGAAGTGCATATGTATTCCAGTCAGCTCAACGGATTTAAGCGCTTAAAAGACAAAGAAGATTTGAGTCCTGAAGAACATCAGACCTGTGACCATAATATTGAGGAACTGGAAAGCGATATTGCTTTTTGTGAACGGGACATGGAGCGCACTCGCCGTAAAATTACCCAGCTGCGCCAGCAAATTAATTCTGCTTATCACGCTGCCTGGGGCCCCTTGTTCCATGATCAGGACGAAATGTCCCGCTTTGGAGATCAGGTGAGAGATTACGCCACTCTATACACCAGTCGGGTCAGTAACTTCTTTTTCTACCCCACCAGTCAGTATTACAAGTCTGTTAGAGACATTATGCCCCACGATCGTTGGTTAGAACTGTCCAATTGATGCGGTGCTGTAAACCACGGCTAACCCGCTGTCTGACGTTCTGCCTTACCTTGTCTTTGCTGTGCCTATGGTGTGTTGCAGCGTTTTCTCTACCCGCTGAGGCAGCAGCATCCGCTCCGCTTAAGCGAAGACCCCATGTGGTCATGTTCACACCCCGGGCCGACGGTTTCTGGAGTCTGTTTGCACAAATTGCTCAGGCGGCTGCCAGAGACCTGGATATTGAGCTGGAGTGGATTCCCGCTCTGAACGATGCCAAAAAACAGCTCAACGATGCCATGCAGGTGCTGAACCGCTCTGAACTGCCCGATTTGTTGCTGTATAAAAATTTTGACGGCACCGCCGTGCCCATTTTGAAAGCTGCAGAGGCCAAAAAAGTCTATTCTATTCTTTTTGAAGAAGCCCTCACGGCCGCAGAATCCAGGGAATACGGAGTGCCCCGTGAACACTTCAAATACTGGCTCGGGGAGTTTTTGCCGGATAATTTAGAAGCGGGCTTTGATTTACTGAACGCTCTGGCAGCTCTGGCCCGTAAAGAAGGCCGTAAAGACGCTAACGGTAAAATTCATTTGCTGGCGCTTGGGGGCAATATGGATGAGGGCTCCTCCACGGAACGGATTACAGGCTTGCAGATTGCTCTTAAAAAACACCCGGACATTATTCTGCATGAGATTGCGGCCGGTTTCTGGAAAGAAAGTGTGGCCCGCAGCAAAATGCGGCGTTTGCTGCCGCTGTATCCACAAACCCACATTATCTGGACTGCCAATGACACCATGCCGGTGGGGGCTTATCTGGCTGCCAAAGATCTGGGGCTTATTCGTCCTTTGATTGGGGGGGTGGGAACCACGCCACCCGGAGCCATGGACGTGCTGGAGGGCAAAGTGGATGTGTCCGTGGGGGGGAATTTTTTGATCGGTGCTTTTTGTCTGGTGCTGGTGAGAGACTTTTTTTCTGGCAAAGACTTTGCTTCCGAGTCCGCCGTCATGCGTCTGAGCATGTTTACCTTTTACCCCAATAATGTGAAAAACTATGCGGAAGCTCTGTCTGGCAATAACTGGGATCAGGTGGATTTTCGTACCTTTTCACGCACGTTGAATCCCACACTCAAAAAATATCCCTTTGGCTTTCAGCCGATTTTAAAACAGCTCTCTCGAGGTTATTTGCCAAATAAATAGCGCAGAGGACGCTCCACGCGATTGGCCCACGCGTGTTCATCGTGTCCTACCATATACTCGATATAAAAGCCCAGGTTGGCAGGCTGGCGATAACCAATTTTTTCAAGGGCCTGTACCAGCTCCTGAGTGCTTTCCACGGTTTCTTCCGTATGGCGATTGCGACCTTCTTCAGTACCAATATCCACCCAGAGTTTTAAGTTATTGGGAAAAGCGTCCACGTCTTTGAGCAATTGATGATTGGCCCAGTACACGGTGGGAGACATCATAGCAATTTTGCCAAAGCGAATGGGGTAGCGCTGGGCAATATAAAAGGAAATGATGGCTCCCAGCGAAGAACCCATCATGCCCGTCCATTCGGGATCAATATGCACACGGTATTCATTTTCAATCATGGGCATCAGTTCTTCTGCAATAAACCGGGCATAGTTTAAGCCCGTGCCTCCACACTGCTGACCAAAATGATGGTGACGATGCCAGGTGTACTCATCCAGACGAGCAGGGGTATTGTAAATGCCCACCACTACACATTCATACATCAAGTCATGTTTAAACAGCCGTTCCAGGGTTTCGTCTAATTTCCACTCTCTGCCCATAAATCCGGTGGCAGGATCAAAAAGGTTATTGCCGTCATGCATATAAATAACGGGGAAAAATTTATTGGGGTATTTATCGTAACCGGGAGGCAAATAAACAATCACATCTCTGGGAGCAACCCAGTCTGAGGCCAGCTGATGATGGTAGACAAAGCGTCCTTGCATGGTTAAGTGGCGTCGAGACATATCTCTGGCGTTGACCAACTGGGGCTGCTGTGGGAATTTAAGAATACCCGTTTGAAGTTTACGCTTGCGAAATCGCGCCCGCTGCGGACCCTGATACGTCATGAAAATGCACCTTTAGTTTTGAAGCTTCATCCACATTATACGCGCTTTTTCAAGGCTTTCGTTCATTTGGGGCATCTCTTCCATAGGCATTTTGCTCTGGTTCTGCATTTGCGATTGGAAGTACTCTGACATCATCTCATTAATGGGACTGAGAACCTCGGGCGTTTGCATCAGGGCACCCGGCGTCTGAGTGGGCAGGTTCAAATAGCGCGACAAATACACCGCAGAAGTGCTGGGAATGCTGAGATCCACGTGTAGAGTTTCGGGCAGGTTGCGCAAGGTGATTTCTGACATGAGCACAATGCCGGGATACTTCATGGCCCGGGCCTCCACATACAGGGGCTGATCCGGTGAAATGTCTAAGGCCTGAATTTCAAAATCTCCGGCACTATTGGTGGTCACCTGCTGTGTGGTAATGCGCAGATTGTTCTGACGAAATTCCACTTCAAAATCGTGGGTGATGTGATCCGGTAATGCAATAAGTCCTCGAATATACGTACTGCCTTTGGTGCGGGGGGTGATTTCAAGGGTGCTGCCCTTGGTGCGGGGCGTAATACTGCGGGTGTCGCTCGTGGCAAGTTCCGTACCGGTGGATGCCGGAGAAAGCTGTGGTCCGCAGGCGCTTAGCAGGCAGAGTGCGAGGGCTGAAATTATCATCCGTTTCGAGTTAAGGGGTTGTTTTTTCATCAGATAGAAATGGTTTTGGATACTCCGACCATACCAAGTTCCGTTGTGCGGAGATGCTGCCCTTTAGGGTAGGTTCTGCCCTCTGGGTATTGGTTGGTGAGGAGTTCTGTCCTTCAGGGTAGTTCTGCCCTTTAGGGTGAAAACCATACAGGCGTTAGCCTGTCCTCCTTTACTTTGCTGTTTAAATATTGTATATTATTAATATGGAAATTATTTTGACGCAGAAAAACAGACTTCGCTTGAGCCCCGAAGAACATAAGCTTGTTACCGCTATGTCTTACCATTCGGCTCGTTTGTACAACGTGGGACTGTACTCTGTGCGTCAGTTTTTCTTTCTCAACAATGAGTACCTGAATTACG
>CAYFGW010000221.1:0-8294 GCA_964342365.1 uncultured Candidatus Sericytochromatia bacterium | reverse complement strand
GCAGCGCGCTAAAAGTGGCGGGGGGCTCCCAGTGCCAGTGCAGCAGAAGTGTGGACATATTGTCTCGTCCTGCCAGATCAGAATTTTGGGTTTGTGTACCGGGAGACACCGTCAGAGATACGGGTTCGTGATTGATGATCAGCTGAACTTTTTCCCGGAGTACGGCCTCAATGTCTGCCTGGTGGGCAGTGACTTCTTCAGCGCTGAGTTCTCCATCACCATTGGTGTCAGCACTGGTAAAAAAAGGCGTGGCCACGGTAAATTGCGCGCTGGCAGAGGTGTCTGAAATATCCAGTTCCATGGCAGACATGTCGGCCCAGTGAGCTAGTGCAGTGCCCGTGGGCCAGCAAAGAGATATAAAAAGGAGTGCCAAAAGAAAGCGTTTAAAACGAGATGTGTGGGACACCGTGTGATTTCCGATCTGTATAATATTGTCTTAACTCAAGTCAATATACCATTTATCTTGTGCCTATTTTACTCCGCAGCCAGCTCCAAATAATAAGCGCTAAGTATATCTGTTAGACTCAGTCCCAGAATCATGCCACCCCACTGGGATCTTTCAAGGGAGGTGGTGTTGCTCAGGGCCAGATAGGTGAGGGTCAGGTAACTGAGCAAGTAAAAGCTGCCCATCGCAAAGCCCTCCGGCGTATTGCGGTAATAGTGTCCGGCACCGGGAATCAGGGTTGACAGTCCCGCTGATAATAGCGGAGAGCGAAAGCGATCCTCCTGTGGGATACCCCTTAGTCGTTGGGATAATTTCAGGCAGTTTTCGGCGGTGGCGGAAGGCACTGTTTCTACCTGAGCAATGACTACCGGTAAGCCTCTCTGCAACCAGAGTGCGCTGACGTTCTTCTGTGAACGTCGTAGAACAACCAGCGCCTCCAGCGTGGGCAATTGTTCAAAAGTCTGCTGCCACGCGTTTTCTTTGGGATTTTTGCGAAACAGGTGTCGGGTCATTTGTGCCATATACCAGTTGGGCAAGAGCTCGTAGCGGGAGTCGGTCAAAAGTTGACGATAAAGCGTATCTGCGCAGGGAATGAGTTCTGCTGTGGGTGGGGCAATACCTATCATCGTGCTTGCTGATGCACGGCCGGCCCCGCTGAATACCATTAGCAAGGCTAGAAAAAGCGCCTTCACGGCTTTTTTTTGCGGGCCTTTAACAAGCGGGCGGCCTGCTCTGCTTTCTGAGTTCCTTCCAGACGCGCACGCTGATTTTCCGCTTTGATTTCGGCGTGCACTTCATGACGGTGAACGCTAATTTCACGAGGAGCTTCTATGCCCAGTTTGACCGACTGATCCTTGATTTCTAAAACCGTGATCTTAATGTGTTCGCCAATGACAATGCCTTCATTAAGCTTGCGGGTCAGTACCAGCATGATCGACCTCCTCAGCAAAGACAGGATGTTGGGCCAGATAGTGTTCCGAAGACAACACCAGCTGTTTGGCTTTTCCCGTCTGGCGATGAAACACCACGGGCCCCAGAAGATTGGCGGTCATCTGTGCAGCATTATCGGGGATGCGAATCAATACCAGCACGCCCACGTCTTCTGCCTGAGTTATACCCAGCTCTTCTAGACTTTCATCGTCCAGTTCGAAGCTGTAGTCTTCAATAAAATAACCCGGTTCCATGAGAAGAAAAGCGGTTTCGTCGGCTTCGAGTACATAAAAAGGTTCTGCTTCTGCATGGGGGTATAGCTTATAGTTGCTTAAGTCTTCGAACCCCAGAAGCCCGTTATCCTCAAAATGGAGGGCTTCAGGAAAGGTCTGTGTTTGATTCATGGGAATCTCCTTCTGCTAATGCTAAAAATGACTGGGCGATGGCGTCAAACTGCGTTTGTAAATTGGCGTCCACGTTTCCCGATTGACTGCGGATACGACAGCCGCCAATGCTGATATCTTCGCGCGGTTCAATGACAATGTCCAGGGCCAGATCTTCAATTTGAGAAAGGGAAAAATGCAGCAGTTCTACATCTTCCGGGTGGACTTCAATGAGCACTTCCAGCTGTTGCCCCAGATGAGACAGGGCTTCGCGGGCCACGCGAATGAGCACCTGTTCATTGATCAGGGGCTCGATTTTTAAAATGCGACGGGTAATGGCCAGTACCAGTTCCACCACTTCTTGCTCTGTGTTGGCCAGCAGGCGCGTCCGGTCATTCTGGGCGGCTTCAATCACCTGCTGTAAATGCTGGAGTGACTTTTCTACTTCGGCACGGGCCTGTTGTTGCCCGGTGTTCAGGCCTCTTTCGGTGGCTTGTAACTCCAGCGTTTTCACTTTGTCCTCGGCTTCTGCGAGCATTTGTCCTGCCTGTTGACGGGCTTTTTGGAGAATGTCTCTGGCCTGCTGCTGGGCTTGACTTAAAAGGGCTTCCGCCTCTTTTTGAGCCTGGTCCACTGGAGAAGGCTTTACCGTATCTCTACGCGATGGAGTGGAGGGGTTAGACGACGTTTGAGAAACCCCGATTTGACGGTGTTGTGTTTCTACCACCACGTGTTTGAGCACACGTCCGGCGCTTGACGGCGGATCAAATGACAATATCTTCCCCACCGTGGCTGATCACCACTTCACCGGCTTCTTCTAAGCGACGAATGACGTTAACAATTTTTTGCTGGGTTTCCTCCACGTCTTTTAAGCGCACGGGACCCATGGCTTCGATATCGTCTTTAAGCATACCGGAAGCCCGCTCCGACATATTGCGGAAAATTTTGTACTGCACTTCTTCACTGGCACCTTTCAGGGCCAGAGATAAGTCCTTGCTCTCTAACTCTCGCAGCAGACGCTGAATACTGCGGTCATCCAGAATCACAATATCGTCAAACACAAACATCAGTTTTTTGACGGATTCTGCCAGTTCAGGGTCAAAACGTTCCAGGTTTTCAATAATATTGCGTTCGGTGCTGCGATCCACGCGGTTGAGCACTTCAGAAAGACTTTTGATGCCACCCACAAAAGCGCCTCTGTCCTGTTTCAAAATAGAAGCAAACTTGGATTGTAGAATAGACTCCACTTCTTTAATGACTTCTACACCCGCTCGTTCCATGGTGGCCATGCGGGTGGATACCTCAATTTGTAAATCATGGTTCAGCTGGGAAAGCACCACCGCCGCCTGTTCGGATTTTAAATACGCCAGAATCAACGCAATGGTCTGGGGGTGTTCGTTTTGAATGAGACTGGCCAGTTGGGTAGGATCTGCCTTGCGGAAGGTTTCAAAAGGCATGCTGGTGGTGTCTCGCACAATTTCAAGCCGTGATAACACCCGACTGGCCCGGGAATCGCCAAAGGCCGAGCGCAGCAGGTTTTTGGCGTACTCTTCACCACCAGAGGTCATCAGGTCCCGCTGACTGGCCAGATCATAGAAGTTTTCCAACACTTCGTTCACCAACTGGTGATCTGTTTGTTGCAGGGCTGCGATTTCCAGGGTAATGCGTTCTACTTCCTGTTCTTCAAAATGGCGCAAAATAGAGGCCGCCACTTCAGGACCCAGTGCCACCATGACCAGGGCCACCTTGCGGACGCCGCTCAGTTCAGAGACCTGTGGAATTCGGGCGGGTCGAAACTCGCTCATGTGTCCTCCTGAAGCCAGACACGCAGCAGTTGTGCCATTTGCGCGGGCTCTTTTTCAGCCATTTCTGTCAAACTGCTCACCGTTTGTTGACGTTTGTGCACTGCCTGAGTGAGCATGGGGTCAAGGGTCGGCGCTTCTAAGCTGGGGTACCCCGGTTCTTCTTCTTCCACGGCTTCCCCTTCAATGGGGCGACGACGCAGATAAGACCAGAACCCAAAGGCCAGCACGCCGAGCACTATCAGTAGCAGGGCTCCCTGCACAATTTGCCACCAGAAGTCTTGCTGGTCCAGACGGGCCAACGCCTCCTGGGCCTGCAATTGTTCAGAGTTTTCAAAGGGCAGGGCATGAATCGCAATGGTGTCCCCCCGTTGGGTGTCTAAGCCTGCAGCACCCACTGCGAGATTTCGCAAGCGCTGCAGTTGGGGATCACCGGGGTCAAGTCCTTCCGGTGCGTTGATGGCGGGAGACAGACTGTTAATAGCCACCGATACCGTCAGGCGTTCAATGTCGCCAGGTTCTTTGACCCGGGTGAGCTGGGTTTCTGACACTTCATAATTACGGGTGGTGTCTCTGCGATTATAGGAAGCGTCACTTTCGGTGACCTGCTCCCGGTAGGCGGGGGTGTTACTGGTCACACCTGGCGCACCGCCCACTACGGGCTCGGTGCCCTGTCCTGCTTCTACCACTTCTTTTTCGCTCCGCAACACGCGGTTGTTATTACCGTCGGGATTGGCGTTTGGCTCAAAGCGTTTGCTAATGGTTTGTTCCTGGTCAAAGTTCATGCGGGCCTTCACCTGCACACTCACCTGACCGTTCCCCACCACCCGGCTCAAAATGCGTTCAATATTCTGGCGAATTTCTTGTTCGGTACTGCGCTGATAAGCCAGTTGTTTTTGATTGAGCTGGCCAGTGGTGCCGCTGTCATCGGCGAGGGTTTCGTCAAAGAGCAGTTTGCCTGTAGCATCGGTGATGGTAATGTTTTTCTGGGTGAGTCCCGGTACGCTACTGGCCACCAGTTTGCTGATGCCCTTGACCTGGGACTCGTTTAGCTGGGCCAGCGGACGCAGTCGCAAAGTAATAGAAGCTCCGGGAGGATCTTGTAAGGCGCTAAAGACCTGCTTGCGGGGAATCGCCAGGTGTACCCGTGCTTTCTCCACGGCGTCCATTTGCATGATGGTGCGGGCCAGCTCGCCGCTGAGGGCCCGCTGATAATTCAGGTCAAACACACGATTGGTCATGCCCATGCTATTGTCGCGGTCAAAGAGTTCATAGCCCATAACGCCGCCTTCGCGAGGCAGGTCTTCAGCGGCCATTTGCAGGCGCAGTTCGTGCACCTGGTCTTCGGGTACCTGAACGACTGCGCCCTGACCGATGGTGTTCACCTGGTAGGGCACGTCATTGTCTTTCAGGTACTGGGTGATTTGTCCGGCATCACGGGTGGAAAGATCGGTGTATAGGGTGCTCCACCGGGGTTGTTGGGTCCAGGTCACCATAAAAACGAGCAGGACAACAACGCCCAGCAAAACTGCGCCCAACAAAATTTTTCGTCCCTGTGATAGACCGCCATAAAAGGTCTGCGCTTCCGTGCGCAAGCGGCGAAAATAATCAGCAGCCATTGCGTTTATGAAAATACCATGCTTAGAAATGTTCGGTGACTGCTGGAATTATAGCAAATTCGGAGACTTAACAAGGTTTGTTCTTTGTTATACTGCCTGCCAAGAACATATTAAAAGGAGAAGAAAATGTCATTAATTGGTAAAAAAGCCCCGGAATTCACCGCCAAAGCAGTGGTGAAAAACGAAATTATTGAAGAGTTTAAACTCACCGATTATCAGGGAAAGTACGTGGTGCTGTTCTTTTATCCTCTGGATTTCACCTTTGTGTGTCCTACTGAACTCCACGCCTTTCAGGAAAAACTGAGTGCTTTTCAGGAGCGCAATACCGAAGTGATTGCGGTGTCTACCGACTCTCACTTTTCCCACATGGCCTGGTTAAACACCCCCAAATCTCAGGGCGGTATTGAAGGTGTAAGCTACCCCATCGTTTCCGATTTTAACAAAACTATTTCCAGAGACTACGACGTTCTGGTGGAAGCCGACGGCGTGGCCTATCGCGGTTTATTCCTGATCGACAAAGAAGGTGTGGTGCATCATGCCACCCTTAACAACCTGCCTCTGGGTAGAAACGTGGACGAAGCCATTCGTATGGTAGATGCTTTACAGCATTTTGAACAGCATGGTGAAGTGTGCCCTGCCAACTGGAACCAGGGTGAAAAAAGCATGAAACCCAATACCGAAGGTTTAAAAGACTACTTCGGTTAAACCCGATGCGCCTGACTTTTTGATAATATCTTGATTCACAAATGATGTTTTTTTGATAGTCAGGCGCTTTCTAATGGGGCACTATTGAGTTGGGGGCTGTTGTGTTAGACATATGTCCACCCCCTGATAGGTTAAACCTTTGAAATATACAAAGCCAGAAAGGAATCTCCATGAATCCCGCTTTAGACAATTCCGATTCAGATTTGTCAACTTTAGATCTGGATTCTGCCACCCGGGATGAACTTCTGAGCTATATTCATCAGCTGCACCAAAAAATTGATCACACGAACATCCAGGAACATCAGCAGGCTGAGGAGCTCAAAACCCATAAAAAAGCGCTCAAATCCCTGAGCAGCAGCCCCAGTATTAGTATGGGTAAAATTGAAGCTTTTATCAAAAAAATGACCCGTACCCTGAGTCATACCCTGGATCTGGCCTCCGCTTCGGTGTGGATGTACACCGATAAAAACACCCTCAAAGAAAACCTGCGTTTTCTGCGGGACACAAACGCCTACCAATCGGGAGAAACTCTGGAAGAAAAAGAGCACGGCCTTCTGTTTCATGCGCTGACAAAATTGCATATTTTACGCATTTCACGGGCAGATGCGGATACGCGTTTGAAAAGTATTCAATCCCTGTTGGTAGCCCCTGAAGGGGGAGTCTTACTTGCTCCCATTAGCCATGAGAAGCAGCATCGTGGCATGCTTTTGCTCAATGCCTCTCAGGAAAGGGTCTGGACCCCTGAAGAAGAAGTGTTTATTTCCTCAGTGACTGATGTACTGAGTCTGGCCATGGAGGTGTCTGAACGCCGGGGTATAGAAAAGGAACTGCGTCGTAAAGATCAGCTTTTGTTTCAGGTGGTGCGCGCGGTAAACGAGCTGGTGGGCGTTCACCGCTTTGAAGTTTCCATTAAAAACGTGCTCAAAAATATTGCCGAAATTCCCAGTGTGGACGGCGTAAGGCTTTTCCGTGCTTTCTCACAAGAACAGAATCTGCCCGTCTTTAGAGAGGTTCACACCTGGCCAGAACGCTTGCACACACAGGAACAAAAACGCCTGCTCCCTTTACGTTGGCAACAGCTTTTACAAGAGGGAAAATCCCTGAACTTCCTGACCCATCAGCTTCCCGATGAAGAAAAAGAGCATTTACATCAGTCGGTTCAGTCTTTGCTGCTGATTCCCGTGGAATCCGGCGGGAATCTCTGGGGATACGTGCAATTGGAAAACACCCGCTCCTATCGGCGCTGGTCTATTAGCGAAGAATCACTCTTGCGCATGGTTACCAGCGCCATCGGAGCCCGTTTAGAGCATCAGCAGGATGAAGACGCTCTCACCTATAGCGAAAATCTGTTCCGAAATATTTTTGAGTCTGCCTCTCTGGGGATTGCCATTATTCGGCCCGACGGAAATTTTCAGCAAATTAATACGGCCTTACTTAGCATGCTCAATTATGACGCAGAAAGCGTACCGTATTTGAATCTATTGGAGCTCTGCCATCCCGATGACCGTAAGGTGCAGAATCAGTGTCTGCGGTCGCTTTTTGAGGGGGACATTTTTCGCCTGCAAACAGAATGTCGCTATTTGTCTTCGGGTGGGGAAGCCATCTGGGTCAATTTTTCCGCTTCTGTGGTGGTGAACAACCCTTCTGAAAACAGGAGACAAAATTCCACAGAAGAATCCTGGATCATCGGGATTTTTGAAAATATCACCCAACAAAAACAGGCGCAGAGAGAGTCTGAACGCATTGAAGAACTCATGAAAATAGCCGGTCAGATGGCCAATATTGGCGGCTGGGAATGGGCTCCGCATTTGCCTCGCCCCATCTGGTCTGAGCAAACCTTTACCATTCACGGTCTGGACTCAACCCGTCCAATTTCCATTGATGCAGCTTATGAGTTTTATCCACCCAAGGCCAAGGCCCTGCTCAAAGAAAAAGTGGAGCGGGCCCTTGAAAATCAGGAGCCTTATGACGTGAAATTACCCTTTCAAAATGCGCAGGGACATCAGCGCTGGGTGCATGTGATGGGCAAGCCCCGTATTGAAAATGGCAAAGTGATTGGCGTATACGGAGCTATCCAGGATATTACGGCGCAAAAAGAAGCCGAGGAAGAACTACTGGCTTTAAATGTAGGGCTGGAGGCCCGGGTGCAGGAGCGTACGCGGGAACTGGAACGCTCCAAACAAGATGCTGAGGGGGCCAGTCGCGCCAAGAGCGAATTTCTGGCCAATATGAGTCACGAAATTCGAACCCCCATGAACGCCATTCTGGGCTTTAGCGAACTTTTATCCGATGAAATTACCGATTCTCGTCTGCGGCAGTATTTAGACGCCATTAGTGCATCTGGCCGTACCCTCATGGGGCTGATCAACGATATTCTGGATTTGTCTAAAATTGAGGCGGGCAAATTGGA
>CAYFGW010000220.1:0-8366 GCA_964342365.1 uncultured Candidatus Sericytochromatia bacterium | reverse complement strand
GTGTATGTTATGGCAAACCAGCCGCAAAGGAGTAGCAAGCAGCTCTGGACAATACCCAGAATGGGATGGACGGGGTGTTGCTTTTTGGAAGTCATAATCATGGCTGCGCCCAGTAAAACGACGCTGAGAAACCACAATTGCCACATCCACACGCTGTACCCCAGTGCGTAAGCGCCCCAACTTCCCACGCCGCTGAGCAGGCTCAACCCGTTCACCACAAGGGGGCCACGATCTGTCCCTCTGGTATTATTTGTGGGAGTGCGAGTTTTGGGGGAGCGAGTGGCCCACAGAGGAATCGCACTCAGTAAAAGCCCGGCCATGCCCCATAAAAAGACCCACGGGGTGCCGTGAGACAGTGGAGCGGGATCGCTCTCCAATTCTACAAACCGGTATTGATCCGTGGGCGTATAGTGGTGCACCGCACGGGTATACTCCGCCTGATCCGCCACATAAAGTGTGCTCAGGGCATGGGGCGAGTCCGGTAAAACAGAGAGTGGGGCAGAGGAGTGGGGCAACATCAGTGCTAAGGTTTGGGTGTACCCACTGCTGTAAAAAGTCAGCTGAAGAGGAGTCTGTCCCTGAAAAGTCTTCTGGAGTTGGGTATAGATTTCCGAAAACGCCCGTTGATCGGCATTAAAAAGAAGCCCCTGATGTTCCGCGCCGTTTTGACGGGCTTTCCACAGCAAAGGACTGCTAAGCTTTCCCGTCAGACTTAGTCCTTCAGATGTCAGGTGAATAAGCCAGGGGCGGCGACGGACTTCAAAATTCAGGGTGCCCTGAATCAGATTACCGTTGGCATCTCCAGCGGTAAACGGAATCTGTGAACGGACTTGGTTAGCCTGTAACTGAACCAGAGCCTTTCCGTTGGTGACCGGCGTATTTTGGTCGTCAATACGCACCCAGCCCGTCTTGACCGGGATGGTTCCGTTAAGCAAGTGGAGCGTTATGTTTTGAGGGTGTTGGTGGAGCAAAGCATTGTGGAGCGGGCGGAGTACCAGTGTATCGGACGCGTTCGACGTTTGCGATATGCGAAAGGGCATGGGAGATAAACCGTCCACCTTCAAGCGATAGGCCCCCGCAGGCAAGCGAGCGGGCAGCGACAGCACGGCCGGGTTTCCTTCCGGCAGCAGGCCCTCCCACACCTTACCTGCTTCTGCGTGTTCCAGCACAAAGGGGCGTTCTCCGGGCTCTGCTTGCCACAGTGCGAGGTGGTCTCCCGGTGAGTAGACGTGGCGATCTAAGACGCCGTCGGGAAGGGGCTTAACGTTAAGCTCATGAGCCAACAGTTGTTTTTCGTTGTCTAATAAGGTCAGGGTGTAGCGGCCTGCGGTGAGCGGGGGCAGCTGAAGTTCTGTGCGCTGTGACTGTTCAGGCGGCGTGGTGAGAATGAGAGGGCGCACGTCACCGCTGTCCTGAGTTAAGCGAGCTTTAACGGTATCGGGCTGTGCTGGCAGGTGCAGCACGTGAGACTGAGTTGCCCGTAAGGTGTCGGGTAGAATCTGGGAAAATTCCAGACGGGTTTCGGGATGAGGCCACCAGCCGTAACTGTCCAGCACCACAAAGGTGAGGGGAATCAGTAGTAAAAAAAGGTAAGAACGACGGGACGACATAGCCTGCCTTTACTCAAAAAGCCTCCAGAAGTCTGGAAGCTTTTGATAGAAATTGTAGCGGGCAGAGAGGGATTCGAACCCTCGAAACAGCTCATCACCGTTTACAGACTTTCCAGGTCTGCTGAATCAACCACTCTCACATCTGCCCGTGGTTTTGCCCGAAAACAGGCGTGCACAAGTATAGCATACCGCTTTTTCAGATGAGTAGCATAAACAAAAAGATTCGCGGCAGGTTATTTAAAGAGTGCCCAGGTTTCTTCCAGGCGGTAACGGGAAATGTCGTTGATTTCGGGGACCAGAGCCAGTAAGGCTTCCACATTGATACGAGGCCGTTCTGCTTCTGCACTGGAGCCTTCTTCGGCATCATAGCCCTCGACACCACCGCCTTCTTCTTCGGTTTCTTCGGCCTCGTCCGTTTCTTCGGTTTCCTCGGCCTCTTCCACTTCCTCAGCTTCTTCGACCTCTTCCGCTTCCTCTAATTCGTCGGCCTCTTCCACCTCTTCCGCTTCTTCGAGACTGTCTACTTCTTCAATGTCTTCCGGTTCTTCGGCTTCTTCTACTTCCAGCACGCCTTCTTCAAAGGCGTTGACCACCATATCGTTCTCTTCAAACTTCTGGGTTTTGTCTTCATCCTGAGCAATGGCAGGTGTGTCTTCCTGCGGAGCTTTGGGGGCTTCAGCAGGTTTGGCATCGGGTTTGGCGGTCGCTCGCTGTGGGCCCTGCACGGGGGCCGTATTCATACCGGGCATGGTGGGACGAATATTCATAAAAAGCCCTCCTTTTTCTTATTTTAAAAGACGGGCTCAATCTGTGGCAAGGGCTGTGAGCTGACGGTAACGCTTCCATAGCCGTGAATCTGGCTGGGGGTGCCGTTTTAAATAGCGTTCCAGATAATGTAGATGATCCGGGTGCTTTTCTAGAAGAGAGGTAACATCGATCAGTTCCTCAAGAATGCTCTCCAGGTTGGGACGCAGCTCCAGAGGATCTGGCTTCTCCACCTCGGTATACCATTGCTCCAGAGCGTCCTGAAAGCGTCCATAGGCCGCTGACCACTGTTCTCCACGATTGAGCAACTGTCCCCATAGCAGCAAAAAGCGGGCGTCATGGCGGGTTTCAGAGACCTGCTCCATGGCCGCAAGAGCTTCTTTCAGTTGACCCTGTTCAGCCCGCAGGGACTGCAGTTTATAAAAGAGGGTTTCTTTGATTTGTTGATCGTCGTGGTTCAAAGCCAGTCCGGCTTCTAAGTAATGCCGGGCCCGTTCAAAATTACCGGCGTTTAAATAATCCTGAGCCAGAATCCCGTAGAGTCTTTTGCTGCTGCGGGATTCCGGAGCTTCAGCAATGGCGTTTTCCATCAATTCACGATCACGGGTACTTTTTTGTTTCTCTTCGACCACTGCCGGACGATACCCCACATGATAAATCGGCAAATGTTTGGGGTAAACGTAGCGCAGGGTTTCTCGTTCTTCGTGGTAAACCACTTCGTGAATGCGTCCTTCAAAACGGTAAGCCCCCGTATTTTGAAACAGCCGGGGAACGCCTCCCAGAGACGTGTGGGGATCAATGTCTCCATTTTCTAAGACAGAAAGCACCTTGAAACAATAGGCGTCGGTGTCATGCTGGTTGAGCTCTAGCCGCAGCCGGGGAATAAAGTCCGGTTTTACGTATTCATCGGCGTCCAGAAACAGCACCCAGTCGGTGGTGGCTTTGGCAAAAGCCGCGTTGCGGGCGGCGGAAAAATCGTCGTTCCAGGGGATTTCCGCGTAGCGCACATGAGGATAACGCTGCGCGTAATCTGCCAGAATAGTTAGTGTCTGATCCGTGGAGCCTGTATCCATGACCACCACTTCTTCCGCTTCTTTTGTTATGCTGTCCAGAGCTTGTGAAAGCACCTGTTCTTCGTTTTTAACGATCATACACACGCCCAGAGACGGGGTGGTCTTGCGTAATTCTGCGCTGTCCACAGTCCGGGTTTTTGCACGGTGTTCAGGGGGCGTATCGAGGTCTGGTTCTGCGTCCGGGTCCGGGTGACCTTCGTGAAGCAGTGCGTGGGTGGACAGGGTTTCAAAGGTTTGTGGGCCCGCTTGACGGCTATGTTGTAGCAAGCGGCGCATCTCTAAACGCAGGGATTCCAGGCCCACTTCCTTCCAGCCCCGCTGTTGCTGCAGATCCAACTGCCAGTGGGCCTTTAATACGCCCGCGGGCTCAGGAGCCATCACGGGATAATTCTGGCGCGCCAATGCTTCTATTGTTTTGTCCGTGGGGGATTCTCGCCAGGGGATCACCCAGGCGCCAAAACCGGGGATCATGGGTAGCGCTTCTTCGAGAAGCACCACCGGAGGCAGGAGCGCTTCCTGCATATTTTCCATGGCCCAGCTGCGGGCCTCATGCACCATCTGCGGAGCTGCTTCCGTGCCAAAGGGCAGAGCCAATACCGTATTGTCGGAGGGTACAAACTCTTCATAATAGGCTTTCATTAGCAAATCCAGCCCCCCGGACCAGGGGGACGAGGCATCAAAGGGAAAGGCAAATACGAAGGGGGCACTCAGTACCGGAGACTCTGCCGGAGCCGGCGGCATATGTTGTTCACTCAGGTTTTGCAATGCCTTTCGAGCCTCCTGAAAGCGAGGATGCACTTTCAGCAAGTCTTTTAATGTCTCTATGGCCTCTCCCACTCGATTTTGCATCACCAGCGTTTTTGCCAGATCCAACTGACTGCTCGGATAGTGAGGCGTCACGTTCAGGGCCTGGCGATAATATTTTTCGGCTTTTGTGTAATTGTTTTCTTCAAAATAGCTGTAGGCGAGATTGTGCCAGAGCATCACCTGGTCGGGCTGAAAGCGAAGGACTTGTAAAAAGAACGGCCGCGCCAGGGCACTTTGCTTTTGTTTGAGGCAGGTGACCGCCAGCTCAGTCCAGATCGACAGGGCAAAGGCGTCCTGGCTCACATCATGTTGAATAAGTGCCGTCAATGATTCGGCATCAAATTTTCCTTCACGGGCTTCAAAAAAGAGTTTCAGGCTGCTACGGGCAGTGTCTGAAATGCCGCGTAGCACTGGTTTTCTGGCCAGAATTTCTTGCGCTTCATCATACTTTTGGGTCAAAAAGGCGCTCTGGAGCCAGCCTCCCAATACGTAATCATGGTCGGGCAAATAGTGGGCCGTCTGCTTGAACAGGCGAGCAGCCTTCAAATACATGCCTTCTTTGAGGGCCAGTTCACCGCTTCCTAAGAGGGGCTTCCAGGTAAGATCCGCGGTTTCAATAAAATAATGGTGGGCTTTGAAATCTTCTCGTTGGGGTAGCTCCATGGCCATATCAAAGCATTCAAAGGCCATGTCTACTGCCTGGAATTGCTGGGCAATGACCCCCCGCAATATCCACAGGGCAGGGAAGCGCTCAAGACCTTGCTCGGCCTTGCGCAAACGCTCTAATTCTTCAAAGGCAAACTGGTGCTGTTGACTCTCCCACAGGGTTTTAAGATACATAACCACACCCAACTGATGCCAAAAATTAGTCCCCGGGGTTTCTACCAGAAGTTGTTTAAAACCCGACAGCGCCTGCGCGTCTTCAAGGGCCTTAAAGTGTTTGAAACTTCGGTAAAACACCAGATCGGGGCTTTCGCCGTGGGCAGTAAAGTGGGTGGTATAGACGCAGTCTCGTGCCTTTATACTCAGTTGGGGGGCGGTGATGTCTGAAATACTGATAAAGCGTTGTCCCTCAGGGGTTGCTGTGCTATCAGGAAAAAACAGGCGTGGGCTTAGCTCACTGTGCTCCGGGTGAGCCACCCAGGCCTGTACCGTTGAACTCCCGGGGTTTTGCAAAGCGTTTTTTAAGGTGTCGATGTCCAGAGACTCCCCTTCAAACAGCAGCAAACACGGAGTTTTTGTATCACGGGCCTGTTGCTGTGCCCGTTTGAAAAAAGGAAGAAGCCCCTCAGGGTTATAGGCCTCGGAAGTGACCGAAACGCCTTCAATCGTCAGTAAATCTGACGAAGGGGGGGTATCGGCACCATGAATCCATAAGATACTAAGGGACATATTCTTCCTCTTTCTGCGCGAGTTAGCGGTAAATGTCTGCGCGAGTTAGCGGTAAATGGCTGACACAAAGGGTCCCTGCATAAATGCTTTGGGATCCACGTCACTCTGCAAAATAGGTCCTTTTACATGGCCTTCTAAAAGCATACGGGCCGATTCTGCTAAACCTGCGGCTGTGGTGGACTGAATGGCTCTGAGCTTGTGTTTTCCCACATAAGAGGGTTTAATATCGTAGGACTTTTCCAGCTTCTGGGGGTTACCCTCGGCATCCTTTCCCTCTACAGAGGCATAAATCACCACGAAATCCTCTTCGTAGTCTTCGATATGTTGTTCCATGTAGTTCTGTAAATCGTCAGGTGAGTGCAGTTCTTCCGTTTCGATGGCGTCTTTCACCCATTCATAGTGTCCCGGATGGCGCAGGGTTTTATAGTCCAGTTGGCGGACCTGTCCCGCCAGCGCTTCGGGCAGATCCGAAACGCCGCCAGAGGTGAGGGCTTCTTCGTACGTTTTTCCGTCCACCACCAGGGTTTCTACTCCCGTCAACGACGGACGCTCCGTTTTTTCAGCGTCTCTGACCACCACCGCGGGTTTGAGGTATTCGGTGGCTACACCCACTTTGCTCCACGTAAATCCGTAATAGTGAGGTTCTACCACTTCATCGGTGAGGGCCCCCACGCGCATTTTGACCGTATCGGCCTTTTGTACCTTGTGCTGTTGGCAAAATTCTTGATACAACTGCATGCCCAGGACGTTAATAAAGCCGGGGGCCAGGCCTGTTTGAAGAATAAAGCCCTGTTCAATGCCTTTGCCCAACTCCAGAATTTCGTTGGTTTCTTTGACGTACTCAGTGACGTTGGCGTAGTGAAGCTGATGCTGTTTGGCCAATCGCGCCATGCGCGGGGCTTCGCTGCCGGGCAGGCAGTCCAGTAAAATATCGCTTTTTTTGAGAATCTCGTCAAACTCTGCGTTGGTACCGGTTAAGGGCATTTGAAAAGCGTGAACCCGTACGGGGTGGTCGAAACCGGCTTTGACCCATTCAGCAGCTTTTAGCGCGGCTTCTTTTGAGGCGTCTCCCAGATAAACTTCGGTATTTATCAAGTCCTGCTGCAGCAAGAGAGCGGTGGCACTGCCAATGCCACCAGAGCCCGCGATCAGCACGTGGTGTATCTGTTGTGTCATGAATTTTATCCTATTATATTTTGTTATAAGGCATTATAGGGGAACAAATAGCGTATGCGCTATATGGCCTTGCGATTTCGCTGCGTGGCGTAGGTGTTCAAAATATATTGTCCCGTGGGTCGCTCGCTCCACAGGGCCATTTGCTTCTGCATGGCTTCCGGAAACGTTTCCGTGGCCGGGTAAGGGTAGCCGTACTCAGGTGGGTTTAAAAGAACGCCAAACAGAGAACACAGGGTAATATCCGCAGCGGTAAAGGTGTCTCCGCAAAAAAAGCGGCGGCCGTCACGGAGCACGTGGTCGCATTGATCCAGCATGGCGTTCAGTTGGTTTTCCAGATACTGGCGACGCCCGGAGGTGGCGCGGTAGTTTTTAGCAATAAGCTTAACCAGTTGTGGCACCACGGGTTTGAGGGTTTTGTACTGACGGGCGTCACCGCCAGCCAGAAGTTCGTGAACCACTTCCGGAGCGTCTTTCAGGTAAATATAGGCCCAGGCCCGTGCTGGAACTCCTAAGCGCCTGTCAAAGAGGTGTTCCCAACTTTTGATATTGGCGCGTTGACCTTCCGGATAAAGGGTGGCCCCGGAGCGGTGCACATAGTCCAGAATATCCGCAGAATCCGTGAGCACGCCTTCGGGAGTGACCAGACTGGGCACCGTGCGTTTTGCGCCGGCCTTACGATTGTAGTAGGCGTGAAAAAAGGGGGCGTGTCCGGCTTCTGTGTAGTCGAGGCCAGAGTAATCCATGGCCCAGCGGGCCCTTTCGCAGTAATGACTGTAGGGAATGGTGATCAGGGTGTGCATGAGGCAATCCTTTCAAAAATTTCACTGTATGTTTTCATACGACCTTGCCAACTGTGGTGGGGGGCTTGTGCATGGGCCACTGCCACTTTGGACTGTCGCAGATTTTCGTTCTGAAGGAGTTGACGGGCCAGGGCCACCCCCGCTTCCGGGGTGTCGAATTCCGCGTATCCGTTAAAACACAGGTCCTCACTTTTGTTGTGGGCCATATTTTCTATGAGTAAGCAGCCGTTGGTGGGAAGCACTTCAAAAAAGCGGGTGGGCACGTAAGTTTGCTCCGCCGCGTGAATATGGAGCACGACTTTTGAGGCATTGTACAGGGCATTGATTTCCGCTGGTTTCCAGACTTCCCCCACAAATAAGCGCTCTCCAAAAGCGTCTTGAAAAGGCTTTAGCCACTGGCGACGACGTCCGTTTAAACTACCGATAAAGCAGACCTCATAGCGCCAGGGTAAGGCTTGTTTGTGATAATGCTCCGCATGATATGCGTGATGCACCCGCTGCACTGAAATATTTTGCTCTTTGCAATAGTCCATCACCTGCTCACTGTGAGCCAACACCTGAGTGGGGCGCTGCTTTAACAGAGGGAGAGCTGACTCCAGCGCGTATTCAGAGGCCAGATACACCACGGGGAGATCAAAGGGCTGTAACAGCCTTTTGGGAAAGGGTTGACCGTTTTGAATAAACACCAGATCGCTCTGGGGTAAGTGCTGTTGTACCTGACGCTTTAAGCGTCCGGGCCAGCG
>CAYFGW010000219.1:0-8399 GCA_964342365.1 uncultured Candidatus Sericytochromatia bacterium | reverse complement strand
ACCCAGGAATTTGCCGTGCCCCGATTGACCCTGCCAGAATTACCGGGCGTGGAAGTGGTCAATTATCGGACGCAGAATTATCGGCTGATGATGAACCAGCAGCGCAAACTGAACACGGAAGCCCTCTATGTGCTCAAACCTACCCGGGCAGGAAAAATTCAAATACCGGCCTTAGAACAGCCCTATATTGATAACGGACGTTCGCTGACACTACGTTCTCAACCTGCGGTCATTGAAGTCATGAAGGATTTGGCTTCTGCCAATGAGCCTCCGTCTCTGATGCCCACCTTGTCTCCCACGCTATCGCCTACAGCTCCTCCGCCGGTCACAACCCCTACCCCCACAAGCGAACAATCCACGCTTTCTGCGGTACAGGAACCCTTTTCCCAGAGAGAACAGTTTACGGACAGGGTTCAAAGTGCATCTCATCCCTACTTCAGCGTGTTTCGCATGGTGGGCATTTTATTGGTGCTCGGTGTGGGTATCGGGTTAGGACTCTTGTGGCGTCGTAAGCCCACAGGCTCAAAAAATATAAGTAATGACCGAGAGCAGGCTCCCAACGTCATTCTACCGCCACTGAAACAGCGTATTTTTAACAAAAGCTATCGCCAGATTGAGCGAGATGAACCCGTAGAAAAGATCTTAAACACCTTTCGGGAAGAATTGATTGAGTATCTGCAAGAAAAGGGCCACCTCAGTAAATCCGCCTCACCCAAAGCCATGAGCAGTCAGGAAATTCTGGATACTTTACAGCGAGACCTGGTTCCCCTGACCTTCTTTGAAGCCTGCCAGAGTGTGTTGCGCCAGCACGACGAACTCTGTTACCGCGGTGGGAAGCCGACTCTCAGGGCCTTACAAAACCTGCTAACCGAAGCGGAAGAAATTTTCCAACAGCTACAATAGTGTGATATGATGGGGTGTGAGCAAGCTTTTGAATTGATCAACAACACCCCCCATTGTTAAGTTTTATAAACCCGTCGACTGGTAAGGATTGTAAGCGCCACCGCGTATGTTAGAAAATTATCGTATCTCTAGCGAAATCACACGGACACAGAACTGTCGTCTGTTGTTGGCTCAGCATGCGCAAACCGGGCAAAAAGTCGTGTTAAAAACCCTGCTTCCTCAGTTGGATGACGACGGCCTGTCTTTTGAAGAGCGCTTACAACGATTTCGCCGTGAATGCAATATTCACCGCTATTTACGCCACGACAGTATTGTAGAAGCACTGGATTATTTTGAACACGAAAACCAGCCTTATCTGGTTACCGCTTACAAACCCTACCCAACCCTCAAAGAGTTACTTCAGCAAAAAACGCTGTTTTCTCCCATTGAAGCCCTCAACGTGGTGCAACAGCTGTGTCAGGCCCTGCACTATATTCACGATCAGGGCATTATTCATCGGGATGTGCACCCCGATAATATTATGATTACCGAAGAAAATCGCATTTTCCTGATCGATTTCGGCTGTGCCCGCAAGGTCTTTGCACCGGGGGTCACCCAGGACACCCTGCTCAAAGGGGAGCGCTATTTCCAGGGCACCTTCTACTATATGTCCCCCGAGCAATTTATTGGCGAAAGCGAACTGGACTTTCGCACCGACGTCTTTTCCATGGGTGTGATTCTCTTTCAGCTGCTCACGGGCCATTTACCTTTTGAGGGAGCGGCCCTCACTGAAACCATGGAAAATCTGGTGACTCGCAGCACGGCCCCCCACTCCCTGGTAGAGCAAAACCCTTATGTGCCTCAGGCCCTTGAAGATATGGTGTTCCAGACGCTGAAAAAAGACCCCGATTACCGGACACCCACCGCCCGTAAACTGGCCCTTGAAATCGAGTTGTTGCTAACGCATACGGAGCTGTACTTCGGTGAAGCCCGCTGGCATCTGGAACAAAACAAAAATAAAGATACCGCCCAGGAATATATTTTGCTGACCCTGCAAAAAGATGCCCAGCACCTGCCCGCACTCAAACTCCTGGGAGCACTCTGCATGCAGCAGAAAAACTGGGCACAGGCCAGACGCTGTTACGGACGCATTTTAGAATTAAACCCCTCGGATGTGGAAGCCCGCATCCAGATGGGACATATTGAACAGGCAGAAGGCTATTATTCCTGTGCGGCCAAAGCCTATCTTCGCGCTCTGGAACAGGACAGCGCTCGCCAGGACATTCACCTTGCGCTGGCTCAGGCCCTCTATCATGACGATCGCCCCGAAGAAGCTATGGCTTACCTACAGCCTCTGATCGCAGAAGCTGAAGGAATGAACGCCACCCCGGAAGCGCTGGAATTGGCGGGAGATATTTATAGAGAACAGACTCAGAATGAACTGGCTCTGGCCTGTTATGAAAAACTGATGCTGCTATGTCCAAAGCATCTTCGTGCCCTGTCTCATCTGGCCCAGGTCCAGCACGAACTGGGACGCTATTTAGAAGCCATTATGTCTTATCGCAAGTTGCAAGCACAGGACAACACGGTTCAGGTGCAGCATAATCTGGCCAACGTGTATTACCAGACGGGGGAGCTGGGAGAAGCCCGTCTGATTCTCGAAAACCTGATTGAAACCCACAATCATCCCCGGGACAAACGCTGGGAAATGAGCTATCGTCTGCTGGCCTTTGTATATTCGCGTCTGAGCCTCCATGAAGATGCCATTGAAATGTACAAATACGCCATTTTGAGCCATCCTGAGCACGTAGAAAACTACCTTTTTCTGGCCGCAGCTTACCGGGAACAGCTTCACCTGGAAGACGCCCTGAGCACGCTGAAATATGTGGCCGAGCTGCCATCGGGCCAACCCGAAGCCATGGTGTACTTTTTAATGGCCCGAGCCTATTATGAACAGGGCAAGGAACAGGAAACCATTCACGCCCTGGAACAGTGCCTGAGCTGCAAACAAACCCTCACCGCCAATATGGAACGTCAGGCCTCTGAAGACCTGGATTTGCTTTACGAACGTCAGCGCGTTCGCCTCAAAAAACAGCGTATTACTCGCTTCCGTCAAAAAGAGAGCAGTACGGTGAGAGACTATTCTCGCCAGACCTCTATTCGCACCCTCAACTTACCGGGTGTTAGCGATTACTTTGGCTAAACGGTGCGCATCTTTTTTCTCTCGCTACTGCTACTGACTGCCTGTGCCCCCCGCGACATTTCACTGGGGGTGGTGCTCCCCCTGAGTGGAGCGGCTGCCTCCCGTGGAGAAGATATGCTCAATGCGGTGGTGCTTGCTATTGAAGAAAAAAATCAGGCGGGAGGTGTTCAGGGCAAAAAAATCACCCTCCGGATTGAAGACGACCGTGACGAACCCGAGCGGGCGATACAACTGGCTCAAAACATGGTGGACTCTAACGTTCTGGCCGTGATCGGACATTATAGCAGTAGCACCACGCGTTCCGCTCTGCCCACCTATACCGCCGCCAATCTTCCTCTGCTTTCGCCTTCGGTGGCGCTGAGTCAAATACCGGGTGAGGGCCGTACTTTTTTCAGAGTCATTCACAACAACGCCGTTGAGGCGGCTGCTGCCGCTCACTGGATC
The DNA here is from genome assembly GCA_964342365.1 of uncultured Candidatus Sericytochromatia bacterium. Lineage (GTDB taxonomy): Bacteria > Cyanobacteriota > Sericytochromatia > UBA7694 > UBA7694 > CAXRDE01. The sequence goes on along the minus strand of CAYFGW010000219.1, from coordinate 4,870 downwards.
AAAGAGCAAAACTTTGGTAACGTAGCCATTGTCCATAATCAAAGCACCTATGGCAAAAACTTAGCGGAAGAACTGCAACAAAAACTGCCTCCCAGTCTGAACGTACAGCTTTTATCAGACACAAAAGAAGATACAGAGACATTGATGAATCGTTTGCCCGAAGTGCTGTTTTATGCCGGAGGGTACCAGTCGGCTGCAGCTTATTTAAGCAACCTCCGGGCCCGCGATATTCACATGCCCTGGATCGGCCCGCGCACTCTGAAAGATCGTGATTTAATCCGCTTACTCGGCGCTGATTTGGCGCAATCTGGTCAAGTAGTGGCTCCTCCCAACTCAAAAGCCTCTGAAACCTTTGAAGCCCTTTATGCCAGCCGATTTGGTAAACCGGGCCCTTTTGCCTATAGCACCTATGAAACCCTGCAGGCCCTTTTTGCAGCACTGGAATCCGCTGATCCGCCTCCCAGTAAGTGGACCCGTGCTAAAGCTCAAAAAACCTTACAAGCCTACTTAAAAAACAGAAAAACCGCCACACCCGTCGTGTATGAAGTGAATCAAACAGAGTTTGTGATGACGTCTCCAACATCTAACCTGGGGCTTTCAGCAGGTGAGGCAAACGGAAAACAAATGATGCTGAAGAAACAGCAACTGCAGCAATCACTTCAATCCAAGGCGCCCTGATGTGGAAGTGGTTACGGGGTTCCGAATCGTCACTGTGCTTCGGATGTAATCAATGTGGCGATTGCTGTCGTCAGATGCGCATTCCACCAAGCCACCGGGATCTATTGCGTATTCAGACACAGCATTCCGAGCCATTACACCACTGGTTGCAGTTTTATCCGCTGGAAGCCACGCATCCTGACGTGGTCTGGTTGGAACAACAACCAGGCATGCTCTTACTCCGTCAACAGTCGGGGGCCTGCGTTTTCTTAAAGGACAACGCCTGTAGTATTTACAACGTCCGTCCACGGGTGTGTCGCATCTGGCCTTTTGAAGAAACACCCTCAACACAAACTCCCCGGGGAGAATCACCCTTACGCATTGCGCCTCAGCATCAGATGCTGGTGTCACTGGCTTGTGATCAGACTCCCGTCTCGGCATCAGAACTGGCCAAAACCCGTTATGAAATGCAGCACATTGAACAGGAATACCGCGTGTATCACTGGCTGATTCAACGCTGGAACGCAGAGAAAAAAAATGCGGCAACGAATCACGGCCTGGAGGAATTTATGGATTATTTGAAAGAGACCGATAAGGAGGTTCATCGTGGCTAAAGTTTATCAGCGGCGTATGCGCTGGCTTATTGTGGCTTTTCTGACGATAGGACTTTTGCTGGTGGGCTTTTTACTCTGGAAGAGCAAGGGCTGGAACGGGCGCTTTAACCCCCGCTGGGAAATTCAGCAGCGCATTTTGCTGGAACGCTTTGAAAAGATGCAAAAACTTCAGGTGCTGAGCAGTCACCTGCTGGCCCACGAACGCTTTCGCCACCCGTCCTTCTTTAATGCCAGTGAATTTGTGATTATTGCGCGGGCCAAAGCAGTATACGGACTGGATATGTCTCAGGTAAAACTACGCCGTGAAGACAACACCCTCCGGGTAGAACTGCCCCGAGTCAGGGTTCAAGACCTGATCATGAATGCCAAGGACGTGGAGTTTATTGGCGTCAAGAAGGGGTTGCTAACCTCTCAAGCCACCTTTGAATCCTTTAAACAAGAAGCTGTACAAGAGCTTCACGGCGAACTTTCTCGCCAGGCCCGAGACCCCAAGCTGATCGCAGAGGCCACAGCACAGGCCCGGGACTATTTTAAAACCCTGTTTAAAACCGCGGGCTTTAAGCAGGTAGAATTTTACGAAAAGGCCGCCCTCTGAATGCGGCAAAAAGTGTGGTCCTACAGGGCATTCATGCTTGTGACGCTGCAAGTCCTCAGCGCCACCGTCTTCAGTTCAACCCTCTTCAGTTCAACCACACTGGCAAAAACCCTACCGGCATCAGACGCAGAGAACATCCCTCGAATGACCCGTCAGGTGATCGCAAACAGCTTTCCTGAACTTCAGGATAAACATATTGAGCACCGTGCTTTTGTGGCTTCTGATGTCTTTTTCACCAGCAACGTGGTGATTCCCACCCTTTTTGGTGGGCCGGTCACCTATCTGGTCAATTACAACCCCCGTATTTTAGAACTAAACTGTCCCACCGTGGCTATAGAAGGCATTCTGGCCCACGAACTGTCTCATACTCTGGACTATGTCAAAGGGGGAATTCCCGCCTTGCTTGAAGTGCTCAATGCCATTCGCCTGCCTCTGAGCAATCAACGCTATGAACGGCATACCGACTTACAGGCCATTTTCAGAGGATATGGAGAAGGGTTGATTGCCTATCGCCAATGGATTTACCCCCGCTTAACTCCCTCTGAACTTAGAGAAAAGCGTCGCAACTACTACACACCTGAAGAAATTCAGCTCATCATGACCACCTATCAGCAGCAGCCTGTCGCAGAGCAAAAGTCCCTGGAGCAATTGCTCTTGCAAACGGTGCCTTTGAATCTCAACGATTTACGTAAAACCCTCGTAAAATCTGGTATGGTGAGAGGGCTCTGATTTAAGCGATTGAGGTGTTTGTCATGCACGTAGAAGATATTAAAATTCCCGGTGAAACCACACTGGCCGCCAAGCTGTATGTGTCTTCAGAATCTGGCCCCCGCCCGGGCATTTTATTGTGTCACGGTTTTGCGTCCTGTAAAGAAGAATTTATGGCCCTGCCCCATAACCTGTGTCGTCAGGGCTGGTCTGTACTCACCTTTGATTTCAGCGGTCACGGTGAAAGCACCGGCCCCCGTGGCTATGTGAGTGAAAAAGGACACTTAAAAGACACGCTTCGCGCGTACCAGACCCTGATTGATCGCCCCGAAGTGGACATTGACAACACCTTTGTGATGGGTCACAGCCTGGGCACCAGCGCCGTGCTACGCTTTCTGGGAACCCCTGCGGCAAAGCTGGTAAAAGGCGGCGTTTTGCTGGCGCCCATGCGCCAGACCCGTGAAAGCCTGAAGCCTTTTGAAAAAACCCCTTACGCCATTCTATCCAATATCTCTAAACCCCTGAACCGTTTAACGGGCAAGCATTTGTACGTGCCCTATCGGATCAAAGCCAAAGATATTTACGAAAGTGCTGAAGCCATTCAACGGGCCAATACTCACAAGCTCTTGCAGTCCCATATTTCTGTGCTGAACTATCGCTATATGGTCGAAAAACAGGACAACGTGCTCTATGCTGAACATGTGCAAGTACCCATGCTGGTGATGGCCGCAGAAAAAGACAAATTAATTGCCGTGGAACATTCCAAAGCGGTATACGACGCCCTGCCCATGGCGGATAAAGACTGGAAAGTGATTACCGAATCCGGCCATTCTCTGTTAGGAGATCGCAAAGCCAAGGAAACCACCCACTATATTTTAGACTGGGTAAAACAACAGCTGGGTGCAGCGGTAGCCTGATGCGCCGGGGGATTGTTTCATCATTACGCGGAGGCGTGCTGGCCCTGACGGCATTTGCCAGTTCAGCGCTGACCACTCCAGCACTGGCTACCCCCATGGTAATGGTGGTCAATTCCGACGGACTGCGTCCGGTAGCTCTTTACGACGGCAAAAAATTCACAGCTCCCTCACGGGATCTCACCCTACAAAAAAAGCTGGGAGCCAAACTGCTGGACCAGGTGCGAGAACTGCCCCTGTACCGCAATGGTGAGGTGCAAAATTACTTTCGCCCTAATCGCTTTGAACCCACTCCCGAAGGCTGTACGGGCTCAGGACTCTGGCAGGGTGGCCTGGAGCGCAAAATCAGGCGTCCGCTTTTGACCCTGTCGCCGGACTTCAAAGGCAGCAAACGCTATATGGGAAATTACCCCGACACCCGCCTGGTGAGTGTTGCAGATCAGTTTGCTCAAAAAGCCTTTCGCGCCCGCGGCTTTTCCATGGCAGCACTCAAACGTTTTCGGGTTAATAAGCGGATACCCTTTACCTTAAATAACGGCACCCGTTATTTTGTAGCGGTAGAAGCAGAGATTCGCCACGCCAAAAACAGGCCCTGTCCTGAAGCCAACGTGCTGCTGATTTTAGAAAAAGTCGGGCGCTATTACCGCCAGCGGCTGATTAAATACCGCAAAAACACTGAGGACTGCGGCACGTTTCGCTTTATCTCCTCTTTTGCCACCCATAAAACCAGCAACCATATTCTGGTGCAGGGCCTGGCTTCAGGCGCCCGCTGGTACGATATTTTTGCCGTAACCCAAACCGGTTTCAAGCCCCGCTTTCACGGCGGTGGTCACGTGTGTCGCGCAAATCCATCCTCGTAGCGCCTTAAATAGGTAAAGCAACGGATATATTAAGGTTAAAAAATATTTAAGACCCGTAAGATCCGCTTTTAAAGATGTCATAATATAACCATGGTCAAAAAGACCAAATGACAAGAGTCTGGAAAAAAGCGTGAGAGTAGCAGCAAGCCCCGTTCCTAGCGTGCAAGTGAGTCGCCCCGTCAGCGGTTCTGCCTATGGCAGCCCTTCTGCTTATGGCGATGTGCCCAAATATGCACCGCCCACCTCCACACCCTATGCCAGCGACAGCTATGTGCCCTCAGGCTATGTGCCGGAACAACCGGGAGACAATGTGGTCTACGGCAAAGGCAAAGACGTCAACCTGCGCGTTATGCAGCGCGTTCTGGGCATCAAGTCCAGCTATATCGAAGCCGCTTTTATAGATAAAACCCCTGAAGATGCACTCCAGATTGAAGACGTGGATTTTAATTTACACGTTAAAGCCGGTGAAGTCGCGGTCACCGACGTGGATGCCACCCTGACCGTGGAGCATATTCTCAATCG
>CAYFGW010000218.1:0-8415 GCA_964342365.1 uncultured Candidatus Sericytochromatia bacterium | reverse complement strand
ACCTTTCTGAGATTTCTGAAAGCGTTAAAGCCCAAAAGAGCCGGGTCACCGAACGGGTGGCCTCTCCACCGTCTACCTCAGCCCCTCAGAATTTTTCTATCAAACAAGATAAAGCACCGCCCCCGATAAAATCTCCGGGTCCCGTTGCTCCACCCACGTCTTTGAGTGATAGCGCAGTTAAAAAAGCCGGAGACGCTTACCAGAAGAAGGTGTATGACACGTTAAAAACCGCTGCCAAAGAAAATCCCAAAAGCAAACTGGGGCAATATTATCAACTCACCAAAATTCTGAACGAATATGGCCATTACAAAAAAACGGGTACGGGACCGCTTGCCGGTGATGAAGATGCGCTCCGTCTGGTGCGTAATAATGAAGGCACCATGCGGGCCAAATTGAAAAAACTGGCTAATGATCCTGAAGTCCAAAAAACCTTTGAGACGATTCGTAAGGATACTTTAAAGGCCCACATCAAAGATCCACAAAAGTCTGCCGAACAACTGTCGGCCTATTTGACAGGTGACACCTTTGCTAGCAAACTCAACGGTAAAGACGTTACGCCCAAACAGCGAAAAGCCATGCTCAGTAAAGAGATTCTTAAACTGTCCATGATTGATCCCAAACTGGCGCAAAAAACGGTCAATACCCTGATTCAACGTCAGATGGAAGTGCAGTACGAAAAAAACCTGAACACCCCCGGCCCGGAACAAATCAAGGCTAAACGTGCCCTGAAAAAAAGCCTGATGGGTACGGTGGCCGCGGTGGCGTCAGACCATTATGGAAACGCTTCAAAGGTGAACAAAAGCGTGGAGGTCTTGCAGGACATACTCGCCGATAAAGCCCATAAAAATCCCCGTCTGTTAATGACCAAAGAAGGCTGGAAACAAACGCTGGCGGATCTGCCCAATAGCGCAAAATTCAAGGCGCTGCCCGCTGAGCTACAAAAAGAAGCCCTGGTCATGGCGGATAAAATGAATAATGTACAGGTGCGTCAGGCCGTCTTTAGTAAGGCAGCTCTTATTGGAGGCATTTACGGACTCTCTCAGGCCAAAAACAAGGAGCAGGTGGCCAGCAGTTTATCCATGACCGTAGATGGTGTGGCCAATTTGAGTAAAGTGGCTCTATTGGCCAAAATGCCTGTCAACAGCAAACTGGTAACAGGACTTACCAAAGCAGGCATGTTGGGCCCCGTGGGAGATGCGCTGGGAGTGGCCGCTGACATTGCGGGAGCTTTCAGAGAATCAGACAATGAAGACAGTCTGGGGCTAAAGCTTAAGGTAGCCAGTGCGGTTGCGGGGACTGCCGGTATGATTGGCGGGGTTGCGTTGATGGCCGGTGCTTCTGGACCGGCTGCCCCCCTTGTGGTAGGTGGTGCTGCGGTGATCGGGCTGGGTATTGCCGGCGCAGAATATTTGTTTGCCGAAAGCGACAAAGCGGGAGACGTGCGCAAAGCGCTTCGGAGCACGGGCATTTCAGACACCAGCGATAAAGATGTGGAAGTGATTAAAAAGTCTGAGCATTTTTATGGGGATGACTATGAAGAAATGACCAAAAACTTCAATAAAATGTCTCCCAAGGCGCAGGCCAACGCCATTCATTACCTTTTAGACGATAAAGAAGTGACCACCTCCAAAAAGCGGGTGCGGGCCGTGGTGGATATGATCAAGCAGGCCAAAGATAAAAAAGCCCTTTTTAAGCATCTCAATCAGCAGACCATGGGATTCATGACCTCTTCTCATCCGGAAATTGCCAGAGACTACGCGGGCGTGCTGGTAGACACCTGGCCACAAAATGTGTCTCCTGAAAAAGCCAAAAGTAACCCCGAGCAAAGTAAGGCCATTCGGGGCTTTCTGGAAGGCTTTAACGAAAGTGGTAATACCGAAGAACTTAAAAAGACCTTCAAAGGAAACGCCGGTGAAATTGTGATGTCCCGGCTCAATTACAATGATTTTAAGGCTGTGGTCTCTCACAAGTCCACGCCCGCCAAAAACGTTTATACGCTGTTAAATAACTCCACCTGGCGGCAATTCAACGCCCTCACCAAAAAAGAGGGTTTACCCTTCTTTAAACAGCTTTTGCCCCGCTTTAAGGGAGAAGATCATAAATTGGTAGGCCGTATGGGGGCCTGGGGTTTTTATGAGGGAGCCAGCAAAGACAGTGCAAAGGTTATGACCCGGTTACTCGAAAGCCATATTGATAACGATCGGGTGACCACAAAAGATAGCTACGGCCGCGCTGCCGAAGGCTTTGTAGACGAAATGAAAAACGTGGTCAAAGACAATGAAGAAGATCCCCGGGACGTGTTTGCCCGGATTCCTGACGACCTGGCAAAACATGTGCACGCCTCTTTCAAAGTGGACGATGGGGTGTATACTAGCGACAACAACTACAAGCTCTTAAAAAAATACCGTCCCCGTTCCGAAATAAAGTAGAGGAGACCCTTCCATGCAGCAACATACCGTCCTGGTGGTAGACGACGAGCCGGATATTCACCAGATTACACAGCTGAGTTTAAAGAAAATGCAGTATCAGGGTAAACCTGTTCAACTGGTTAACCTGAGCAGCGGCGCTGAGGCTGTGGCGTATATGGCCGAGCATCCTGAAACCCCCGTGATTTTACTGGATGTGGTCATGGAATCTGAGCATTCGGGGTTGGACGTAATTCACACCATTCGGGGTGAGCAGGGCAACGAATTTGTGCGTATTTTGCTGCGCACGGGCCAGCCGGGCGTTGCGCCCGAAAAAGATGTGATTGAAAATTATGACATTGACGGCTATTTGCCCAAAGCAGAAATCACCCAGAAGCGGCTTTACACCGCTGTGCGAACCGCTTTAAAGCATTACAGTGAGCTCAAAGAATTGCAGTATCACCGCGACACCCTGGGCTATTTGAGTGCTTCAGTACTCAATTTACACGGTGCCCCTCATATCGAAGAATGTCTCCAGCGACTGATTCAAATTGCGGCGGCTTCTGTGCCTTCTGATCTGACCTTGCTCTACTTTGCCCGTGAGCGGGTGGGCAAGCCGGAAGAGTATTTGTACTATCAGGGGCCAGAGCATATTTCCAATAAGCTTTTAGAATCCAAAGCCAATGAAGTGCTGGAAGAAGTTTTAGCCCAGAGCAATAATATAGAAGAACCTGTGGCTTTCGGAGAGGGTTATCTCACACCGCTCATTCTGGCCGAAAACAAGGGGCTGGGCTTTTTGTACGTGGAACGCCACATTCACGAAGGGCTGGTGGGCCAGATTTTGCCGATTCTGGCGGCCCACGCAGCCATTGCGCTTGTTATTTACTGAGCGACTGGTTTATTAACTTACTTTTTGAGGCCCAATGCCCGCAGAATTTTGGTGAAGAAACTTTCTTTGGCCGGTGCTGCGGGCTTTTCGCTGGCAGCTGCAGCAGCCACTTCCGGCTCCGCCTGGGTAACCGGCTCGGGTTCAGGCTGCTTTTTCTCGGGTACGGGCAAGAGTTCGGGCTTTTTGACTTCCGCGGCAGGTGCCGGAGCGGGGGCCGGTGCTGGTGCAGGAGCCACGGGATCTGGTGCAGGTGCCACAGGCTCTGGCTGAGCGGCCGGGGTGGCCTGAGTAGCGGCAGCAGCGTCTTCGGCCCGGGCGGCCTCGATCATTTCGTTGAACTTCTCTTTTTCTTTTTCGCCGTCTTCCACAGCGGTTCCCGGTACGGGGAGCTCCGCATTACATTCGGGACATTCCATGGTGAGCAAGGACTTAATCTCAGTGTTACACTCAGGACAATGGCGCGTATTGTCTTGTTTCATATCGATAGAGGCCCACACCTGCGTGGGTTGAGCTGACATATCGCCACCGCACATATAGCAAACGGGCATAACCTCCATTCCGGGGGGAATATCGGTATTACAATGAGGACAGGTTTTCTGAGACATTCAAGGATTTTCTTTCTTGTGGAATATAAAGCATTATACCAGCCCTTTGTAAATATCCACCTCTATAGGTTCCACGAGTTGATAAACTCGTTTGGCGGCACCTAAATGCTCTTGCTGAGCCGCATAAAATGCCTGAGGCAAATGCTCTGTGTTTTCAAAAAGAGCTTTAAAGTGTTTGAGGTGCGCCTCATATTGCGTGTCGTTGTTTATGTCTAAAGCATCACAAAAAGCGTAGGCCAACTGATCTGTTTCAGATAACGCATGCACACATAATAACTCACCATTTTCGAGATCCTGTTGAAGTTCCGGAGGACAATTCTGTTTGAGTAAACTCTCGAAAATCAGGGTTTCCATATGCAGATTAATCGCCACTTTCCACTGCTCTTGCAATACCTGAATACTTTGGGTGTCGGGAGCAGTGTCTCCATTTAACCGGGCTACACGGCAAATTTCTTCCGTAGTAGGTCCACCACGTAAAGCGTGCCAGTCCATTTCAAGGGCATAAACGGTTTCAAAGACATCCTTGAAATCTTCAAGACTCCAGGAGACAAGCGCCTCACCTTGTGTGATTTCTTGTAACGTACTCAAGAGCCTTTGTACCTGATCAGCAGAAATGTCTGGCGTATTCAAATAAATTTTGGTGGTAAAACCGGGCGCTTTAATACCCTGTTCAGGGTTTGTAGACACCGTAAACCACTGACCCGACTCACTTTTTGCCACGGCATCAATAAAAACACCGTTTGCCGGGTGCTGCTGCAAAACCAGAAAACCCGCGGCACAGGTATAAGCTTGTAAAAAGGTTCCGGGCAGTTGCTGAATTGTATAAACCTCACCAGAGCGACCGCTCAAGTGCTGCGCGGCCGCCAAAAACCCTTCTGAGAGCGAACTTTCAGGATGCAAAACAGGTTGGAGGGAGACACGAAAAGGAGGAATCAGTTTGCGCACGTCCAGATGTTGCAGATTCTTTTTCATGCGGTTAAAAAGCACCAGCGTGGTGATGCCCACAAACAGCACCGAAATCAGGGCAAATCCCAACAAAATAAGTAACAAAGTAGTCATACAGGCATTATAGCGAATGTCTGTCTCGTGAACAGGTTTGTTGTGAATTAAAGTTATGTTTTTGACATTTTTTCGTTATGATAAAGTTTTGATTGTTACATATGTGCAAAAAAGGATGCTCCTCGCGTGCTATAATCAGGGGTAATCAGCATTAGAAAGCATGTCTTTCATGAAAAACCTGTATTTATGTCTCTCTCTGGGACTCTTAACGGCCTGTCAGATAACTTCTGCTCCCGTGGCTCCTCAGTCATCCGCTCAGCCACTCCAGAGGCCCGTTGTGGAACCCGCTGCTGAACCCTTGCCAGAAGGGCTTCAACTTCGCATTTTTTACCCGCAGGCTAGCTTTCAGATTCAGGCCTTTTCTTGTGGTGAAGCTGCTTTTGCAGAGGTAAGCGTTATGGGGCCGGGCATTGAGACGCCTATTTATGCTGACGGAGCTGACACCCAGAATATGATTGCCGTGGCCGGGTGTAATATCACCGCAGCGGTGAGTGATGTGCCCTGGGGGCAGCGCACCCTGAAAGTCAAACTCTTTGATGCACAGCGCCGCTTATTAAGTGGCTCTGAGCGCACCCACTTTTTTGTGCTAGATAGCGATAGCATGACCCTTGAGGTGAGCGCTGCAAGCATGGTCACAGGAGCTGTTTTAGATAGCTTACAGCAGGGAAGTGCTGAAGAAAAGTTTTTGTCCACACAGATTGATAGCACTGCTTTACAGACCTTTGTAGACACTTTAACAGGCAAGGGTGGCACCGCTCCCAATTATACCTTTACCATCCACCCCAGTTTAATTGACACCGACAAAGTGATTGCGGATCTCAAAGCCAACGGGGGTAACATCAATCAACTGGATATCAACGATCCCGATTATGTGCGGGCCGCCAGTGCCGTGGCCATCAACCTCAGTGACCTTTTGACCGGCACCTCGGTCACGCTTGCTGTGGACGATGAAATCAGTGCCAATCAAACGGCCAACGCTGACGGCGTGGTCAATATCAGCAATATTCCTCCCGGCGAATGGAATTTACGCATAGCAGGCACAGGATATCAAACCACCACTGTGCCCGTCACGATTGTAGAGGGAGAGCTGGCCACTGTAAACGTGTCTCCGTTACCCGTTACTCCCGTGCTGGATTCTCTGAGTGTTAATCAGGGTATTGTGGGCACAGAAATTACGCTGACAGGTTCTCAATTGAACAGTGTCACCAATAATAATGTGGTACGTTTTGGTAATACTCAGGCGATTGTAAAAGGTTCTACAGCCACCACATTAACCGTAGACGTTCCCGAGACCGCCAATACGCAAAATGTAACGATATCCGTGGGCAACCAGACCAGTGCACCACAGCGTTTTGCGGTAACCCCTGTGCTGACGAACGTTACCGCCATCGCCACACAGGGAGGCGTTGTTGCCCTGACGGGCACAGGCTTTGATACCGTACTGACTAACAATCATGTACGCATCAATAACGTAATGGCTACCGTTACCGCAGCCACAGCTACTGAGCTGACGGTGACAGTACCCGATGCGGGAGCGGCAGGAATCAAACCCGTCAATGTGAGCCTCGGGGATCAAACCAGCGGTAACCAGACACTAACCCTCACACCCGTCATTTCCAGTATGAATACAGGGCAAGAACACAATAGCAAACCCGCATTGATTCGTGGTCAAACCCTCACCATCACGGGCACAAGCTTTGACCCCACGCTCAACCATAATATAGTACGTTTCGGATCTATCACGGCAACACCTGCCACAGCAAGCGGCACCCAACTTACAGTGGTGATTCCTGACGGGGTAGACACCCCCGGAGATGTAGCCGTAAGCGTTACCACCAACACCCACGACAGCAATAGTCTTGCCGGTAGCGTACCCACCGTAGATGTCAATCTGGACGGAGGATTCAACTAATGCTCAAATTGGCTTCGATTTCTCTGGTGACCGGTTTTTTCCTGGTGGCCTGTATGCCCACCAATGCACCAGAACCCACTTCGGCCAACCCTGCTGCAAGCGTTCCGCCATCGGTAACACCAGAAACCTCTGAACTTGCAGATACACCCACAACTCCAACAAATACAGGACAGAGCCCGGCCCCGATGAGCAGTGCTTCACCGGATACCTCCCCGGATACCTTTTCAAATAATGCAGCGGCTCTACAGCAACAGCTCAGTCGCATTGCCCGTTTGCGTATGAGTAATCAGAACGACCGTTTTCTGGACGCTAAAAACGAAACCACGCAGTTTAATGTGGTGTTTGTGGACGCGCTGGGAGCGGAAATTGACGGGAGTCAGCTGCGTAATGTGGTACTCAACTGGGAAAGCTCACGGCCTCAGGATATTTCTGTGGATGCTCAGGGCCAGATTCAGGCGCTAGTGGAATTTGGCTTTGCGGATATTGTAGTGCGTATTCCCGATACGGAATTTGAAGCCCGCACCCGTGTCAGTGTCAATGCGACTCAGTTCAGCAGTGGTAGCGGAGGCGGCGGAAGCAGTGGTGAAAACGGAAATCTTGCATCCGTGAATACGGCTCCCATCATTAATAGCTTGCAGGCCAGCAGCACAAATGTTGTAGGAACAGGAACGCCGGTACAACTCACGGCCACCGCCAGTGATGCTGAAAGCACGTTAAGCAACGCCCAGTTCAGCTGGAGCTGTTTAGAAACTGCCTGTCAAAGTTTTAGCGCCACGGGCCCTACCGTCATCTGGGCCTCTCCTGATGCCTCTGGTGCTTATACGCTTCTCCTGACGGTGACAGACGGCAGTTTGAGTACACAACAAAATATTATCATCAACGTTACCACGGGCAGAGGGCAGGTTAATTTATGAAGAAGTGGTCGTTTTTTTGTACTCTCAGCTTGCTGGCGTTGGTGGCTTGCCAGCCAGACACGGCAACTGCCCCCTCATCCCCTGAACAAACATTGCGCTCGGTGTCTCAATCCCCTCAGGTTACTGATCTCAAGATTCAGGGGCAGCGGGTTATCCTCTCGCTAAAGCTACCCCCTTTGCATCAGTTCAGTACACAGGCTCTCGATCTCAGTCATGCCGCTAAGATCACTGCTACCCTCATCGATAGCCGCGGCAAGAGTTACACCCCCGATAGCGCGGACGGCAATGGTAAAGTGAATTACCCTGCTAATGGTGAACTGAATATTATCTTTAGCAACGTACTGCCTGATGACTTATTGATTGCCGAGCTGCAGGTAGATAACGGCACAACAGATATTCCCCAGGCTGATTTGGCGGCGGTTTTGAACCCCACTGGCTTTAATACTACCAGCGCCACCCTGAGTTTTCAAAGTACTGCCACAGCCAAGGCGATGAAAGCTCTTTTGCAAACCAACGCCACCCGTGCCCGTGCGCTTGATTTATCCGCGCTCAATACCTTAATGAACAGCATCACGGGTATCAGTGGCACTTCACCGAATTTCACTTATACGACTCACCCCACACTGGTTAA